>JBBQVR010000005.1:0-56611 GCA_038211355.1 Rhodobacterales bacterium | reverse complement strand
TCACCCACAAACCGCGCGGTTTGTCTGCAAAAAGCTTGCCCGCCGCCTGCTTGCCGATGATCCGCCCGTGGCGCTGGTGGACCGGATGGCCGCCGAATTTCTGGCCGCGGCCGACGCCCCGGACCAGATCGCGCGCGTTCTGCGGCTGCTGGTCTTGTCGGCTGAGTTTGACGCCCCGCCAACCAAGCTGCGCCGTCCGTTTGAAACCCTCGCCGCCCTGTACCGCGCGTCGGGCGCTGAGGTGACGGCCACGGAGAATGCCTGGGTCTGGCAGCTTGGCCGTGCGGGCTGGCGGCAGCACGAATATGGCCCGCCCACCGGCCATCCTGACCGACTTGCCGCCTGGACCGGGGCCAGCACCCTGAACCGGATCGTGGACCTGGCACTTTATGCCCATGACGACTGGTTTGGCGGCGTCACGGCTGATCTGGCAGGGCTGGCCACCCCGGATGAGACGATGGCCGCCTTTGTGACGCGACATGCCGCAAGTGTTGCTGCCTCTGCCTCGGCTGGAGTGGGTGCGGATCTTACCGGGATTTATGGCATTGATCCTGACACCCCCGCCGCAGATTTCACCCCGCAAGACCGGCAGGGCCTTGCGAGGGCCGCCATCGCCTTTGCCGCGCTGACCCCCGAATTCCTGTTGCGATAGGGGACCCAATGGCCCGTGACCCGATCCTTGTGGTGATTTTCCTGCGCGGTGGCGCTGATGGGCTTGGCCTGATCTCGCCCGCCAGCGACCCCGACTTTATCGCCGCCCGGCCCGAAGACCTGCGGGTCTTGCGCAGTGGCGACGGGGCAGGGCGGGCGCTGCGACAAGGGGTGGCGGATGTGGACTTTCGCTTTCACCGGGCGGCAGGGGCGCTGGCTGATCTTTACGACGCCAGCGATCTGTCGGTGATCCATGCTGCTGGCCTGCCCGAAGCGACGCGCAGCCATTTTGACGCCGAAGCCCGCATCGAGCGTGGGCTTTTCGGCGGCACGCTGCCGCCGGGTGACCCGTCCGGCTGGATCGGGCGCTGGCTTGCGGCCGAGGGGCCCGGCGGCCCGATGCCTGCGCTTGCCGTGGGGGCAATGCGCCCGGCAAGCTTGCTTGGGGCATCGGCGGCGGTGGCCGAAACCCTGGGCGATCTGATGCTTGGGCAGGGCAACTGGCTGGCCCCGGCCCTGCGCGCGCGGCTTGAGGCGGGCTTTGGCGACCACGGCCCCCTGGCCCGACCGATGGCAGACCTGATCGGCCTGTCCGACATGGTCGGCAGCCGGCTATGGTCAGACCAGACGGGGGCGATGCGCGACTATATCCCCGCGCAGGACTACCCCGAAGGCAACCCCGTCAGTCCGCCCCTGAAGACGGTGGCGCAGGCAATCAAAGAGGACCTTGGCCTGCGCGTGGCCACGGTCGATGTACCGGGCTGGGATACCCATGTGGCGCAGGCGAGCCAGTTCACCCAGCTGACCGGCTGGCTGGCCGACGGGGTGATGGCCTTCTGGCGCGACCTTGGCCCCTTGCAGCAGGATGTGTCGGTTGTGGTGATGAGCGAGTTTGGCCGCCGCCTGCGGTCGAACACCGGGGGCGGCACCGACCATGGGCGCGGCAATGTGATGCTGGTCCTCGGGCCCCAGGCGCGGGGCGGGCGCATGGTGGGGCGCTGGCCCGGCCTTGCCCACGACGCACTTGAGGAAGGCGCCGATCTGGCCGTGGTCACCGATTACCGCGCGGTTCTGGCCGAGCTTTTGGCTGGCCACATGCGCCTTGGCGATCCGGCGGCAGTCTTTCCGGGCTACGCGCACCAGCCCTTGGGACTTTGGGGCTGACCGTAATGACGCAGCTTTGGGAGCAAGACTTGCGGGACCGTCCCTTTCGTCCGATAGTTGTGCGACAAGACCAACCAGAGGACGCGAATGGAACGTGGGGGCAAGACGGACAGCACGGCCGCGCTTGACCTTGGCCCTGCGCCGCAGATCACCCTGACGCGCGCCAGCGCCACCCCGCAGATTGAGCATCTGGTCATCGACCTGATCAACGACCTTCTGGCACCCGGCAGTGCGGGGATCAACGCCACGCTGAACGCGACCCTGGCCCGGCTTGGCCAGGCCTGCGGCCTTGATCGCACCTTCATCTTCCGCATCCGCCCCGATGGCATGCACTACAACAGCCATGAATGGGTTGCCCCCGGCGTGGCCAGCCTGAAGCCCCGGATGCAATGCATCGACCCTACCGTCCATCCCAGCTGGCATGCGGCGTTTTCTGCCGGGCAGTCCGTCATCATCCCCGACCGGGGCGCGCTGCCCCCCGACCTGCCCGAGCGCGCCTTCCTGCAAATGGCTGGTATCCAGTCCTCCTTGATGCTGCCGCTGCGCGATGGCGACCGGCTTCTGGGGGTGGTCGGCTTTGACAGCGAGGCCGCCCAGCGCCGCTGGGGCGAGACTGAAGTGTTCCTTCTGACCTCGGTTGCGCGGGCGGTGGCTGCGGTCCTGCAGCGGGCCGATGCCGCCCAGACCGAGGCTGAAACCCGCAGCCACCTGACCGCCACCCTGCGCGCGCTGCCCGACCTGGTGATCGAGATTTGCCCCGCCGGCCACATTGCCGCCTGCCACAGTGAAAAGCTGCCCTGGCTGTCGTCGCTGGTCCATGCCGGCATCGGGCGGCATTTGCGTGAGGTGTTCCCCGAGCCCCTGGCCCGCGTGCTGGAAGATCTGTTGCGCAATCCGCCCCACGCCCGCTCTGCCCGCAGCCGGCGTGTGGGCGTGCCCAGCCTGGTTGCGCCGAATTGGTATGAGGTGTCGGTCGCACCCTTGCAGGTCGATGCTGCCAAAGGGGCCTCGGGCGTGGTGGCGGTGATCCGTGACCTGTCATCCTCGATGAACACGGATGAGATGGCGTCCTACCGCGAAGGCCAGTTCACCGCGTTTTTTGAGATGTGCCCCCATCCGATCCTGCTGAATGACTATGATACGGGCGTGGTTCTGGACGGCAACCGCGCCTTCAAGCAGACCTTCGGCTTTGACCCGCAGGCCGAAGGCAATCTTGATATCCGCCAGATCCTGCCCGCCGATGCCGCCTGGGTGATTGATGCCGCGGTTGAGGCGTTGCGCCTCAAGCAAAGCTATGGCCCGGTCGAGGCGATGCTGCGCCGTGCCGATGGCAGCCGCTTTCCAGCCGTCCTGCGCGGCTTTATGAGCATTGATCCCAACGGTCGCCGTCTGGTCTGGGCGCTGATCGAAGACGTGACCGATATGCGCGCCAAAGAGGCCGCCCTGCGCGACGAACAGCGCGCGCTTGAGGCAACGCGTTCCCGCCTGGTCAGCGCAATCGAGGCGCTGGATGACGGCTTTGCCATCTGGGATGCCGATGACCGGCTGGTCTTGTGGAACACCCAATACACCCGTGTCTTTGCGGGCATCGCCGACCAGATCAAGGTTGGCGCGCTGTATGATGATCTGCTGCAAGCCGCCATCGTGGCGGGCATTTTCGGGCCGGCAGGTGAACGGGATGATGCCAGCCTGCAGCGCCGCCTTGACCGCCCGCTGACCCAAAGCTGGGATGGTGAGGACGCGCTGGCCGATGGTCGCCTGATCTGGGTCCGCGAACGTGCCACCCCATCGCGCGAAACGGTGGGGGTTTATGAAGACGTGACCTCTCGCCGGCAGGCTGACAGGCGCCTGCAACAGGTGGTGGACGGCGGTGAGGTGGCGGTCTGGGACTGGGCCCATGACACCGGCCTTAGCGCGATGAATGACCGTTGGCGGGCGATGCTGGGGCGTGACACTGTTATGGGCGATCTGCCGGACGCGCTGCGAGACGCGATGCCGGACCTGATGGCCCTGATGCACCACGACGACCTTGCCTCCGCCGAAGATACGCGCCGCGCCCTGTTTCAGCGGGGCGAGGACGAGTTTGATTTTCTCTGCCGCCTGCGCCACCGCAAGGGCCACTGGGTCTGGGTCCTGTCGCGGGGGCGGGTTCTGGCCCGGCGTAGCGATGGCACGCCCCGGCGCATCTCGGGCGTCACGCTGGACGTCTCGGCCCGGATCGAGGCGGAACAGCGCCTGATCCGTCTGATTGACGGTGCGCGGGTTGGCACCTGGGAACATGACCTGCGCAGCGGCCTGACCCTTGTCAGTGAACGCTGGGCGGATATCCTTGGCCACCGCGCGTCAGATTTGAACCCGATGCCCCTGCAGGACTGGCTGGACATCGTCCACCCCGACGACGCCGAGTCGCTGATCGCGCATGAAGAGCGCCGCTTTGCCGCTGGGGAATGGGCCTACGAACACGAACTGCGCGTGCGTCACCGGCAGGGGCACTGGGTCTGGGTGCTGACCCGCACCCAGGCCATCGAATGGGATGTGTCGGGTCGGGTGGTCCGCACCAGCGGCGTCAATATCGACGTGTCGGGTGCCAAGGCGCTTGAGATGGCGCTGGCACGCGAACGCGACACGCTGGCGCGGATCATGGAAACCTCGGTCTCTGGCATCGTCGCGGTGGATGTGCTGGGCCGTGTCGTCTTTGCCAATGCCGCGGCCGAGGCGGTCCTTGGTCGCCCCGTCGCCCCGCAGGATGACCTGCGCCAGATTTTCGCCGCCGCCGTGGTCACTGATCAGGCCGGCAACCCGGTCGCGGTTCAGGATCTGCCCCTTGACCGCGCGCTGGAGGGTCAGGCCGTGCAGCAGGACGTGCGCCTTGCCATCCTCTGGCCTGACGGCACCCGGCGCACACTGTCGGTCAATGCGGCCCGGCTGTCCGCCCCGGGAACCGACCTTGCAGCCCTGTGTTCGCTGACCGACATCACCGACAGCGCCGAAAGCGAAGACCGCCTGCGCGCCGCCATGACCACCGCCGAAGCGGCCAACCGGGCCAAATCCGATTTCCTGGCCGCGATGAGCCATGAGATGCGCACCCCCCTCAACGGTGTCCTTGGCATGGTCGAGGTGCTGGACCGTGACCTTGCCGACCCCGACCATCAGGCCAAGCTGCGCGTGATCCGCGATTCGGGCGAGCATCTGTTGTCGGTCATCAACGACATCCTTGATCTGGCCAAGATCGAGGCCGGGCATCTGGCACTGGACCCCGCCCCGTTGCGTCTGCGCGATTTGCTTGACCGCGTGGCCGCGATCCACCACGTCCGTGCGCGCGACAAGGGGATCACGCTTGCCACCCATTGCATCGGTGCCTACCGCGACAGCCTGCGCTTTGGCGATGAAAAGCGCCTGATCCAGATCCTGCACAACCTTGTGGGCAACGCCATCAAGTTCACCGATGCGGGGACGGTCAGCGTCGTGGTGGATGCGGCCCATCCCCAGCGGCTGGTGGTGACGGTGACCGATACCGGTATCGGAATGACGCAGGATGAGATGGTCCGCGTGTTTGGCGAGTTTACGCAAGGGCAGGGCGGTATTGCCCGGCGCTATGGTGGCACGGGTCTTGGGCTGGCGATCGTTCGGCGTCTGGCCCGGATGATGCAGGGTGAGGTCACGCTTTCCGGCGCGCCGGGGCAGGGGCTTGTGGCCACTGTCACACTTGAGATGCCGGTCCTGGCCGATACCGCCGCCCCCTTGCGCGCGGCCCCCTTGCCGCAACTGCCGCCGATGACCGTGCTTGCCGCCGAAGATAACGCGACCAACCGGATCATCCTTGCCAGCCTGTTGCAGGCGCTGGGTGTCACCGCTGACATCGTCTCCAGCGGGGAGGAGGTGCTGCGCCTTTGGCAACCCGACCGGCACGCCGCCGTCCTTCTGGACATCGCCATGCCGGGGCGTGACGGGCTTTCCACCCTGCACGCGCTGCAGGCCCAGACCGCCTCCCTTGGCTTGGCTGCGCCGCATGCCATTGCTGTCACCGCCAATGCGATGACCCATCAGGTGCAGGACTATCTGGCCCAGGGCTTTGCTGCCGTCGTCGCCAAACCCCTGCGCCCCGAACGCCTGGCCGAGGCGCTTTGGGCCTGCCACAGCCGGACCCTTGCCCCGCCACAATCCCTTTGACAGCACCGCCGGTCCTGACCACTCTGCGCCCCATAGCCCACCCAAAAGCCCACACCAAGGATCTGCCCGCGTGTCCCAACCCCAACGCCATCTTGATGCCTGCGCCGCGTGATCCGGTTGCGCGCGCGCTGGCGCTGCCGCTTTGGGTCGGGCCGGTCAGCGCCGTGCCCTTGGGGGGCGGGATCACCAACCTGAACGTGCTGGTGACCGATGCCAACCGCCGCGCCGTGGTTCGGATCGGCGATGACATTCCTGTCCACCAGATCATGCGCTTCAACGAACTTGCCGCCAGCCGCGCCGCCCATGCCGCAGGGATTTCCCCCGCCGTGCTGTATCACGAACCCGGCGCTCTGGTGATCGACTTCGTCGAAAGTCGCACCATGACAGCCTTGGATCTGCGCCAGCCTGACCTTCTGGCCCAGGCACTGGCGCTGGTCCGCAATACCCACCGTGACATCCCCCGCCACCTTCGCGGCCCGGCGCTGACCTTCTGGGTGTTCCATGTCTTGCGCGACTACGCCGCCACCCTGGAGGAGGGGGCCTCACGCCACCTGCCACAGATCCCGGGCCTGCTGGATGAAGCCGCCACTCTGGAAGCCGCCGTCGGCCGCATCGACCTTGTCTTTGGCCACAATGACCTGCTGCCCGCCAACTTCCTGCATGACGGCACCCGAATGTGGCTGATCGACTGGGACTATGCGGGCTGGAACTCTTCGCTCTTCGACCTCGGTGGGCTTGCCGCCAACGCGGGCCTTGATGCCGTGCAGGAAGATTGGCTTTTGACCACCTATTACGGCCAGGCGCCCGACGCTGACCTCTGGCGCCGCTACCGCGCGATGAAGGCCGCCGCGGCCCTGCGGGAGGCGATGTGGTCCATGGTGCAGGAAATCCACTCGGGACTGGACTTTGACTATGCCGCGTATACGGCAGATTACCTTGCAACCTACCGCGCCGCATTGGCCACCTTCAGGACCTCTTCATGACCGACCGTCCCAGCCCCGCCCTGCCTTCGACAGCCCGCGCCGTCATCATCGGGGGCGGCATCGTCGGCTGTTCCGTGGCCTACCACCTTGGAAAACTCGGCTGGTCCGACACGGTTCTGCTGGAGCGCAAGAAACTGACCTCTGGCACCACCTTTCACGCGGCAGGTCTGGTAGGCCAACTGCGCACAAGCGCGAACATCACTCAGCTTCTTGGCCACTCGGTCGCGCTTTACAAGACGCTGGAGGCTGAGACGGGCCTGCAAACCGGCTGGAAGATGAACGGCGGCTTGCGCCTTGCCTGCAACGCCGAACGCTGGACCGAGGTAAAGCGTCAGGCCACCACGGCGCACAGCTTTGGCCTTGAAATGCACCTTCTTACCCCGAAGGAAGCACAAGACCTCTGGCCCCTGATGACCATCGACGATCTGGTGGGGGCAGCCTACCTGCCCACCGACGGCCAGGCCAACCCCTCCGACATCACCCAATCCCTCGCGCGCGGCGCACGGATGGCGGGGGTGAAGATCTTTGAAGACACGCCGGTGACGCGGGTGATCGTCGAAGATGGCCGCATTCGGGGGGTTGAGACCCCCTTTGGCACCATCGAGTGTGAAAAGGTGGTGGTCTGCGCCGGCCAATGGACCCGCACCCTTGCCGCCACGGTAGGCGTCAACGTCCCCCTCGTTTCGGTCGAACACCAGTACATGGTCACCGAACGCATCGAGGGGGTGACCACCACCCTGCCCACCCTGCGCGACCCCGACCGACTGACCTACTGGAAAGAGGAAGTCGGCGGCCTGGTCTGGGGCGGGTATGAGCCGAACCCCAAACCCTGGGCGCAAAACGGCATCCCCGAGGGCTTCCATTTTGAACTGCTGACCTCGGATTTCGACCACTATTCCCAGTTCATGGACGATGCCATCGCCCGCGTCCCCGCGCTGGAAACCGCAGGGGTCAAGCAACTGATCAACGGCCCTGAAAGTTTTACCCCTGACGGCAACTTCATCCTGGGTGAGGCGCCAGAGCTGCGAAACTTCTTCGTCGGTGCGGGCTTCAACGCCTTCGGCATTGCCTCGGGCGGCGGGGCAGGGATGGCGCTTGCTGAATGGGTCGCCACCGGGGCCGCGCCCTATGACCTCTGGCCCGTCGACATCCGCCGCTTCGGCCCCATGCACCGCTCGACCGATTACGTCCGCACCCGTACGATGGAGGCTTACGCCAAGCACTACACCATCGCCTGGCCGTCCGAAGAGATGAAGTCGGCCAGACCCACCCGCCGGTCGCCCCTCTACGCCCACCTGAAAGCGGCGGGCGCCTGCTTTGGCGAGAAACTCGGCTGGGAACGCCCGAACTGGTTCGCCGCCCCCGGCGAAGACCCCGTTGACCGCTATTCTTACCAGCGCCCCGGCTGGTTTGACGCCGTGGGCCGCGAGCACACCGCCGCACGCGAAGGCTGCGTGCTGATCGACCAGACCTCCTTCGCCAAGTTCACCCTGAAAGGCCCCGACGCCGCCAAGGCGCTGAACTGGATCGCCGCCGGGAATGTGGATCGGGCAATTGGCAGCCTGACCTACACCCAGATGCTGAACGCCAAAGGCGGCATCGAATGTGACCTGACCGTCGTCCGCCGCGCGGCAGATGAGTTTTACATTGTCACCGGCACCGGCTTTGCCACCCATGATTTCGACTGGATTTCCCGTAACTTGTGCGGCGATGCTCACCTGATCGACGTCACCTCCGGCTCTGCGGTCCTGTCCCTGATGGGCCCAAAATCGCGCGAGATATTGCAACCTCTCACCGAAGGCGACCTGTCAAACGCCGCCTTCCCCTTCGGCACCGCCAAAGCCATTTCCATCGCCGGCTGCCCCGTTCTGGCCCTGCGCGTGACATACGTCGGTGAACTCGGCTGGGAACTGCACATGCCGACCGAAACTGCCGTTACGGTCTATGAGGCCCTTATGGCCACCGGCCAGATCACCAACGCCGGCTACCGCGCGATTGAAACCCTGCGGCTGGAAAAGGGCTACCGCGCCTGGGGGTCCGACATCGGCCCCGACCACACCCCGGTCGAGGCGGGCCTTGCCTGGGCGGTGAAGATGAAGTCCGGCCTGCCGTTCCTTGGCCGCGACGCCATCGCCGCACAACTCGCCAACGGCGTGAAGAAACGCCTCGCAACCTTCACCGCCAGCGCGGAAACAGTCCTTCTCGGCCGCGAGACGATCTACCGAAACGGCCAGCGCGTCGGCTGGCTCTCCTCTGGCGGTTACGGCCACACCATCAGCAGCGCCATCGGCCTGGGCTACATCCGCCATCCAGAGGGCGTGACAGAAGATTTCATTCGATCAGGCACTTACGAGCTGGAGGTCGCTTCCGAACGCGTTCCCGCCCAGGTCCACCTGATCCCGCTGCACGATCCGCAGAACCTGCGCGTCAAAGCCTGATTTCATCTTTGCGCAAGTATCCCACGGGGGTGCGGGGGTGTGAAACCCCCGCTGCTACCCATCAAACCGCGTTGCCCCACGGCGCTTTTCATCCACCGGTTGGGTCAGGATCGTCGCCTGATGCGCCCGCTGGTCGCAGTTGGCGCGCGGGCAGACCCGGCAGTTGATCCCGATCGGCACCATCCGCGCGCCTGCAACGCTGAATGCCTCGGCATAGCCGATCTCGCCCGCATGCTCGATCATGCAGCCCATCGCCACGGCCAGGCGGTTGTCCTGCGCATGGCGGATCCAGGTCGGACGGTCCACGGTGCGCGAAAAGACGAAGTATTGCGATTTATCGGGCATTTCAACGAATTGCGGGACGATCTTGCCCGGCGTCCTGAACGAAGTATGCACATCCAGCCGCGGGCAGGCCCCGCCATATTCCGCCAGATGGAAATCCGTGGCGTTGAACCGCTTCGTGACATTTCCGCCCTTGTCGATGCGCAGAAAGAAGAACGGCACCCCTTGCGCCCCCTCACGCTGCAGGGTGGTTGCGCGATGACACGCCTGCTCGAAGCTCACCCCGAACCGCGTGGCAATGTGGTCAAGGTCGTATTTCGTTGCCCGCGCCTCGGCCAGAAACGCCGTATAGGGCATCAGCACGGCAGCGGCGAAGTAGTTCGCCAGCTCCACCCGCAGCCGCGCCACCCCGCGCGGATCGGCGATCCCTGAACGGTCCACCAGCCCGTCCAGCAGCGCCCGTTGCTCCAGCAAGCCGCACATGTGCACCAGCTGGAAGGTGCGGTTGGTGTGGTCCAGCGCCTCTGACAGCAGGATCTCGCGCCGCCCCTCATCATACTGGCGCAGGGTGCCCGGCAGGTCCTCCACCCGCACGAGGCGCACTGAAATGCCCAGCTTCTCCCGCAGGCGCTGCTTCAGCGCCACATAGATCTCGTCCCGCTCGACCGGGGCGGTCCAGAACGCCTCGGCCGCCTCCTCCAGATCACGGAAGTGGTTGCGCTGACGGCGAAACACGTTGTGCACGGCGGCTTCGGGTGTGGCGCTGATCGCCCGCACCTCGCCTTCGTTCAGTGACAACAGCTGATCCGTCGCCGCCTGCCAGCTGCGGTGCAGCCGCAGGAACGCTGCCGCCAGGTCCGGCGCATGCACCAGCGCCGCGCGCAGTTGCGTAAGGTCAGGCCGTGCCTCGGCAAAGACCGGGTCCTGCAGTGCGGCCCGAAGGTCTGCCAATGCGCCCGAGCCGTCCTCCTCCGCGATCTCGCGCCAGTCGACGCCGTAAGCCTCGAACAGCTTCAGCATCACCTGCACCGAGACCGAGCGTTCGTTGTTTTCCAGCAGGTTCACATAGGACGGGCTGATCCCGAGGACCCGCGCCATCGCCCCTTGGGTCTCGCCCCGCTCCAGGCGCAACCGCCGCAGATGCGGGCCGATGAAGGTTTTCTGCATACCGTTGCACACCTGTCATGGTTTGTGATTTTTACAATATTACAGAAATCAACATCTGTAAACTTTCGCGTTTACAGCGCGACCCGCTTTGCTTTTGCACATCCCGAGATTGGTGACAGGAGAGGCTTAACGAAATCGGGAGGATCACAATGCGCACCGGAACCAATCATCTTTTCATCCCCGGCCCCACCAATGTGCCGGAAGACGTGCGCATGGCGATGAACGTGCCGATGCAGGATCAGCGCGGCCCTGATTTCGGCGCCATGACCCTCGGTATCCTTGCCGACCTGAAAACGGTGTTCCGCACCACCACCGGCCAGGTCATTCTGTTCCCCGGCTCCGGCACCGGCGCTTGGGAGGCGGCGATCACCAACACCCTTAACCCCGGTGACCGGGTGCTGATGGCGCGGCATGGCCAGTTCTCCACCCTCTGGGCCGAGATGGCCACCCGCCTTGGCCTGACCGTCGATGTGATCGACGTCGCCTGGGGGGCAGGGGCCCCGGTCAACGAATTCATGCGCAAGCTGGCCGCTGACCGGAAGGGTGAGATCAAGGCCGTTTTCGTCACCCATAATGAAACCGCAACCGGCGTGACCAGCGACATCGCCGCAGTTCGCCGTGCGCTGGATGACTGCTTCCACGATGCGCTTCTCTTCGTTGATGGCGTGTCTTCGGTCGGCTCCATCGACTTCCGGATGGACGATTGGGGCGTCGACCTTGCCGTGACCGGTAGCCAGAAGGGCCTGATGTGCCCCGCTGGCCTCGGAATCCTCGGTGTGTCCCAAAAGGCGCTTAAGGCGTCCGAGACCGCCACCATGCGCCGCGCCTATTTCGAATTCCGTGACTTCAAGCAGACGGTTGAGACCGGCTACTTCCCCTACACCCCGCCCACCCAAATCCTGCACGGCCTGCGCCGCGCGCTGGACCGGATCAACGCCGAGGGGCTCGACAACGTCCTTGCCCGCCACGCCCGCCTTGCCGAAGGCGTGCGCCGTGCCGTCGCCGCTTGGGGCCTTTCCCCTTGCGCCGAACACCCTTCCCTCGCCTCCAACACCGTCACCGCGATCCGCGTGCCGGACGGCGTGGACGCCCGCGACGTGATCCGTATCGGGTATGAGCGTTACAACACCTCCTTCGGCTCGGGCCTGTCGCGGCTTGCGGGCAAGGTCTTCCGTATCGGCCACCTGGGCGATCTGAACGAAGGCATGTGCCTGACCGCGATCTCGGTTGCCGAAATGGCGCTGGTTGAGGCGGGGGCCGATATTGAGTTCGGCTCTGGCGTCGCTGCCGCTCAGGCCTGGTATGCCCAAGGCCGCGCCGCGCAGGCCGCCCTGCGCATGGCCGCTGAATAACCCATTAGGAACAGATAGATGAGCCATACACTTTACCCGCTGCGCAAGCAGCGGCTCCAGCGGTCTGAACTTGCAGTGCCCGCCTCGAACCCCGGCATGATCGACAAGGCCGCCGATGGCCCCGCCGACTACGTCTTCCTTGACCTTGAAGACGCGGTCGCTCCGCCAGAAAAGGAACAGGCCCGCAAGAACTGCATTCAGGCGCTGAATGACATCGACTGGGCGGCGAAGGGCAAGACTGTCAGCGTCCGGATCAACGGCCTTGATACCCATTACATGTACCGCGACGTGGTTGATGTGATGGAGCAGGCGGGGTCCCGCGTTCACACCCTGCTGGTCCCCAAGGTCGGCGTCCGCGATGACCTTTATATGGTCGAAGCGATGGTCAACCAGATTGAGCAGGCCAAGGGCTATACCACCCGCGTCGGCCTTGAGGCCCTCATCGAAACCGCCCTAGGCATGGCCAATGTCGAAACCATCGCTCAGTTCGGTGGCCGTCTGGAGGCACTGCACTTCGGCGTCGCCGACTACGCCGCCAGCATGCGCGCCCGCACCACCAACATCGGCGGCCTGAACCCGATGTATCCCGGCGACCAGTGGCATGCCGCGATCAGCCGCATGGTCATCGCCTGCCGCGCTTACGGACTCCGCGCCATCGACGGGCCGTTCGGTGATTTCTCCGACCCCGAGGGCTACAAGGACGGTGCCCGCCGCGCTGCTGCCTTGGGCTGCGAAGGGAAATGGGCGATCCACCCCAGCCAGGTGGCGCTGGCGAACGAAGTCTTCAGCCCGACCGAGGCCGAAGTCACCAAGGCCCGCCGCATCATCGAGGAACTGAAACTGGCCGAAGCCCAAGGCAAGGGTGCTGCCAGCCTTGACGGCAAGATGATCGACGCGGCGTCCGAAAAGATGGCGCGCAACCTTCTCGCCGTGGCTGAAGCCATCGGCGCAAGGTAGCCCAGGCTCGGGTATCAGGGTTCCGGCCCAAGCCCTTGCGCAAAAAAAGCATAATCGCTTCCCCTCCCCCTTGTGGGGAGGGGAGAGGGGTGGGGGCACCCCACCGCCCATAGGGAGGGATCAGATGGACATCCACGAATATCAGGCCAAGGAAATCCTCGCCCGCTTCGGCGTGCCGGTTCCCCGTGGCGGCCTTGCCTACAGCCCCGAACAGGCGGGCTACCGCGCCCGCGAACTCGGCGGTTCTGCCTGGGTGGTCAAGGCCCAGATCCACTCGGGTGGCCGGGGGGCTGCTGGCGGCGTCAAGCTGTGTCGCGATGAGCATGAGGTTTCGGCCTTCGCCGCCACCCTCTTTGGCAAACAGTTGGTCACCAAACAGACTGACGCGAACGGCAAGGGCGTCTACCGCCTCTGGGTCGAAACCGCCTCTGACATCGCGCGTGAGATGTATCTCGGCTTCGTCCTTGACCGTAAATCCGAACGCATCATGATCGTCGCCTCCGCCCATGGCGGGATGGAGATCGAGGATCTGGCCGAGACCGACCCCGACAGCCTCCGCCGCATGACCATTGACCCTGCTGTCGGCCTGTCCGAATTCCAGGCGAGGGAACTGGCCTTCCAGCTTGGCCTCAAGGGCGGCCAGATCGCCCAGATGGTCACGATCCTGAAAGCCTGTTACCGCGCCTACCGCGACCTTGATGCCGTGATGGTCGAGATCAACCCGCTTGTCGTCACCGGATCGGGTGACCTCGTGGCCCTTGATGCCAAAATGTCCTTCGATACCAACGCCTTGTTCCGCCGTCCTCAAGTGGCAGAACTCCGCGACCGCAGCCAGGAAGACCCCCGCGAATCCACCGCTGGCGACCACGGCCTTGCCTACGTCGGGCTGGAGGGCGACATCGGCTGCATCATCAACGGCGCCGGCCTTGCGATGGCGACGATGGACATGATCAAGCTGGCCGGGGGCGAACCCGCCAACTTCCTCGACATCGGCGGCGGCGCCAGCCCTGAACGCGTGGTCCGCGCCTTCCGCACCGTTCTGGCTGACCGCAATGTCAGTGTGATCCTTGTGAATATCTTCGCCGGCATCAACCGCTGCGATTGGGTGGCTGAAGGGGTTGTCAAGGCATATCAAGAGGTTGGCCTGACCATTCCCGTCGTCGTCCGCCTTGCGGGCACCAACGTCGAGGAAGGCAAGCGCATCATCGAAACCTCCGGCCTTCCCCTGATTTCCGCCGACACCCTCGCCGAGGCCGCCGCCAAAGCGGTCGCCGCCAAAGCCGCCTGAAGGAGCCTCCGAATGGCCATTCTCATCACTGAAGCTACGAAAGTCATCGTCCAGGGCATGTCCGGCCGCATTGGCGCGTTCCATGCTGCCGACATGATCAAGCACGGCACCAATGTTGTGGGCGGCGTCACCCCCGGCCGTGGGGGAGAGTCCCACCTCGACCGCCCCCTCTTCAACACCGTGCGTGAGGCGGTTGAGGCGACGGGGGCCGAAGCTTCGCTCGTCTTCGTCCCACCCCCCTTCGCTGCCGACGCGATCATGGAGGCCGCCGATGCGGGCATCAAGACTGCCGTCTGCGTGACAGACGGCATCCCAAGTCAGGACATGATGAAGGTAAAGCGCTTCCTCAAACGCTACCCCGAGGAAAGAAAGATGCGCCTCATCGGCCCGAACTGCGCCGGGATCATCTCGCCCGGCCGCGGCTTCATGGGCATCATGCCGCCGCACATCTACATGCCCGGCCGCATCGGCATCGTCGGCCGCTCCGGCACCCTGGGGTATGAGGCGGCAGCCCAGATGAAAGCGCTTGGCATCGGCGTTTCTACAAGCGTGGGTATCGGTGGTGACCCGATAAACGGAAGCAGCTTCAAGGACATACTGGCGCTTTTTGAAGCAGACCCCGACACCGACGCCATCATGATGATCGGCGAGATCGGTGGACCGCAAGAGGCCGAAGCCGCGGCTTTCGCCCGCGATCACATGACCAAACCCGTGGTCGCCTATATCGCGGGCCTCTCCGCCCCAAAAGGCCGCAAGATGGGCCACGCCGGTGCCATCATCAGCGCCTTTGGCGAATCCGCGCAGGAAAAGGTGGAAATCCTTGAGGCCGCCGGGATCACCGTGTCCCCGAACCCCTCGGCCATGGGCGAAACCATGGCGCGGGTCCTGAACCGCAGTCAGGCCGCCTGAACCGCCCGCGCCAAGGCGCAGAACTGCTCTAACCCGATCTCCTCGGCCCGCGCGGTCGGGGGGATGCCCACGCTTTCCAAAAGCCCTTCGATCCCCGGTCCCATACCCTTCAAGCTGGACCGCAGCATCTTGCGCCTCTGGTTGAAGGCCATGGCAGTAACCCGTTGCAACACCGCGAAATCGCACGGGAAACGTGGGCCGGACAGGGCGGTCAATTGCACCACGGCTGAATGCACCTTGGGCGCAGGCGTAAACGCCTCGGGCGGCAGGGTCATCACGATTGCCACGTCGCAGCGCCATTGAGCCAGCAGGGCCAGCCGCCCATAATGATCGCCCTTCGGCTTGGCGACGATCCGCTCCGCCACCTCTTTTTGAAACATCAACGTCAGGCTTGACCAATAGGGCGGCCAGGGCGCCGACAGCCAGCGGATCAACAGCTCTGTTCCCACGTTATAAGGCAGGTTCGCCACCACCTTGATCGGTGGGGTCAGATGCGCCAGCACATTGACCTCCAGCGCGTCGCCGATCAGAACCTCCAGCCGCCCCGGAGCGCTTGCGGCAATCTCCTCCAGCGCCGGCAGGCAGCGCGCGTCCTTCTCAACCGCCAGCACCCGCCGGGCACCTTCGGTCAGCAGGCCTCGCGTCAGCCCCCCCGGGCCGGGGCCAACCTCCAGCACATCGCACCCCGACAGATCGCCAGCCGATCGTGCAATCTTTGCCGTAAGGTTCAGATCCAACAGGAAATTCTGCCCCAGCTGCCGCTTGGCCACCAGATCATGCGCCCGGATCACCTCCCGCAGGGGCGGCAGACCGTCAATCGTTCCCACTCTCAGCCTTTCATCTTTGTCCAAATATCCCCGCCGGAGGCTCCAACGCCTACCGCCGCGCGGCCATCTCCCGCGCCATCCGCAACGCTGCAATCAGGCTTGTCGGATCAGCCACGCCGCGCCCGGCGATGTCATAGGCTGTGCCGTGGTCGGGTGAGGTGCGCACGAAGGGCAGCCCCAGTGTCACATTCACGCCCCCGGCAAAATCAATCGTCTTGATCGGGATCAGTGCCTGATCGTGATACATGCAGATCGCGGCGTCATAGCCCGCCCGCGCCCCGGCATGGAACATCGTATCCGCCGACATTGGCCCCCGGATCGCCATCCCCGCTGCTGCGAGGCGCGTGACCAGCGGGCGGATAAGCCGCTCATCCTCCCAGCCCATCGCTCCGCCTTCGCCTGCATGAGGGTTAAGGCCCGCCACCGCAAGCCGGGGGGAGGCAATCCCGAAGTCGCGGATCAACCCGGCATGGGTGATGCGGATGGTGTCTTCCAGCAGACTTTCGGTCAGGGCGGCCGGCACCTCTGACAGCGCGATGTGGATCGTGACCGGCACCACCCGCAGGTCGGGGCAGGCCAGCATCATCACCACGCGGTCAATGCCCGCCAGATGCGCCAGAAACTCGGTATGGCCGGGAAAGACGAACCCTGCGCCATCCTTCAGCGCCTTCTTGTGGATTGGCGCGGTGCAGATGGCCGAGGCGTCGCCTGCCATGACCAGCGCCACGGCGCGTTCAATGACCGCAATCACCCCGGCGGCATTTGCGGGGTCGGGCTGGCCGGGCAGGGCGGGGGCAGCAAAGTCATGGCGCAGGACGGGCAGCACCCGGCTTGGCACCAGTTCGGTCAGATCGGTCACCTCACGCCAGGCAGCGCCCTTTGGCAAATGGCTCGGATCGCCCAGCCAGACAAAGCGCTCGCCAGCAAGGCAGGCCTTCACCGCGATTTCCGGCCCGATGCCGGACGGATCGCCGCAGGTCAGCAGGATCGGCCTGTCGCTCACGGCTCGCGGATGATCGCGGCTGAGCGCAGCTCTTCCAGATAGCCTTCGGCCATGCCTTCCAGCTTTTGGTTGACCACCCGTTCGCGGACAGCGTCGCGGCTGATCGGTTCTTCCTGCGTTTCTTCGCGGCCGCACAGCATCAGGAACCGCCGAAAGCCCGCCCGCGTCAGCGCCACGCTGCTTTCGCCGGGGTCCAGCTGCGCCAGTTCCAGCCCGACATCGCCGGGCACGTCACCGGCGGGTTGGGTGGTCACCATCAGCCGATCTTCGGGCAGGCCGTTGGCCTGGCCGTAAAGATCCATGCAATTGTCCACCTCGGCGCGTAGGCGGGCGATCTCGGCTGCATCGTTGGGCACCAGAAATTCGGCCCATTCCACGGTCACGGCGATAGGTTCGGCAGCCTCATCCCGTGCCACGTCGCGCAGCTGGAAGAGGACCACCGCATTCGGCACGATCACCGGATCGGACACTTCGCCCGGGCCCAGTGCCAGCACTGCCTGGCCGATGGCTGCGGGAAGGTTGCCCAAGGGCACCCAGTCCAGCCGCCCACCATTGCCTGCCGTCGGGGCCGCCGAATACTGGCGCGCGGCCGCAGCGAAGGCGCCCTCGCTGGTGATTTCATCGCCCAGCCGTTCGGCAAGTGCCAATGCGGCCTCTACCTCACCTTCAGGCGCGGGGATCACGAGTTCCGACACCAGCACCCGCAACGCACGTGGCCGGGCCGAGGCTTCCAGCGCCCTGTCGATGTCATTTTCGCTGATCGGCACCTGCCCCAGGAACCGCGCCCGCACCGCCTGACGCCACAACAGACCCGCCGAGACGAAATCGCGGAAGGTTTCGGCCGAGATGCCGGCCTTTTCCAGTTCCACAATCAGCCCCTCAGCCGTGAGGTTCGCGCGTGCGGCGAATTCGGTCATGCCTTGCAGCACTTCGGCGTCGGTCAGGGTCAGACCCAGACGGTCAGACTCGGTCTGGCGCAGGCGGTCCTCGATAAGGCCTTTCAGCGCCTCATCCTCGGGGTTGCCAGGCGCGCGCAACAGTTGCAGGAACAAGGATCGCTGCATCACCTCATATCCGGTGATAACCCGATCATTGACGATCATCCGGGGCGCGAACAGGTCTTGCGCTGCACCCAAGTTGGGAAGCCCGGCCAAAGCCACGCTGCACAGGATTGCCGCCATCTGCCGTTTTACAAAGGAAACTGCCATCGCCTCAGCCGTTCTTTCCTGCTTGTTGCGGGTCTGTCGCCCGCCGCTTCTTCCGCCCGGTCATTTCTGACCAATCATTTCTGACCAATCATTGCCGGCAGGTCCGCGCCGGACCCCCGGTCACACCACTGCCGAACCCCACCAGATCAAGCGACAAAGCGAAATCCGTCGTCGGCGACACACTAGTGGATGACGTGAACCGACGCGAGAGGGAAACATCAAACCGCACACACTCGTTCAGGAACTCCACACCCAGGCCCGCCACCGTGCCCTGGTCGGCGACAAAGTCATAACGGCCTGAAACCTTGCCGGCCCAGTTGTCGCCCAGCTTGCGCCGAGCGTCAAAGGTCACCTCTTGCGTGGGGTCGGGGCGGTTTTCCGTGGGGTCCGCCACCGCCCAGATCATGCTGGTGGCCACCGCCGTCCGCGCGCCGTTCACCGACAGCCGCGCCTCGCCCTTGGTCAGCGCAAGGTTGCTGTCAAGGACCGCCCGCGCCGTGATCGCCACGCCATTGGCCAGCTCAAAGTTCACCCCCGCCAGCCAGTCCGATTTGCCGCCATCGAGGCCCGAGCCTGTCCCGAATTGCCCCAGATCCGCCTCACGGTAGACCCGGCCAATCGTGGCGCCGATCGTCCAGCCAGCGGGGTCATGCCGGGTCCAGCTGATGCCGACATTGGCGCGGGGGCCCCGTTCCACCGCATCCGACCCCGGAAAACGGTCCAGCGCGAAAAGGCTGCCTTCGTCAAATTCGACCAGCACCGAATCCTCATTCGGCAGGGTCTCTGCGTCCGAGGATGACCAGATCAGCTGCACCACCGGTTCGATCACATGCGTCGCCCCGCCCGCGCCCGCCTTCATCCAGGGCCAGCGCAATTCGACGCCAGCGCTGCCATGGGTGCGGGTGGTCTGCTGTTCAAACGTCGCATCCTGCGCCACGGTATAGGCATCGGCTGCGGCCTCACCCAGGACGGTGCCTTCGATGCCCATGGGCAAAAGGAAACTCCGGCGCCAGTCAATCCGGGCCGAGATGCGCCCCAGATCGCGGCCATCGGCAATCGCGTCGCTGTCCGGCCCGTCCAGAGGGTTGGTAGAGGTGCGGGTGTGGTTGTGGGTCTGCAGCCGCAAACCGCCTTCGCCCCCAAATGGCCCGAGGGAGAACCTTCGGTGGAAGGTCAGGTCGGCGATGATTGACGGGATCGCGGCGTTGTCCTCGCTTTCGCGCAGGGTCTGAAAGCTGATCACCCGGGCCGAGATGTATTCGTTGCGCCGGGTGCGGCTGGCCTCGATCCGGCTGTCAAGGCGGTCGATGTTGGCAATGCCGTAGTCCAGAAGATAGGCCGGGTCGGTCACGGTCTGGCCCTTGATGGTCAGGCCGAACTTGAGCGGCAGCCTGAAAGCGCCGTCGACAAACAGATACCCGCGCGTCTTGCCCGGCACCAGATCATCGCGGGTAAGCGCCCCGTTCAGCGTGATCTGGCCGGTGGAGAACACCTGCCGATAGCGCAGGTCCAGCGTCTGGCTGTCGCGCGCGGTGATGTAGGGGGTCAGCGTCAGGTCAGAAGATTTGCCAAGAACGATGAAGTACGGCAGCTTGATCCCGGTCCCAAGATCCGATGTCGTGCGGACCGAGGGCATCAGGAACCCGGTCGCGCGGTCCAGCGTCGGGTCAGGCATCCGCAGGCGCGGGATGTAGAAGACCGGCACGCCGGCCAGCCGGAACTGGGCGTTGTCAAAGTAGATCTGGCGCGCAACCTCATCATGGGTCACGCGACTGGCGCGGATTTCCCACAACGGCGTCGGGTTGCCTTCGCACACCTTGCAAGACGATGCCGCCACGGTCTCAAGCGTGGTGGTCTGTCCGGCAACGCGGGTGATCTTGTTGGCCGCCAGCTGCAGCTGGCGGTTCAGAACCAGCCGCGCGCTGGTCAGGATGCCTTCGCTCAGATCGGCCGCAAGCTCGGCTTGGGAGGCAAGGATCAACACCTTGCCGCTGTCTTCGGTCAAGACGATCGGTCCGACAATTTCCAGCCGGTCGGTGGCCTGATCATAGATGATGCGGGACGCGGCCAGCCGGCGGCCCTTGAAATAGACCTCGACATTGCCGGCTGCGATCAGCCGGGTGTCACCGGTGATTTCGATGCTGTCGGAAATCAGCGTCGCCTGATCCTGCGCGCGGGCAGGCAGCGACAGGCACAGGGCCAAAACGGCGGCAAGAAGCAGGCGCAGCATCAGCCATCCTCCAGATGGAGAAGAAGGCCCAGCGACATCAGCGCAGCGGCAAGCGGCGGTGACCAGGCGGCCACCACAACCGGGATTTGCCCGGTTTCGCCCAAGGCCTGGGCAAAGTTGCGCAGGAAGAAGATGCCAAAGCCCGCCATCATCGCGTAGATCACCATCCGCCCTGTTCCGCCTGCGCGGGTGTGGCGCATGGTGAACCCCGCCGCCACCAGCACCATCGCGGCCATCAGCAAAGGCTGCGCCAGTTCCATCTGGAACCAAAGCCGGTAGGCGCGCGCTGAAAAGCCCGCCCGCTCCAGGTCCTCAATATAGCTTGGCAGATCCCAAAAGGCGATGGCGCTTGGCGTGCCGAAACTGTCGCGGATGCGTTCCGCCGTCAGGTCCGAGGGCAGGGTTACCCGCGCGGTTTCGGCCTCGGCGGCGACTTCGGGGTTGGGTTGGGTCAGGTCCCAGGTCTTGGTGCCCGACAGGGCCCATGCGCCGTCGATCAGCGTGGCTGTCTGTGCCTCGATCCGGGTGGCGGGCAGGCCATTCGCGTCAAACCCAAGGAAGGTCACGCCGAAAAGCTCTGTCCCGTCCAGATTGGACCGTGCGGCCTGAATGACGGTCTGCCCATCCTCAGAGCCCTGCCGCAGCCAAAGCCCGGTATCGGCCACCGAAAGAACCGACCCGCCGCCCGCACTTAGCGCCGAGCGCGCGGCGTCATAGGCCTTTGAGGTTGCTGCAACCAGCGGGTTGAACAGTGACACCGTCAACAACCCCAGCGCCACCGCGACCAGAAGCGGCGTCAGCACGAACCGCAACCCCGACCGCCCCGCCGCCCGCACGACCACCAGTTCGGACGACCGCGCAAGGCCGAGGAAATTCGCAATCGCCCCCATGATGAGGATCAGCGGCAAAATCCGGTACAGCGTTTCCGGCACACTAAGCAGCGACAGCCGCGCCGCCTCGGCCAGACCGACATCGGCGTCAGAAAACCGGCGCAGCTGCTCGATCATGTCGACCAGCATCAGGATGGCAAAGAAGATCAAAAAGACCCGCCCCACCGTTCCCAGAAATCGCCGCGCGATGTAAAGGCTTAGCGTCACGCCTGCGCCCCTTTCAGCCGTCTTGGCATCTGTGCCACGACCAGCAGTGCCACGGCCACCAGAACCCCAAGAACCGGCGCGAGGTAAAGCGCCCCCCAGCCGCCCGTGGTCTTGAGTGCTGCGCCGCTGCCCCAGGTCCAGACCAGCTGCAAAGCGATGATCAGCCCCACCGCCAGCGCCATCTGCCGCCAGAGGCCAAAGCGTGAGAACCCCCCCAGCATCAGCGCGGCAAAGCCCAGCAGCGGTGCCGCTACCGCAAGCAGAGGCCCGGCCAGCCGCGAATGACCCTCTTCGCGCATCTGGTCGGCACTGACCCCAAGTGCTGCCTGCACCCCGGCGTCCGCCGTCAACAAATCAATCGTCGGCAGCGCATTCAGCGGCAGCTGCGCCACGCCCCCGATATTGACCAGCCCGGCAAGATCAAGCGTGAAGTCCGCAAAGCGCGTGACCGCAAGCCGCACATCGCCCCGCGTCAGTGTCTGGGTGGACCCGTCCACCATCACCAGCTTTGGTGCGACGTCACCGCGCACCAGAAATGCCTTGCGCGCCGTGTGAATGACCCGTTCCCCTTCGCCCCGTTCATCGGACAGGAAAAGGTCAACCAGTTCCCCGGTCGGGCTGATCTCGCGGATATACAGGGTGATGCCGCGCGCGGGATGCATGAATTGCCCTGCATTCAGAAAGCGCGCCGTCACGTTTTGCGAAATCTCGGCACTTCGCGCGCTTAGAACCCGCTGGCTGGCGGGGACCAGCACATTGGTCAAGACCAGCTGCATGACCATCACGAGGATGCCGAAATACAGCACCGGCCGCGCCAGCCGAAAGGCCGAAAACCCCGTGGCCTGCATCACCACAAGCTCACTTTCCTGCATCAGGCGGTTGACGACATAGACCGCCGCCGCAAAGGCCGCCACCGGCAGCACCAGTCGGATCGCATTTGGCAACGTCAGAATGGTAAATTCAAGGAACACCAGCGCCGATTGCCCGTCGCCGATGAGCTGGTCAAAAAGACCCACCGCCCGGTTCACCCAATAGACCGCCACCAGCACCAGCGCGAAAAACCCGAACAACTGAAGCAGTTGCGACAGGAGGTATCTGTCGAATCTAGACACGCTTGCCCCAGTCCCTACAATATGTTGCGCCAACCCTAGCGGAATTCGCCGTCAGCGAAAACTCATATCTGGCCAATCCCACGCGGCGACCCTATCCTTCCGGCAAAGGCCCGCCCAGTGGGGCGTTCCCCCCTAGTCACAAAGATGCCACCCATGTCCCAACCCTTGCCGATCCAGTTTCAGTCCACCGATCTTGAAGCGCTTGCCTCAGCCATCGGCCGCATTGCCGTGCTGGCCGAGGCCGGTGCCCCCATGACCCCCGCCCTGCGCCGGCTTGACCGGCTGACCAAGGGCGCGCTGGCCCGGGCGTTGGCGTCTGACGCCTTTGCCAAACTGAAACCGGGTGAGGGGATGGATCTTGCCTTTCCCGCAGGCCTTGCCGCCGATGCGCTGCAGATCCTGCGCCTGCCCAAGCGCGCCGATATGGCCAGTGCCCGCAAGGCCGGGGCCGCCGTGGGGCGCGCGCATGGGGCAGGGGGCACGCTTGTGCTGGCCGAGGGTCATGCCCGCGCCGCCGATATCGCCTTTGGCCTTGCCCTGCGCGCCTATGACTTCAGCGCCCACAAAAGCGGAGAGAAAACCACCCCCGGCCCGGTGACCATGATGGTGACCGACCCTGAGGGCGTGGCCCGCGCCGCATCCCCGATGGCGGCCGTGGCCGAAGGGGTATTCTTCACCCGTGATCTGGTGAATGAACCGGCCAATATCCTGACAACGCATGATTTTGCCGCCCGTCTTGCTGCCATGCAGGAGTTGGGGCTTGAGGTTGAGATTCTGGAGGAAGACCAGCTTGCCAAACTTGGCATGCGCGCGCTTCTGGGCGTGGGGCAGGGGTCGGAAAGCCCCTCCAAGGTTGTTGTCATGCAGTGGAACGGCGGTGCCAAAGGCGAGGCGCCCTTCGCCCTGGTCGGCAAGGGCGTGGTGTTTGACACCGGCGGCATCTCGATCAAGCCCGCTGGCGGCATGGAAGACATGACCATGGACATGGGCGGTGCCGGCGTCGTGGCAGGTGTCATGCGCACGCTGGCCATGCGCAAGGCCAAGGCCAATGTCGTGGGGCTGGTCGGCATCGTTGAGAACATGCCCGATGGCCGCGCGCAGCGTCCGGGCGATGTCGTCCGCTCGATGAAAGGCGACACGATCGAGGTGATCAACACCGACGCTGAAGGGCGTCTGGTGCTGGCCGATGTGCTTTGGTACGCGCAAGAGCGTTTCAAGCCGACCGGCATGATCAACCTTGCCACCCTTACGGGTGCGATCATCGTGGCCTTGGGGCATGAAAACACGGGCGTATTCTCCAACAACGACGATCTGTGCAACGCCTTCCTCAAGGCTTGCGCGGCCGAGGGTGAGGGGGCATGGCGCATGCCGATGGGTGACGCCTATGACGCCAAGTTGAAATCCCGCGTGGCCGACATGGTCAACTCTTGCGGGCGTGACGGCGGGGCGGTGACGGCGGCGCAGTTCCTTGCCCGCTTCGTCAAGCCAACCATGCCATGGTGCCACCTCGACATTGCGGGAACCGCGCTGTTGAAATCCGATTCAACCCTTGCGCCCAAAGGGGCAACCGGCTGGGGCGTGATGGCGCTGGACCGGCTGATCCGCGACCGGTTCGAACGCTGACCGACGGCAGAGGCGCCAGAATGGGCAGCATGGGACCAGCATGGGAACGGTGATGTTCTTTCAGCTTCTGCGGTCCTCATCCGCCGATACGCTGGCGGTCAACCTGCCGCGCGCGCTGGCCCAAGGCTGGCGCGTCCTGATACGGGGCACCGATCCGGCACGGCTGGATGCGCTGGACGCCGACCTTTGGCTGAAAGGGGCTGAAGACGGATTCATCCCCCACGGCCGCGCGGGCGGGCCGAACGACAGCGACCAGCCGGTTCTGCTGGGGCAGGGGGACGCTGCGAATGGCGCAAAAGTGCTGGCGCTTCTGGACGGGGCCGAGGCGGCGGATGCCGAGGTTGCCGCGATGGAACGGGTCTGGGTTCTGTTCGACGGCAATGACCAAACCCGCCTGCAGGCCGCGCGCCTGCAATGGAAGGCGATGACCAGTGCCGGCCACGCCGCGCAATACTGGTCGGAAGAGGGTGGCCGCTGGGAAAAGAAGGCCGAAAGCCCCGCAGCGCAGTGATGGGTGACCATTGACCACCCGTCAGCCCGGTACGGTGCATGGCGTGACCCTTTGGCCTGGGCGGGAACCCTATTGCCGCAGGATCAAGAGACCATTGGCAAACTCCATCCTGAACTGGCCCAGATAGTCCATCCCCAGCAGAGAGCCCGGCATTTCGCCTTCGGTCACATAGGCGCGGAACCCTTCATTGCGAAAGGGGCCCAGCTCCACCACCGGCAAGGTCACCTGCGCCGTCCGCACCGACCCGTTCGCCGTCATCGCCTGACCGGTAAAGCGCAGCGATGCAGGCTCGATCCCTAGACGGGCGGCGTCTTCGACCCCCAGCACCATACCCGAAGCGCCGGTGTCCACCATGAACGGCACGCCGGTGCCGTTGATCACCAGCGTCAGGTAATAGTGCCCGTCCGGTGCGATAGGCACCTCAACCTCACCGGCGGCACTGACCATCTGCACCGGCATCGCCTCGCGCCGGATATCGGACCACAGGCCATAGCCGGCCATCATGCCGACGAAGATCAGCCCCCAGGCCAGCGCCATCCGCAAGGCTTGCCCCATGCGCTGACGAAACTCGACCATCACCCAGCCGCCAAGCGCGACCAGGATGATGCCGATGTAGGCCACGCGGGCCAGAGTGTCTGCGTCCATCTCAACCTCTCGGCTTTTGTCAGATATGGGGGCAGGGGCTGCCCAAGGAAAGGTCAGCCGATCAATCCGGTGCCCTTGACGCCGTCAATCACGAACTGCACCGACAAGGCCGCCAGTAACATGCCCAGAAGCCGGGTGATCACGATGGTTCCGGTCCGGCCCAGCACCCGCTCCAGCGGGGGTGAGGCGAGCAGGAAAGCGTAAGTCACCAGGATCATCGCTATCATCAACCCAAGGACCGCAAAGGTGCCGGGCCAACCCGTCCCGGATTCGCCGACCAGCAGGATCATCGTCGCAATTGCCCCCGGGCCCGCAATCAGCGGCGTGGCAAGGGGAAAGACCGAGGGGTCATGGTCGGGGTCCGCCTGCTGCCCCTCTCGCCGCTGGGTGCGGCGTTCAAAGAGCATGTCCAGCGCGGTGAGGAACAAAAGGATGCCCCCCGCGATGCGGAAAGCGGGCATCGAGATGCCGATGAAGCCAAGGATCGCCTCACCCGCAAGACCGAAGAGCAAAAGGAGGATCGCCGCGATGATGCAGGCCCGCCGCGCCATCGCCCGCCGCCGTTCAGGCGACATGCCACGGGTCAGCGCGATGAACAGGGGCACAAGGCCGGGGGGGTCGATCACCACGAAGAGCGTGGCGAAAGCGGTGATGAGGAAAGCGGTTTCGGGCATGGCGGCCTCGGCTGTTCGGGGCAGGGTAGCCCGGTGCCTTCGGGTTTGGAAAGCGGAACCTGCGGGACCGGGGGGCAGCCCCCGGACCCCCGGGATATTTGGGGACAGATGAATTGGGAGAAAAAGAGGGGTTTGAGGTGGATTTCTCGGTTAAGCCATTGCGCTTTCGAGTTTTTCCTGGGCAGCCAGCCATAGCGCCTCAGCCTTGTCGAGGGCGGACATAAGCTCAGCGTATTTGGCGTTCCAGGTGGCAAGTTCGCCCTTGCGGGTGTCTTCATACAGCGCGGGGTCGGCCAATTTCGCGGCCAGCTTGTCGCGCATGTCGTTCAGTTTCGCCAGACGGTCTTCGCTTTTGCGCACATCAGCCTTGAGGGAAAGCAGGTCCTCCCGGTTGATCTGACGTTTCTTTTCAACGGGTTTCGGGGCGATCTTTACCTCATCCTCACCGGCAAGAAGCTGGCGGCGATAGGCCTCAAGATCCTCGGTATAGGGCGTGACGGCGCCACCCTTGACCAGCCAGAGCCGGTCAGCGACCAGCGACAACAAGTGCATGTCGTGACTGACCAGGATCACAGCACCCGAGTATTCGGTCAGCGCGTTCACCAAGGCCTCACGGCTTTCGATGTCGAGGTGGTTTGTCGGCTCATCCAGGATCAGCAGGTGGGGCGCGTCGATGGTGGCAAGAAGAAGCGAAAGGCGCGCCTTTTGACCGCCCGACAGGCGGCCCACCACGGTATCGGCCTGTTCGGCCATCAGACCGAAGCCCGCCAGCCTTGCGCGCAGCTTTGCCTGCATTTCGCCTGGGCGCAGGCGCTGGATATGCTGCAGGGGCGTCTCGTCGATATGCAGCTCGTCCACCTGATGCTGGGCGAAATAGCCGATGCGCAGTTTGGAGGAGCGGGCCAGCTTTCCCTCAGAAACTTGAAGTTTTCCGGCCAACAGCTTGGAAAGAGTCGATTTTCCTTCGCCGTTGCGACCCAGAAGAGCGATGCGGTCATCCTGGTCGATCCGCAAATCCAGCCGACGCAGGATGGGCGGGCCACCATAGCCGACCGCCGCACCGTCAAGGTTGATGATCGGGGGCGACAGTTCTTCAGGTTCGGGGAAGGTGAAGACCACCTTCTTCGCCTCTTCCGGCGCGGTGATCGGGGTCAGCTTTTCCAGCATCTTGACGCGGGACTGCGCCTGCACGGCCTTGGACGCCTTTGCCTTGAAGCGGTCCACGAAACTTTGCAGATGGGCGCGGCGGGCGTCGACCTTCTTTGCCTCAGCGGTCAGAAGGGCGCGGCGTTCGGCCATCTGGCGGGCGAACTGGTCATAAGGGCCGGTCCAGTAGGTCAGTTTCTTGGCATCCAGATGCAGGATGCCCTGAACCGCACGGTTCAGCAGGCCGCGGTCGTGGCTGATGATCAGCACGGTGTGGGGGTATTTCTGCAGGTAGCTTTCCAGCCAGAGGGCACCCTCAAGGTCCAGATAGTTTGTCGGCTCGTCCAGCAGCAGATAGTCAGGCTGCGCGAAAAGCACCCCTGCCAGGGCCACCCGCATCCGCCAGCCACCCGAGAAGGCAGAACAGGGCATCAGCTGTTGCGCGGCATCAAACCCCAAGCCTTTCAGGATGTTGGAGGCGCGACCTTCCGCGGACCAGGCGTCAATATCGGCAAGGCGTGCCTGAATTTCGGCGATGCGGTGGGCGTCATGCGCGGTTTCCGCCTCGGCCATAAGGCTGGCGCGTTCGGTATCAGCCTGCAACACCGTTTCGAGCAATGAGGTTTCCGACGACGGCACCTCTTGCGCCACGCCGCCGATGCGCGCGCGCTGGGGCAGGGTGATCGTACCCCCCTCAAGCGCAAGCTCCCCCCGGATCAGGCGGAAGAGGGTGGTTTTACCCGCCCCGTTGCGCCCGACGATGCCGACCTTGTGGCCAGTGGGAATGGTGGCGGTCGCGCCCTCAAACAAGGGGCGGCCTTCGACGGAATAGGTGATGTCTTCGATTTTCAGCATGGGGTGCGCAGTGCCTGATGCGCAGCCCGGCGTCAATGCCACCGCAGCGGAACAGTGGGGCCACGACGCCTTTTCAATGCACACGCGGCATGATAGCAGCCCCGCATCCCATTCAGGCACTTGTGCCACACCTTAAGGAGAGCCCCATGGCCACCGAACGCACCCTGTCGATCATCAAGCCCGACGCGACCAAACGCAACCTGACCGGCAAGGTCGTGGCCAAGTTCGAAGAGGCGGGCCTGCGGGTCGTGGCCTCCAAGCGCATCCATCTGACCGCAGCCCAGGCCGGCGAGTTCTACGCTGAGCACAAGGAGCGTGGGTTCTATGGCGAGCTGGTGGCCTACATGGCGTCCGAGCCTGTCGTCGTGCAGGTGCTGGAAGGCGAAGGCGCGATCCTGAAGAACCGCGAAGTCATGGGCGCTACCGATCCGGCCGCTGCCGCCGCCGGCACGATCCGCAAGGAATTTGCGCTGTCCAAGGGTGAAAATTCGGTCCACGGGTCGGATAGCGAGGCTGCCGCCGCGCGTGAGATTGCTTTCTTCTTCTCGGGCCTTGAACTGGTTGGCTAACGTCAGCCACTGACTGCAGAAAGGCCCGGCCATCGCGCCGGGCCTTTTTCATTGGTCTACGACTGTGGGGCAGTGCGCTGACATGGTGGTGCAATTATCGTGTAATCAGTATTATGTCATGTAATGTGGGCTGGAAAGGCCAGTGCAGCCACGATATGAAGCTGTGACCGCGAAAGGATGCCGCTTTGCCGTTCAACCGTTCCATCAAGATCGCCCCTTCAATTCTGGCGGCCGACTTTGCCAATTTTGGCGCCGAATGCCGCGCGATTGAGGCTGAGGGCGCCGATTGGGTGCATGTCGACGTGATGGACGGCCATTTCGTGCCGAACCTGACCTTTGGCCCGGCGATGTGCGCGGCCTTGCGTCCGCATATCAAGGGCGTGATGGATGTGCATCTGATGATCGCGCCCGTGGACCCGTATCTTGAGGCCTTTGCCCAAGCCGGTGCCGACATCATCACCGCCCATGTCGAGGCTGGTCCGCACATTCACCGCACGCTGCAAACCATTCGTTCGCTTGGGAAAAAGGTTGGTGTTGCCCTGAACCCCGGCACCTCGGTCGAGGCTGTGGCGGATCTTCTGGACATGGTTGATCTGGTCTGTGTGATGACGGTCAATCCGGGTTTTGGGGGTCAGGTTTTCATCGAAAGCCAACTGCCCAAGATCGCCCTGCTGCGAGAGCTGATCGGCGATCGCCCCATCCATATTGAGGTGGATGGCGGCGTCACGGTTGCGACGGCACCGCTGGTGGCCAAGGCGGGTGCTGATGCGTTGGTTGCAGGCTCTGCCGTATTCAAAGGCGGGTCGGTGGCCAATCCTGCGGGCTATGGCGCCAATATGCGCGCCATCCGGGCCGCAGCTGAGGCCGCCCGTGCCTGACCTGACCCGGACGACGCCAATCAACATCGTCTTCGATCTGGATGGCACGCTGATCGATTCCGCCCCGGACATTCATGCAGCTGCGAATAAAGTGTTTACAGCCAATGGCTTGCAGCCCTTTCCTTTTGCGGTGGTCAAGGGCTTCATCGGCAATGGAGTTGGCGTTCTGGTGTCGCGTCTGCTGCAATCGCAGGGCCTTGCGCCCACGGGGCCGCTGCAGTCTGATATGGTCGCGCAGTTCATCAGCTTGTACGAAGATGCCTTTGATCTGACACGGCTTTATCCCGGCGCCCTCGCGGCGCTTGACGGATTGGTGGCCCAAGGTCACCGCCTTGGTCTTTGCACCAACAAGCCCGCAGGCCCGGCCCGCGCCGCTTTGCGACATTTCGGGCTTGATCGCCACATGGCCGTGCTGATCGGCGGCGACAGCCTGCCCCAGCGCAAGCCGGACCCGGCGCCCTTGCTTGCCGCATTGGCCGCGATGGGGCCTGGCCCTGCCCTTTTTGTCGGTGACAGCGAGGTTGACGCCGAAACAGCCCGGCGCGCGGGCGTGGCGCTGGCGCTGTTCACCGAAGGCTACCGCACCGCCCCGGTTGAGACGCTGGGGCCCAAGCTGATCTTCAGCGACTTTGCCACCCTGCCCGGCTTGGTCAGCCATCTTGCCCCTCGGCTGTTGCCAGCGCTGTAACCGCAATTTCGTCGCGCAGGCGCGCGTTTTGGTGACAACTTCCGTCATTTGCCCCCTTCAAGGGGGTCTGAAAGCCATCTTTCCTCGACAGGGCGGAAAACCGCCCCTATCACTCAGCGCACGGCAAAGGAGACCCTGCGGCAAATGCCCGCAACCGAGGGATGAGCCCCGCGCTTGAAGGACAGCGACCATGACAAACATTACGATTTTGCCTCTTTTGAACCAGATTGCAGCCGCCTCAAGCATTGATGATACATGGGATCTGGCGACGGCCCACTTTGCCGGCCTTGGCTTTCACCGGGCGAATTATGGCTTCACCCGCTTTCGCCATCTCAAGACGATCGGTGATCCGGATGATGCGCTGTTCCTGTCGACCTGCGATGCGGATTATGTGCAGCGGTATTTTCGCGGTGGGTTCTACGCCAGAACCCCGGTCTTTCGCTGGGCCGAGCGATCTTCGGGGGCCTGTACCTGGACCTGGGTGAAAGAGGCGTTCGAGGCGGGCAAACTGTCCTCGGATGAGGCCGAGGCCGTGCGCCAGAACGCCGCGATGGGCGTGGTGGCCGGCATCTCGATCAGTTTTCCCGAGGTGTCGTCGCGGTCCAAGGGGGCGCTGGGGCTGATTGCCGATGCCGGCCTAAGCCACGGCGATGTTGACCGGATCTTTGCCGCGCAAAGGGTAGAGATTCTGGCCGTGGCCAACATGATGCATCTGACGATCCTGCACCTGCCGCAACTGTCGCGTCACCGCGCCCTGTCGCCCCGCCAGCGTGAGGCGCTGGAGTGGGTGGCCGATGGCAAGACCACGCAGGATGTGGCGCTATTGATGGGGGTCAGCCCCGCGATGGTGGAAAAGCACCTGCGCCTTGCGCGTGAGGCGTTGGCAGTGGAGACCACGGCCCAGGCAGTCGCCAAAGGAGCCTTGTTGAACATGATCTTCCAGCGCCTGCCCGACGTGGCGCATGCCGCCCGCTAAGGCGTTGTCTTTGCAGGATGCCGCCGCCTTGTCCGGGCGCGCGCATTTGTCCCAAGGTAAGGAATTCCACACTCGCGCGGAGCTACGGCGCTGGGGCAAAGTTGCCGTAAGGTAAGTTTTTCAGGCGCGGTTTGATCACTGGACCGATCAGGCTGGCGTTTGATTTACTTTCAACCCGATGGCCGCGCTTCCTGCGGCTAACGTCAGTCTTGTCTTCCCCGTCCTCATCCCCGAGGGGTGTGGCAAGATCCTGCGGCGCGGCCTTCCCCAGGGCCGCGCCGCAAGCGTTTCCAACCCCACCCATCCCCCGGCCATCGCGGCGCCAAAGGAAAAGGGCCGGCGCATCACTGCACCGGCCCCCTGCCCTGATCTGCGAAACCTTAGCCCTGCAGCGCCTTGGCGACTTCTGCGGCGAAGTCTTCCGACTTCTTCTCGATCCCCTCGCCCACGGCGACGCGGGCGAAACCGGTGATTTCCACGCCGGCTTCCTTGGCTGCCGCTTCCACGGTCAGGTCGGGGTTGATCACGAAGGCCTGGCCCAACAGCGTGTTTTCCGCAAGGAAACGCTTCATCCGGCCCGGGATGATGTTGTTGTGGATCACGGCATCCGGCTTTGGCTTTTCGGCGGCGGCGTTTTCTTCCAGCGCCTTGGCGGTCTGCACGGCCAGTTCACGCTCCAGCACCACCGGGTCAAGCGTGGCTTCGGACAGCGAGAGGGGCGAGGTTGCGGCGATGTGCATCGCGAACTGCTTGCCAATCTCTTCTGCCTTGGCCTTGTCGCCCTTCAGCGCGACAAGGACGCCGATCTTGCCCATGCCCGCGGTCGCCGCGTTGTGGACGTAAGACACCATGGTATCGCCTTCCAGCACATGCATGCGGCGGAAGGTCAGGTTTTCACCAATGCGGGAAATCGCTTCCTGCACCACGGTGTCCACAGTCTTGCCGTTCAGATGGGCGGCCTTGACCACCTCGATCTCGTCGCCGGCGGTCAGGGCGATGTTTGCCACATCACGCACCAGCGCCTGGAAATCAGCGTTCTTGGCGACAAAGTCGGTTTCCGAGTTGATCTCGACCGCAACGCCCCGACCATTGCTCACCGCGACGCCGATCAGACCTTCGGCGGCCACGCGGTCGGCCTTCTTGGCGGCCTTCGCAAGGCCCTTGGTCCGCAGCCAGTCAACCGCGGCATCCATGTCGCCATCGGTTTCGGTCAGGGCTTTTTTCACGTCCATCATGCCCGCGCCGGTTGCTTCGCGCAGGTCTTTCACCATCTGGGCGGTGATCGTCATTATGTTCACTCCTCGCAAAAATCATGACCCGGCGGGCTATACCCGCCGGGTGACAGGCTTGTGACGGACAGATCAGGCTTCGACTTCGGCGACAGCTTCTTCTTCCGGGGCCGCCTCAAGCGCGCCAAGGTCAACGCCTGCAGCACCCATCTGGGCCGACATGCCGTCAAGGGCGGCGCGGCTGATCAGGTCGCAGTACAGCTGGATGGCGCGGGCCGCGTCATCGTTGCCGGGGATGACATGCGTCACCCCTTTGGGCGAGCAGTTGGTGTCGACGATACCAACGACCGGGATGCCCAGCTTTTGCGCTTCAAGGATCGCCAGATCCTCTTTGCCCACGTCGATGATGAAGATCAGGTCCGGGGTGCCGCCCATTTCGCGGATCCCGCCAAGCGAGGCCTGCAGCTTGGACTGGTCACGCTCCATGCCAAGGCGTTCTTTCTTGGTCAGGCCTTCGCCGCCTGCGCCCAGAACTTCGTCCAGCTGCTTGAGGCGCTGGATCGACTGGGAAACGGTTTTCCAGTTGGTCAGCGTGCCGCCCAGCCAGCGGTGGTTCATGTAAAACTGTGCGCAACGCTCAGCCGCTTCGGCGACGGGCTTTTGCGCCTGACGCTTGGTGCCGACGAACAGGATGCGACCGCCCTTGGCAACCGTATCGCGCACGACCTTCAGCGCCTGGTCCAGCAAGGGAACAGTCTGCGTCAGGTCAAGAATGTGGATGCCGTTGCGGTCGCCGTAGATGTACTCGCCCATCTTGGGGTTCCAGCGGGCGGTCTGGTGACCATAGTGAACGCCAGCTTCCAAGAGCTGACGCATGGAGAACTCGGGAAGAGCCATGCCGTATCCTTTTCCGGTTTGATCCTCGGTGCCGCCGTCTTCACCCCCGGATGGGGGCAACCGGTGGACCCTGCGGGATTTCTCCCCGCAAAAGCCCCAGCAACACCTGTGAAGTGAGCGCCCCTTAGACGGTTTTCCGAACCGCCGCAAGCACCAAGCGTCAGCCGAAATCGTCATACCCTTCGACAACCGCCAGGTCATACTCGGCGATCCCGTCGAACATCAGCATCGCCGCCTGCTGCGTGATGTTCTTCAAGGCAGCCTCAGCCACCGCCAGTGACATGAATTCCACCACCACCAGCCGCGGCTTCGGGGCCCCTGCCCCGACGATCACGTCGGTGCTGCGGATGACCATGCGCCCGCCCAAGCGGTCTATCGCGTCAATCGCCATTTCCAGATAGGTGAAATAGCGCGCCTGATCCAGAACGCGGACCGAGATCACCCAATACCCACGCTGTGGACCCTGCCGGGAAACAGGGATTTGCTGGACATAGCAATGGCCAAATTCCTCGTCCATCTGCAACCTCAAGTTGAAAACCGATAAATGCGAACGCTTTATGATGACCTGCCGCTGCCGCCGCAAGTCGAGGCTGCGTATGATCGGTGCTTTGCAGGCGGTGACGTGCCGTAATGATGAACGACTGAGCCTTGACTTGGTTCCCCTGTCGGTTGAGTGCCCGGCCCCCTTTGGGTTGAATGCCAGCCGCCCTTGCGTTTTCCCGCCCGGTGCATGTCGCATTCCGTGGCGCAAGCGGTGTTGGTGCGGCTAGGATTGCCCTGCCTTTTGGGACCATGGCCGCCATGAAGATCAGATCCATCACCGCCCTGCCCGTGAACATCCCGTTTCACGCGCCCTACCGGTTCAGTTACGGTGCCATCGCCTCGCTGACCAAGACGGTGGTCATTCTGGAAACCGACGACGGGGTGACCGGCCTTGGCGAATGCGCCGATGGGGACCGCGCGGCTGATGTGATCGCCGCCGGCGCGCGGTTGGTGGGCACGGACCTGCGCGACATTCATGCCGCCGAGGCCAAGCTGGTGCCCGCCATGCGCTATACGCCCTGGGGCAACGTGCAGGCCGCACGGCGGGTGTTCGGCGGGATCGAGATGGCGATGTGGGACGCGCGCGGCAAGACCGAAGGCGTGCCGCTATACCGCCTGCTGGGGGGCGCGGTGCGGTTGGACATCCCCCTGACCGAGTATTTCAGCTATCGCTGGCCCGGCACTGCCCACCCTGGGGAAAGCAGCCCGGTTGAGGTTGCGCGCTATTGTGCCACGATGATCGAACGCCACGGGTCGATGATCTTCGAAGGCAAGGTCGGCGCGGTCAGCCTTGCGGAAGAGGTGCAGATGGTGCGTGAGGTTCGCGCCGCCATCGGGGACCGCCCCTTGCAACTGGATGCCAACGGCGGCTGGACTGTGCCCACCGCCCGCGATGCCTTGCGTCAGCTGGAACCCTTCAACATCAGCTGGTTCGAAGAACCCGTTGAGACGTATGAGGAAATGGCCGACCTGCGCCGCCATTCCGCCATTCCCTTTTCCGCCCATTCCATTGATCTGCCCAAGGCCGCCGCGCTGCGCTGCCCTGACTGCATCGTGACCAACGTGGGCGAACATGGCGGCATCGCCCGCACCCGCGACTTTATCCGCGCGTGTGAGGGGTTCGGTGTGGGATTCCGCTTTCATTCCGGCGAAACCGGCATCGCCAGCGCCGCCTACCTGCACCTTACCGCCGCGCTGGAGCATGTGCGCGGGGCCAGCCAGACCCTTTTCCACTGGTATGGCGACGACGTGATTGAAGGCGGGCCTTTCACGTTGGAAAACGGCGTCACGCCGGTGCCCGATGGCCCCGGCCTTGGCGTCACGCTGGACACAAAGGCCCTGGCACGCTGTCACCAGCGCTATCTGGCGGAAGGCCCCTTCCCCGACGGTCGCAACGGCGGCTATGGCAGCCTGTTTCGCAAACGGTAGGCCCAGATAGACCCCCCACCCTCTCCCTTCCCCATACAGGGGGGGGAGGGACGCGCCCTTCACCCCGCGTCCTGACCTTATCCCCCCTTGCAGCACCCAGCCCCTTCCGCCAAAAGGCCGCGCATGACACCAGACATTCTGTGCATCGGATCCATCCTTTGGGACATCATCGGCCGGTCCCCCACCTCGATGCGGTTGGGGTCGGATGTGCCGGGTCGGATCAGCCGCCTGCCCGGGGGGGTCGCGATGAACATCGCCATGACCCTTCGGCGTTTTGGCATGACCCCGGCCCTGTTGACTGCCATCGGGCGGGATGCGGAAGGCGAAGAGCTGATCGCCGCCTGTGACCGCATGGGCCTTATCACCGCGCAGATCTACCGATCCGACGACCTTCCGACCGACCGCTACATGGCGATCGAGGGCGCGAATGGCCTGATCGCCGCTGTGGCGGACGCCCATTCGCTTGAGGCGGCGGGTGACAAGATCCTGCGCCCGTTGGAAGATGGCCGACTTGGGTCAGCCGCCACCCCCTGGCCCGGCCGCATCGCGCTGGACGGCAATCTGACCGAGGCTTTGCTGTCGGCCATCGCCACCTCCCCCCTCTTTGCCGCCGCTGACCTGCGCGTGGCCCCCGCCTCGCCCGGCAAGGCAGAGCGGTTGCTGCCGCTGCTGACCCATCCCACCGCCACGCTTTATGTGAACCTCGAAGAGGCGAACATTCTGGCCAAGTCGCAATCTACCACCGCCCCTCAGGCGGCTGCGGCCCTGTTGGCACGGGGTGCAAGCCGGGTCTTGGTCACCAACGGTGGCGCTGTGTCTGCCGAAGGCCAGCGCGACGCAGGCGTGATCGAGGGTGCCCCGCCCCCGGTTCTGGTGACCCGCGTCACCGGCGCAGGCGATACCTTCATGGCCGCCCATATCGTGGCCGAGGCGCAAGGTGCCAGCCGTCAGGCAGCCCTTGATGCAGCCCTTCGCGCCGCCGCCGCTTATGTCTCAGGAGAGATCGGATCATGACCGTCCCCATGCTGCTGTCGCCCGAAGTGGCCGAAGCCCGCGCCAACGGCACCCCGATTGTCGCCTTGGAGAGCACAATCATTACCCACGGCATGCCATTTCCGCAGAATGTGGAAACAGCCGCGCGGGTTGAGGCTGAGGTTCGCGCGCAGGGTGCCGTCCCTGCCACCATCGCCATCATGGACCGGCGCATCCATATCGGGCTGACGGACAGCCAGTTGCAATCGCTTGGCCAGGCCACAAACGTGGCCAAACTGTCGCGCGCCGACCTTGCCGCCTGCGTGGCTTTGGGCGGCACCGGGGCCACGACCGTGGCCGCCACCATGATCTGCGCGCGTCTGGCGGGGATCCACGTCTTCGCCACCGGCGGCGTCGGCGGCGTGCATCGCGGCGCGGAAACCAGCTTTGACATCTCGGCCGACCTGCGCGAACTGGCGGAAACAGCCGTTACGGTGGTCGCGGCGGGGGCAAAGGCGATTCTGGATCTGCCCAAGACGCTGGAATATCTGGAAACCCTTGGCGTGCCCGTCATTGCCTATGGCCAGGATGACTTTCCCGCCTTCTGGTCGCGGTACTCCGGGCTGAAGGCACCGCTTCGGATGGACAGTGCAGCAGCCATCGCCGCCGCCCACCTGATGCGCGGTCAGTTGGGACTGCCGGGCGGGCAACTGGTCGCCAACCCGATCCCGCCCGCAGATGAGATTGCCCGCAGCGAGATCACCCCGCATATCGAGGCAGCCCTTGCCGAAGCCGCCGCCAAAGGGATTGCGGCCAAACTGGTGACGCCCTTCCTGCTGCAGCGGATATTTGAGCTGACGGCGGGGCGGTCGCTGCAGTCAAACATCGCGTTGATCTTGAACAATGCGCGGCTGGCTTCTGCCATCGCGCTGGAAATCGCCCGCCAGCGCACGGAAACCTGACCGGAAAGCAGCTGCCGGCCATTGGCAAGGCCGCATGCTGACCATAGGTTGGCGTTGATCAAACCCCCGCGGGAGCCTGCATGACCGAACCCCACCAGTCCCGCCGCCGCAGCATCCTTGCCAGCCTGCGCGCCAGCTTTCTGACCGGGCTGGTCGTGGTGCTGCCCATCGGCCTGACGATCTACTTCGTCTGGACGCTGATCGGCTGGATCGATGGCTGGATCCTGCCGCTGATCCCGGCCTCTTACCAGCCCGAGGCGCTGGTCGAACGCTATATCGGCCCGGATGCCAGCTTTCCCGTCCGTGGCGTGGGTGTGCTGGTGTTCCTGATTTTCACCGTCATCATCGGCTGGATGGCAAAGGGCCTTTTCGGCCGATCCGTCATCCGCTGGGGCGAAGATGTGGTTGACCGGATGCCGATCATCCGGTCGGTTTATGGCGCGATCAAGCAGGTCGCCGAAACCTTCTTCAACAAGAAGGAACAAAGCTTTGACCAGGTCTGCCTGTTGGAGTTTCCACGCCCGGGGTCCTACGCGCTTGGCTTTATCTCAACCCGCCCGAGGGGTGAGGTGGCCAGCCAGCTTGCCGTCCTTGGGCCGGATTTCTCGGCCGTGTTCGTCGGGCTGACCCCGTTCACCTCCGGCATGTTGTTGTTTGTGCCGACGAAAGACCTGACCATCCTCGACATGAAGATCGACGATGCGGCCAAGCTGATCGTGTCAGGCGGGCTGGTGTACCCGGTGGCCAAGGACCCCTTCTAATCGAGCGCCAGAATGCCGGGCAGGTTGACGCCCGGCGCCTGGCCGATCCGGCTGGCGTCGGTTGCCAGAAACCGCTCAGCCGCGGCGCGCCCCGCCTGTTTCAGTTGGTCCAGCAGTTGCGGTGACGGGGCAAGTTTGGTGCTGGCCGACAGGTCATTCATCAGCCCGTCATCGGCAATCATGTGGACGCGGATGTCTTTCATGCGGCCCGGCTCCATCCGACCTTCGGCAATCAGACGGCGCACAAAGTTGATCGCGCGCAGTTCGCTTAACAGGCTGGCGTTGAAGCTGATCTCGTTGATGCGGTTCTGGATGTCCAGCGGGGTTTCCGGCACCTCTTCCCGCCGCAAGGGGTTGATCGACACGACCAGCACATCCTCGGGCAATTCGGGTTCATACAGCGGGAAAAGGGCTGGGTTTCCGGCATAACCACCGTCCCAGTATGCCTCGCCACCGATTTCCACCGCCTGAAACACCGTCGGCACGCAGGCCGAGGCCATCAGCGCCTCGGGCGTGATGGCGGTGCCTTCAAAGACCTTGATCTTGCCGGTGCGCACGTTGGTTGCGCTGACAAACAGGCGCGGGCCTTCCTGCGCACAGACCTGCGCGAAATCGAGGTCGCGCACCACAGGTTCCAAGGGATTTTGCCAGCCCGTGCCCCAGGCATAGGGCGAGTAAAGCGCCGCCGACAGGCTTTGCGGTGACACGGGCAGCACAGCCTCGGCCGTGTTTTGCCAGAACTTGATTGCAGGCAGAAAGGGCTGCAGCCAGGGGATCATCCGGAAATCCCCTACCGCACCCACCTGGTGCCACAGCCGGTCCAGCCGCTCTTTTGCCGCCCCACGCCCGCCGGCGATCATCCCCGCCTTCAGCGCAGCCCCGTTCAGCGCGCCTGCCGAGGTGCCGGAAATCGCTGCGATTTCAAGGGTGTCTTCGTCCAGCAGACGGTCAAGCACCCCCCAGGTAAAGGCGCCATGCGCGCCTCCGCCTTGCAATGCAAGATTGACCCGCCTCACAGGGCCGTCCATCCGCCATCAATGCTGATCGTGGTCCCTGTCACCTGATCGGCGGCGGCGCTGCACAGGTAGACCGCCGTGCCGCCGACCTGTTCGACCGTGGCAAACTGGCGTGAGGGTTGGCGCAGCAGCATCACCTCGCGGATCACGGTTTCGCGGTCCATCTTGTGGGTCTTCATCTGGTCAGGGATCTGCGCCTCGACCAAAGGCGTCAGCACATAGCCCGGACAGATCGCGTTGCAGGTGATGCCCGTGCCCGCCACCTCAAGCGCCACGGTCTTGGACAGCCCGACAATCCCGTGCTTGGCCGCGACATAGGCTGATTTGTAAGGGCTGGCGGTCAGCCCGTGGGCAGAGGCTACATTGACGATTCGCCCCCAGCCCTTGGCCTTCATCCCCGGCAGGGCGGCGGCGGTGGTGTGGAAGGCCGAAGTCAGGTTGATCGCCAGTATCGCATCCCATTTTTCCACCGGAAACTCATCGACCGGGGCCACGAACTGGATGCCGGCATTGTTGACCAGAATGTCGCAGCCGCCCGCCGCTTCGATCAGCGCGCGACACTCGGCCCCCTTCGACATGTCGGCGGCAATGTAGCGGGCGGTGATCCCATGCCGTTCCCCCAGATCCCGCGCCAGGGCGTGATCCTCGGGGCGGTCGGTAAAGCTGTTCAGCACCACCTCGGCCCCGGCCGCAGCCAGGGCTTCGGCCACGCCCAGCCCGATCCCCGAATTGGACCCGGTAATGATTGCGCGTTTGCCCGCCAGTGTTTTGGCCATCATCTTGGTCCGCCCCATATGCTGCATTTGCGAAACCATGCCACGCCGCCCCGCCAAGGGAAAGCGCCGCCCGACCCTGCCAGCCACCATCCGCCAGCCACCCTCCGCCAGTCATCCGATGTAGGCCAAAAAAAACGCCGGCGCGAAGCCGGCGTTAAGTCATTGAGGCAGGTTTCATACAGGCAAGAAACCTATCGAGCAGTAGAGTTGTTATAGTCCCCTCTCCGCCGATGGCCAAGCTAAAAGTTTGAATTGGCTGGATGAGACGCATAGTGTTCCGGGCAAAGAACAACAGCTTAGACAGGGAAGCCTCCTCAATGTTGCGCCATCTGATGCCTTACCTCCGCCGTGTCGCCCTGCCGTTCGTGCTGTGTCTTGCGGCAGGTGCGGCTCATGCCGAACCCCAGCATGGCATAGCTATGTATGGCACACCCGCCCTCCCCCCGGATTTTGTGTCCCTGCCCCAAGCCAACCCGGATGCGCCCAAAGGGGGCAGCCTTACCATGGCGGTCAACGGCAGCTTTGATACGCTGAACCCCTTCATCACCAACGGCTCACCCGCCGAAGGGATCAGCGCCCTGACGTTTGAGACGCTGATGGGCCGCAGCTTCGATGAACCCTTCACTTTGTATGGTCTGCTGGCCGAATCGATCACCACCGATGACGCCCGGACCTTCGTGGAATTCACCCTGCGCGAGGGGGCCCGATTCTCGGACGGAACCCCCGTGACCGTCGAAGATGTGCTGTGGAGCTATGAGACCCTTGGCACCCTTGGCCACCCGCGCTTTGCCACTGCGTGGAAAAAGATCGCCTCGGCCGAAGCCGTTGGTGACCGTGGCGTGCGCTTTACCTTCAACGTCGAGGACCGTGAACTGCCGCTGATTCTGGGCCTGCGCCCGATCCTGAAAAAGGCTGATTTCGACGGCAAGACCTTTGACGCCACCTCGCTGGACCGGCTGATCGGATCCGGCCCCTATGTGGTGGATGAGGTGGACCCGGGCGTCCGCATCACCTACCGGAAAAACCCCGAATGGTGGGGGGCCGACCTGCCCTTAAACCGGGGCCAGTGGAACTTTGACCTGATCGCTTACGAATACTTCGGCAACCCGGTCGCGGTGTTTGAATCGGTCAAGTCCGGGGCGATTTCGGCTTACCGGGAAGACAACCTTGCCCGCTGGGCCAGCCGCTACGACTTTCCCGCCATCACCGACGGCAAGATGGTCAAGCTTGAGGTTCCGCATGACCGCCCCTCGGGCATCATCGGGCTGGTGATGAACACGCGGAAATCGCAGTTTGCCGACTGGCGCGTGCGCGAAGCGATGATCCAGATGTTCAACTTTGACTTCATCAACCAGACGCTGACCGGCGGCGCTGCCCCGCGCATCACCTCATACTTTGCCAACAGCCCGTTTGCGATGGCCCCCGGCACCCCGGCGGGGGCTGAGGTTCTGGCGCTGCTGGAGCCTTTCAAGGCCGACCTTCTGCCCGGCACGCTGGACGGCTACGCCCTTCCGGAAAGTGACGGCACCCCCGTGAACCGCGCCGGTCTGCGCAAGGCCATGGCCCTTTTGGAAGAAGCGGGCTGGATCATCGGCGATGACGGCGTCTTGCGCAACGCTGCGGGTGTGCCTTTCGCGTTCGAGATCCTTCTGACCATCGGTCAGGACGAAGCCGCCAGCATCGCCGCGATCTATATCGAGGCGCTGAAGACCGTCGGCATTGATGCCCGCGTCACCATGCTTGATTCGGCGCAGATGAAGACCCGTACCGACGCTTTTGACTTTGACATGACCTACATCCTTCGCACGATGTCCTTGTCGCCCGGCAACGAGCAGTCCTTGTATTGGAGCGTTGAGGCCGCCGATACCGCCGGGTCACGCAACTGGATGGGCGTGAAATCCCCCGCCATCGACGCGGTGATTGCAGCCATGCTGTCGGCCCGCGATCAGGGTGACTTCACCATCGCGGCACAGGCGCTGGACCGGCTGCTGATTGCCGGGCGCTATGTGGTTCCGTTCTGGTTTGCCGACCGCAACCTGATCGTCCATGCCAGCAGCCTCAAGCACCCGGAGACGGTTCAGCTTTACGGCGATTGGGGAAATTCGTATCTTCCGGCCCTGTGGTGGTTCGAAGACTGACCGCCGCCATCACTGAAGCCACGACCGCAACATGAACGGAACAGGAATGACCATGCGCATACCCGGAATCGGCAAACTGGCACTGATCGGACTGGCGCTTCTTGCCCTGTCTGCCTGCAACACCATTGGCGGCGTGGGTCAGGACATCACTGCCGGGGCCGCAACGGTTGCCGACACGTTCTAACCCTTGGGCTGACCGGCCTGACAGGACCTGAAATGACGGGCCGGGGTGACAAGACCCCGGCCTTTCGCTCCCAGCCTGTAGCACCCAGCCTTTCGCGCCCGATCTAGAACCGCCGTTAGACCAGCGACGTGACCCACAGGATCGTCGCATTCTCATCCGACAGGCTGACGACGTTGTGGCCCATTGCGGCGTCGTAATAGGCGCTGTCGCCCCGGCGCAGGTCCACGGGTTCATAAAACTCGGTATACAGCCGGATCACGCCGGTCAGGACGAACAGGAACTCTTCGCCGTCATGGCGGACCCAGCCGCTGAATTCCTCAAAGCTGCGGGCGCGAATCGTGGCGCGGTAGGGCAGCATCTGCTTTTTCGACAGGCTGCCGGCCAGCAATTCATGTTCATAGGTGACGGTGGCCTGCGCCGTGCCATCGCCCGCCTTGGTCACTGCCATCCGCCCGTTGACCTGCGCCTTTGACGGCGGGGTGAAAAGCTGCGGCACCGAAATCGCAAGGCCTGAGGCCAGCTTCTTGAGTGCGTCATAGGTCGGGCTCATCTGCCCGTTCTCGATCTTGGACAGGGTTGACCGTGCAAGGCCCGCCCGGCTGGCGGCCTCTTCCAGCGTCCAGCCAAGGCTGCGGCGCAGGTCGCGCACCCGCAGGCCAAGGTTCAGCGGCTCAACCGGGGTGTCACCCCCCGCCTCACGAGCCACGCGGATCATGGTCTTGGGATCGGTCAGTTGCATGGGCCTTGCGATAGTGCAGCGCGCCAAACCTTGCAACTGCGCTGCGGGGTTCTTAGGCATGTTGGCATGCTTTCGGTGATCGACACCCGCCCGTTTCCAACCCTGCCCGCCGCCTTCAACCTGGCCGGGCACGTGCTGGCGGCTGGGCAGGCCACGCCTGACAAACCTGCGCTGGTCATGCTGCATCCTGATGGGGATGAGGTGCTGACCTACGCCGAGCTGACAGCCCAGGTCCTTGGCTGCGCCACCGCCCTTTTGTCCCATGGCCTGACGCCCGGTGACCGTGTGCTGATGCGGCTGCAAAACGGTGCGGCCTTTCCGGTGGTGTTTCTTGGGGCGATTATGGCGGGTCTGGTGCCAGTGGCCACCTCTGCTGCGTTGACCATTGGGGAAATCACACGACTGGCCATCCTTGCCCACCCAAAGCTGGTGGTTGCGGACCCTGACACCGCCCTGCCCGACCACCCTGCCCCGGTCATTCTGCCCGACCCCGCCCGGTGGTCCACCCTGCCCCCGGCGATGCCGCACCTCGGTGATCCGCACCGCGAAGGCTATGTCGTTTTCACCTCTGGCTCTTCTGGCCAGCCTGAGGGGGTGTCGCATGCCCACTGCGCCATCCTTGCCCGCGCCGCGATGCACCGCGCGTGGGAAGGGCTGACCCCCGATGACCGCCTGTTGCACGCAGGCGCCCTGAACTGGACCTACACCCTTGGCACTGGCCTCTTGGATCCCTGGACGCTGGGTGCCACGGCCCTGATTGCTGCGGCGGGTACGCCTGCGGCCGCACTGCCTGGGTTGCTGGCCCGGTCTGATGCCACCATCTTCGCCGCCGCCCCCGGCGTCTTTCGCCAGATGCTGCGGGGGGGGATCCCGGCCCTGCCCGCCTTGCGCCACGCGCTTTCGGCGGGTGAGGGGCTGCCCCCGGCCTTGCGTGCCGAGTGGCAGCACCAGACCGGCACCGATGTGCATGAGGCGTTGGGGATGTCAGAGCTGTCCACCTACATCTCTGGCGCCCCCGACCGTCCCGCGCCTGAGGGGGCCGCGGGCTACCTTCAGCCCGGCCGCCTGATCGCCTGCCTTGGGGATGATGGCGCGCCGGTCGCACAGGGCATGGCCGGTGAACTTGCCGTCTCGACCGCCGACCCCGGATTCATGCGCGGCTATCTGGACAAGCCTGCGCCAGACGGCCCGTGGTTTCGCACCGGCGACATGGTGACCATCGCCACAGACGGCGCCGTCACCCATCTTGGCCGCCGGGATGACCTGATGAACCCGGGCGGTTTCCGCGTCTCACCGCAAGAGGTTGAGGCCGCCTTTCACGACCTTGCCACTGCAGCCGCGGTTGAGGTTGAGGTTGCCCCCGGCACCCGCATCATCGCCCTCTTTTACGAAGGACCGTGCAGGATCGACGTGGCCACCCTGCACCAACGCGCCGAAATCGCCCTTGCCCGCTGGAAGCAGCCAAGGCACTACCAGCATATCGCAACCCTGCCCCGCACCGCCAACGGCAAGCTGATCCGCCGTGGCCTTGCCGCCCTCTACAAAAGTCCAATCCCATGATCCGCCTTGATATCTTCTCTGATCCCGTCTGCCCGTGGTGCTATATCGGCAAGGCCAACCTTGAGCGCGCCTTGCAAGATCACCCGCTGAACCCCTTTGCCATTCAGTGGCACCCGTTCCAGCTGAACCCCGATCTTCCCCCCGAAGGCATGGCCAAACGCGCCTACCTTGAGGCCAAGTTTGGCGGCCCCGCCAAGGTAGACGCCATCCACGACCGTCTGCGTGAAGTGGCCCGCGCGGCAGGCGTGGATATGGACCCTGATATTCCTCAGCGCATGCCAAACACCCTGAACGCCCACCGCCTGATCCACTGGGCCGGGATCGAGCTGGTGCAACCGGACGTGGTTGACCGCCTGATGCGCGCCTACTGGACCGAAGGGCGCGACATTGGGCATATCGAAACCCTCGCCGATATCGCGGCCGAGGCGGGGATGGACCGTGCCGCCACGCTGCGCCTTTTGCAGTCAGACGCCGATGCCGAGGATATCGCCGCCCGTGATGCCGACGCCCGCGCCAAGGGTGTCAATTCCGTGCCGACCTTCCTTGTCGCACAGGCATACGTTGTCTCTGGCGCGCAACCGCCGGACCTGTGGGCCAAGGTGATTGCCGAACTTACCCCTCCGGCTGAAGACAAGCTCAATTGACCGCCACCACCCCCGTGCAAGCGCCGTTGGTGAAGAAGCCGATCTCGCAGACCGAGTTCGTCGCCATCATGGCGATGCTTTTCGCCACCATCGCCATTTCCATCGATGCGATGCTGCCCGCCCTGCCCGACATTGCGGCCAGCCTGTCGCCCGATGCGCCCAATGCCGCGCAATTGGTCGTGACCAGCTTTGTCCTTGGCATGGGGATCGGCACGCTGTTCGCGGGGCCGCTGTCGGACGCTTTTGGCCGCAAGCGCATCATCATGCTGGGCTCGGCGCTCTATGCCCTTGCAGCGCTTGCCTGCTACTTTGCCCCGTCGCTGGAAATCCTGTTGGCCGCCCGCATCGTTCAGGGCATCGGTGCCGCCGCCCCGCGCACCGTGTCGATCGCCATGATCCGCGATCTGTTCAGCGGGCGCGGGATGGCCAAGATCATGTCCTTCGTGATGATGGTCTTTACCGTGATTCCGGCCGTTGCGCCCTTGATGGGTCAGGGCATCATCGCCATCGCCGACTGGCACGCGATCTTTCTGGCCTACATCGCCTTTTCCGCTGTCATCATGCTGTGGATGGGCCTGCGCCAACCTGAAACCCTGGCCGTCGCCGCCCGCCGCCCGCTGCATCTGGCAACCCTTTGGCTGGCCACGAAAGAGCTGGGGCAGCACCGCGTCATCGTCATCTCAACCCTGGTGCAGACCCTGACGCTGGGGGCCCTGTTCGCCACACTGTCGTCAATGCATGGCATCTTCGAGACGCGCTTTGACCGGGCAGAGACGTTCCCCCTGTGGTTCGCCTTTATTGCCGTGTGTTCGATGTCCGGCAGCCTTTTGAACAGCCGCATCGTGATGAGCCTGGGCATGCGCCGCGTCATCACCGCCACGCTGGCCGCACAGCTTTGCCTGACGATCCTGTGCCTTGGCCTGATCGCCACTGGACTGATGCCCGAGGGGTTGGCCTTCCCCGCCCATCTTTTGTGGTCAATCGGCCTTTTCAGCATGATGGGGCTGACGATGGGCAACCTGAACGCCCTTGCGATGGAGCCTGTTGGCCACATCGCAGGGCTTGCCGCCTCGGTCATCTCGTCAATCGCGACGGTGGGGTCGGTTTTGCTGGCGATCCCGATCGGGCTGGCGTTCAACGGCACCCTTTTGCCGCTGTTGCTTGGGGTAACGGCGCTGATTGCCGCAGCACTTGCGCTGATGCGTTACGGCTTGCCTGCGCGCTAGGCCTTCTTGCCGGCCTTCACCACCTCGGCCAGATCGCGGGCGATGTTGAAAGCGCCCTTGATGCGGTCACCTTCGGTCTTCATTTCGCCGGTCAGCACGATCTTGTTGCCGTTCACCCGTGCGGCTGGCCCCTGCGCCTTGAGGAAATCGACCAGACCGGCCGGGTTGGAGAATTTGTCGTTGTGAAACTGGATCGTGGCACCCTTTGGCCCGGCATCCAGCCTTGAGATCCCCGCCCGCTTGCACATCGCCTTGATCCGCACGATCAGCATCAGGGTGTTCACCTCTTTCGGCAGCGCGCCGAAACGGTCGATCAGTTCAGCGGCGAAGCCCTCAAGTTCAACCTTGGTGCCAAGGCTGGACAGCCTGCGGTAAAGGCCAAGGCGAATATCCAGATCGGGGATATAGCTTTCAGGAATCATCACCGGCACGCCCAGGTTCAGCTGTGGCGACCAGCCGTCATCGACGGTGGTCAAGCCTTGCAACTCGCCGGATTTGATCTTGGCAATCGTGTCCTCCAGCATCTGCTGGTACAGTTCATAGCCAACCTCGCGGATATGGCCCGACTGCTCCTCGCCCAGCAGGTTCCCCGCCCCGCGCAGGTCCAGATCGTGGCTGGCAAGGTTGAACCCCGCCCCAAGACTGTCGAGCCCCCCCAGAAGCCGCAACCGCTTCATCGCCTGTGGGGTCAGCGGGACGCGGGGCTTGGTGGTCAGGTACGCATAGGCGCGGGTCTTTGACCGCCCCACCCGACCGCGGATCTGATACAGCTGGCTCAGGCCAAACATATCCGCACGATGAACAATCATGGTGTTGGCGGTAGGAATATCCAGCCCGCTTTCAACAATGCTGGTCGCCACCAGCACGTCATGCTTGCCGTCGTAGAACTGGTTCATCCGGTCATCCAGATCGCCCGCCGCAAGCTGGCCATGGGCGATGACGTAAGACACCTCCGGCACATGATTGCGCAGGAAATCCTCAACCTCAGGCAGGTCGCTGATGCGTGGCACCACATAGAACGACTGCCCGCCCCTGAACCGTTCGCGCAGCAGGGCCTCGCGGATGGTGATGGTGTCAAACTCGGCCACATAGGTGCGGATGGCCAGACGGTCGACCGGAGGCGTCGCGATGATTGACAGATCGCGCACGCCGGTAAGGCTAAGTTGCAGCGTGCGCGGGATCGGCGTTGCGGTCAGGGTCAACACATGAACCTCTGACCGCATCTCTTTCAGGCGTTCCTTGTGGGTCACGCCAAAGTGCTGTTCTTCATCAATGATCAGCAGCCCAAGGTTCTTGAAGCTGATCGCCTTGGCCAAAAGCGCATGGGTGCCTACGATAATATCCACCGACCCATCCGCAATCGCCGCCCGCGTCGCATTGGCGTCCTTTGCTGTAACAAAGCGCGACAAGGGCCTGACAGAGATGGGAAATCCGCGAAACCGTTCGATAAAGCTGCGGTAGTGCTGGCGGGCCAGCAAGGTTGTCGGGCAGATCACCGCCACCTGCATGCCGGACAGCGCCGCGACAAAGGCCGCCCGCATTGCAACCTCGGTCTTGCCGAACCCCACGTCGCCCACGACAAGGCGGTCCATCGGGCTGCCCTTTTCAAGGTCCGCCACCACATCGGCTATCGCCGAAAGCTGGTCATCGGTTTCCTGATAGGGGAAGCGGGCCGCAAACGCCTCCCAGATCGAATGTGGCGCCTCAAGGATCGGCGCGTGGCGCAGCGCGCGTTCGGCCGCAATCCGCATCAGGCGGTCGGCAATCTCCTTGATCCGTTCCTTGAGCTTGGCTTTCTTGGCCTGCCATGCGCCGCCGCCCAGACGGTCCAGCAGGCCTTCCTCATGGCCGTAGCGGCTCAAAAGCTCGATATTTTCCACCGGCAGGTAAAGCTTTGCGTTTTCAGCATATTCCAGCATCACGCAGGCATGGGGCGCGCCAAGGGCGGTGATCGTCTCGATCCCCAGATAGCGACCCACGCCATGTTCGACATGCACCACCAGGTCGCCGACCGTCAGCGTATCCACCTCGCGCAGGAAGTTGTCGGCCTTGCGCTTGCGCCGGGGTTTGCCCACCAGACGGTCGCCCAGCACGTCCTGCTCGCTGATGACGGCCAAACCGGGTGCCACAAACCCTGCCTCCAGCGGCCAGATCACCAGGAACAGCCCGCCCTTGCCGTCTGGCACGCTGCGGAAATCAGCGATATCGGTGACCCCGGTGACACCGCTGTCTTGCAAAAGCCCGCGCAGACGGTCCCGCGCGCCATCAGACCAACTGGCGATCACCACCTGACCGGTCTTGGCCAATGTCTTCACGTGATCCGACAATGCCTCGAAAAGGTTGACCTTTTCCTGCTGTCGTTCTGGCGCAAAGCTGCGCCCTGCGCGCGCGCCTGCGTCCAATACCCCCGGCCCCGGGCTTTGCGGCAAGGGGGAAAGCTGGATCACCCGGTGGCTTGTCACTGCTGCCTGCCACCCGGCATCATCCAGATACAACTCACCCGGCGGCACGGGCTTGTAGACCGTGTCGATCCGCCCCTTGGCCCCCATCGCCTCGTGCCGGCTGTCATAGCTGTCGTCGATCGCCTCCCACCGCGACAGACGCGCCGGGGTCACCTGATCGTCCAGCAAAACACTGGCCTCGGGCAGGTAGTCAAACAGCGTCTCCAGGCCTGCGTGGAAGAACGGCAGCCAATGCTCCATCCCCTGATGCTTGCGGCCCGCGCTGACCGCCTCATACAGGGGATCATCCGTCCCCGCCGCGCCAAAGCTGATGCGGTAGTTCTGCCGGAAGCGCGCAATCGACCCCTCATCCAGGATCACCTCGGACACGGCCGAAAACTCAACCCGCGTCAGCTTTTCGATGGTCCGCTGGGTTTCCGGGTCAAACCGCCGCGCTCCATCCAGCACGTCGCCAAAGAAATCAAGGCGGATCGGCCCGCCGGGCCCGGGTGGGAAGATGTCCACGATGCCGCCGCGAAAGGCGCAATCGCCCGGTTCCGCCACGGTTGACACAGGCGAGAACCCCATCCGCGACAGGAAAAGCTTCAGCCGCGCCTCATCCACCCGTTCGCCAACCACCGCCCGGAACGAGGCGCCGCGCACCACATCGCGCGCAGGCACACGCTGGGTCGCGGCGTTGAGAGTCGTCAGCAGCACAAAGGGCCCGGCCATCCCGTCAACCAGTGCGGCAAGTGTCGCCATCCGGCGGGCGCAGATTTCGGGGTTTGGGCTGACCCTGTCATAGGGCAGGCAATCCCAGGCGGGAAAGTCCAGCACCGCCACACCGGGGGCCATGACGGCAAGGGCCGCGCGCATCGCCTCGGCCCGCTTGTCGTCGCGCGCGACGTGCATGACCGGCCGCCCCCGCGCAAGTTCGCGCGACAGCAAAAGGGCGTCAAACCCTTCGGGCGCGCCGCCCAATATGATACGCTCGGCGGTCATCGGTTCTGGTCAGTTCAGGATGGAGATGTTGACGTTCTGCCAGGTGCCATACATCGCTGTGATGAAAATCGCCACCATGCCAATGCTTTGCGTCCAACGCCGGTGGACGATCAGCCTGCGATGCAGCGCCTCGCCGGTGTTTTCGCCCGCCATGATCCGCCGACAGGCCCGCAGGCTGACCCAGATCACGACAGTCATCGGTGCCAAAAGAAGGAACACCGCCGCGGCGAATTCGACCTGGTAGTAAAAGGCAAGAACCGACAGACCCGACAGCCAGAAGCACCCAAGCCCGACCACCACCAGCCCGCCCTTGTCAATCAGGCCCAAAAGCCGGTTGGCGTTGATCCGCACCAGATGTTCCACGTCCTCTTGCACCTGCCCGCCTTCACGCCGGGCGCGCTGGATCAGGTCATAGGGCACACCCAATACCCAATGGCTGGTCGATGACCACAGCACTGCAAGCGCGATCCAGTACCAGAGATTCGAGAAGGATCGCATGTCGATCACTTCGAAAACCGTGTCAATCACATCCACCGGCCTGGTCTTCCTTTTCGCGGGCAGCGCCCTTCAGGCGCGTAGTTGCTTGAGATGCGTCGCTTTCCATGGCAGGCAAGAGACAAAGTCGCAAGCCCTCGCTTTGGGCCCCCGCTTAGGGCCCTCTTTGTGACTGCCACAGCCCCGGGCCCCTGCCTTGGGGGTCAAAGCCAAGGACCATCACGTGCAGCCCATCTTCGCCCCCTTCCCCCAGTCGCGGTTTCGCCGCACCCGCCGCACCGCAGCCCTGCGGGCGCTGACGCAGGAAAACACGTTGACGGTAGATGACCTGATCTGGCCGGTCTTCGTCCGAGAGGGTGCGGGTCCGGACCAGCCCATCGCCTCGATGCCTGGTGTGTCGCGGCTGTCCATCGACCGGGTGGTTGAGATGGCGGCCGAGGCGGCAGCCCTCGGCATTCCTGCGATCTGCCTGTTTCCCTACATCGACCCTGCCTTGAAGACCCCCGACTGCCATGAGGCGTGGAACCCCGAAAACCTGTCCAACCGCACCATCCGCGCGATCAAGGCGCAGGTCCCAGGCATCGCAGTGATGACTGATGTGGCGCTTGACCCTTACAACGCCTATGGCCACGACGGGTTGGTTGTCGATGGGGTAATCCTGAACGACGAGACGGTTGAGGCGCTGGTGAAGATGACCCTCGCCCAGGCCGAGGCGGGGGCCGATATCCTGGGGCCCTCCGACATGATGGATGGCCGGATCGGCGCGATGCGGGCTGCCCTTGAGGGGGCGGGCCACAAGGATGTGGCGATCCTTAGCTATGCGGCCAAATACGCCAGCGCCTTTTATGGGCCCTTCCGGGATGCGGTGGGGGCGTCCGGTGCGCTGAAGGGTGACAAGAAGACCTACCAGATGAACCCCGCCAACAGTGATGAGGCGCTGCGTCTGGTGGCCCGCGATCTGGCCGAAGGGGCGGATATGGTGATGGTCAAACCGGGGATGCCCTATCTGGACATCTGCCGCCGGGTGAAGGACGCCTTTGGCGCGCCGACCTATGCCTATCAGGTGTCGGGCGAATACGCGATGATCAAGGGCGCGGCGCTGAATGGCTGGATCGACGGGACGCAGGCCATGCTGGAAAGCCTGATGGCCTTCAAGCGCGCGGGCTGCGACGGGATACTGACCTACTTCGCGCCCGACGTTGCCCGCCTGCTGCGCGCTGACGGCACCTATTGAAACTGGGCCTGCACGGCTGATGTCAGGTCGTTCAGCGAAAACGGCTTTGGCAGAAAGACCGAATTCGGGATTCGCGCCTGATTTTCGGAAAGCGCGTCCTCGGCGTAGCCTGACACGAAGATGACCCGCACATTCGGGCGGTCCTCAAGGGCGATACGGACCCAGGATGGCCCGTCCATCCCCGGCATCACCACGTCGGTGACAAAGACATCCACCTCAAGCGACCGGTCCTGCAGCGTATGGAGCGCCTCTTCGGCCGTTGCGGCCTCCAGCACGGTATAGCCGCGCAGGCGCAGGGCGCGGCTGGCAAAGGCGCGCACGGCGGCCTCATCCTCGACCAGCAGGACCACGCCCTCGCCGGGTTTGCTGATGCTGCGGCGGGCCTCAGGCTCGGGCAGAGGAAGGTCTTCGCCGTCATAGACGGGGAAATAAAGCGAGAAGGTGGTGCCTTCCCCAAGGGTCGAATCGGCAAAGATGAACCCGCCCGATTGCTTGACGATCCCGTAGGCCATCGACAGGCCAAGTCCCGTCCCCTCACCCACGCGCTTGGTGGTAAAGAACGGCTCAAAGATCTTTTGCAGGTTTTCAGGGGCGATACCGATGCCGTGGTCGATCACCCGGATGACCGAATAATCGCCGGCGGGCACCACGGCCCGGTCACGGTGCAGGTTTTCAACCAGGGTCACGGGTTCTGTCTCAATCACGATGCTGCCTTTGTCGGGCATCGCGTCGCGGGCGTTCACCACCAGATTGATCAGCACCTGCTCCAGCTGCCTGCGGTCTGCGCGCACCTGACGCAAGGCGCGGTTCGATCCCTGCCCCAGATGGTCCAGCTTCAGCCCCGCCCGTTCCACCACCAGCCGGTTCATCAGATGGGTCAGGTCGGCCAGCACCTCTTCCAGGTCCAGCTTTTCGGGCTTCAGCGTCTGCTTGCGCGAGAATGCCAGCAACTGCCCCACCAGCGAGGCCGCGCGGTTGGCATTCTGCCGGATCTGCTCCAGGTCCGCGAAATCGGGGGCATCGCGGCCATGACGCAGCAAAAGCAGGTCGCAATGGCCCGAGATTGCCGTCAGGAGGTTGTTGAAATCATGCGCAATTCCGCCAGCGAGTTGGCCGATGGCCTGCATTTTCTGGCTTTGGACAAACTGCGCCTCAAGCGTCTTGAGGCGCGTGGCATCGTTCAGAACGGCCAGCGCGCTGATCCGCCCGCCTTCGTCAAAGCGCCGCAGCGTGACCTCGATGAAACTTTCCTCGCCGCCGGTGCGGGCGCGCAGCACTTCGGTGCCGCCGGGCAGACGCCCTGCGACCACATCGCCCAGCCAGTCGGTGACCGGGCGACCCAACCCCTCAAACAGGTCGTGGAACATCAACGACCGCAACTCACCTTGCAGCAACATTTCCCGCGCCGCCCGGTTGGCACTGCGCAACACCCCATCCGGCCCGAAAGTCATCAGGGCCACCGGCACATCTTCCAGATCGGCACCGCTGGCCTCGCCCCCCGGCCGGTCATGGCTTTTGTCGAGCGGGCGTTCAGCCGGACGATCGGATGATCCAAGGCCGCCGGTCTGGCCAAACTCTTCCACGCGCCAGAAAAAGCGGTTGTCGCCGGACTGATGGACCATAAGCCGCAGGAACCCCTGATGCGTGGCCACATCTTCGCGTGCGGCGCCGTCTGTGGCGGCGCGGGTCTGCAGCTTCAACAAAAGCGCGCCGGGGTTCAGGATGTTGCGCTGCAACGCCTCAATCATCGACGCGCTGTCAGGCCCGAAGCGCGCCACGGCCGCGCGGTTGCGCAGCAGGACCTGGCCGCCGGAATCGGTAGAAAAGCAGGCTGCCGCATCCTCGCCGACCAGCCGGAAGGTACGCGCCTGTTCCGCCCGGTCCCGCGCGCCTTGCGTCAGCGCCAGCGCGGCAAGCCCTGCGGCGGCCAAGGCCAGCATCAGCCCGGCGAAACCGACACCAGCGCCCAGCCACACAAACCCGCTGACCGACAGCGCCCCACCTGCAAGGCCAAGCGCCACAAAACCCGATGCGGGTACCCGCAAGCCGCCAAAGCCCGCGCCCAATGCCTTGATACCTGACAGGTTCACACGGCCCCCGATGTTGCCAATCCCCTGAACTATCGCCTGAAAAGGGTTAACCGATGCTTAATCAATGCCCGGAGATCTGATGCTGGACCACCGGTGAATTGCGCGCAAGGGTTGATAATCTCAAGGCGCTTCTCTCTGCAGGGTAGCAAGAAAGAACCCGTCGCCCCCGGTCAGCGGCGTCCAGGTCTGGGCTGCCACCAGATTCCAGCCCGCCGTATCGGCCAGAAACGCGGCCACGCGGCCTGCGTTCTCTTCTTCCAGAAGCGAGCAGGTGGCATAGCCAAGCCATCCGCCCGGGCGCACCATCGCCGCCGCCCGGCGCAGAATCGCGGCTTGCAGCGTGCCAAGATCGGCCAATCGCTCTGCGGTCAGCGCCCATTTGCCTTCGGGGTCGCGCCGCCAGCTGCCAAGGCCCGAACAGGGCGCATCCACCAAGACCAGGTCATAGGGCCCCGTTGCCTCGGGGGCGGCGGTGAGGGTCACGTCAACCCCGGCACGCGCGGCACGGGCTGGCAAGTCGACCATCCGCTGCGGGGCGGCGTCATGGGCATAAAGCGCTAGCGTCGCCCGCGCGGCCATCGCCAGCGTCTTGCCGCCGCCGCCCGCGCAATGGTCCAACACGCGCATCCCGTCTTGCAGCGGCAGCGCCTCGACCACGGCCTGGGATGAGGCGTCTTGCAGCTCAACCAACCCAGCCAGATAGGCAGCACTGGTCTGCACCTTGCGCACCTGCCCCCCCAAGCGCAGACAGGCATGGGCCAAGGGGTCAGGCGTGGCGGTGATCCCCTCAGCCGCCAGAGACGCCACAGTGTGCGGGACTGTGGCCTTGCGCAGGTTCACCCGCACGAAAACCGGCGCACGGTCCCGCAGCGCCCGGCAGATCGGGGTCAGGTCTTCGCCCAGACTGGCCTGCAGGCGCGGCAGCAGCCAATCGGGCATATCCAGCGCCTCGGCCCCGTCGGGCGCGTGGCCGGCCTCATTCGGTGTCGGGGACGCGGGGGCGTGGCCTTCGCCGATGAAAAGCGCCTCTTGCCCCGCCTCACGGCAGAGGCCCAGCACCAGACCCCGACCTGTCAGCCCACCCCCCAGCGCAGCCGCCGACCGACGCCGTCGCAGCGCTTCAAACACAAGGTCCCGCACCGCCGCCCGGTCACCAGAGCCTGCAAAGCGGCTGGCCCGGCCCCAGTTGGTCAAGGCCCTTTCCGCAGGCGCGCCGCCAAGAATGCGGTCCAACACCTCAATCGCGGCGGACAGTCGGGCTGAGGGGGTCATGCGGTCATCCAGTTCTTCGCAAACGCAGAGGGTTCAAGCGATTATCGCCTTGCCTGCGCGCCTTGGTCTTGCACAGCCCCCTTTGCCGTCCTTTAACGCGCCGCGGCAAGTTTGAATCTGCAACGATCCTGTCGAAATCTTTTTGCCATGCCGGAATTCATCTTGGCCATGGCACGGCTGGTTTGACCCTGACAGTGGTTTGCAATCTAAAGGATCGGTCTGAAATCAAAGCCAATCTCACAGCAGGGCTGATCGGTGCTGACCTGACCACATCGCCGAACTGGCACCACTGAAACCGGACGGGGACGCGACCCGCCAAGATCGCGTCATTCCTGTTTTTGGCGTTCGCCATTGGCAGGTCGACCACCCTTGTGCGCTGGGGCCAAGCGACAGCGGGCCCGCGCTGATAGGCGTTTTGTGCTGATGGATCAGATATTGGCGCAGGCCCCGCCCTGAGGGTGCGCCTTACCCGATCCGGTAGTTCGGGCTTTCGCGGGTGATCTGCACATCATGGACGTGGCTTTCCTTCAAGCCAGCCCCGGTGATCCGCACGAATTGGCAGTTGGTCCGCATCTCGGCCACAGTGGCGCAGCCGGTATAACCCATGGCCGCCCGCAGACCGCCAACCATCTGGTGAATGACCGCCGCCGCACTGCCCTTGTAAGGCACCTGCCCCTCAATCCCTTCGGGCACCAGCTTGTCGCTGGCGGCATCCTTCTGGAAATACCGATCCGCCGAGCCACGCGCCATCGCGCCAAGGCTGCCCATGCCGCGATAAGCCTTGAAGCTGCGGCCCTGATACAGGATCACCTCGCCAGGGCTTTCGTCCGTCCCGGCAATCGCTGATCCGACCATGGCGCAAGAGGCTCCCGCCGCAATCGCCTTGGCAAAATCGCCGGAATATTTGATCCCGCCATCCGCGATGACCGGGATATCCCCCGCCGCGCGGGCGCTGTCGATGATCGCCGTCAGCTGCGGCACACCCACGCCCGCGACGATCCGCGTCGTGCAGATGCTGCCGGGGCCGATTCCAACCTTCACCGCATCCGCGCCGGCGCCGATCAGCGCCCGCGTCGCCTCGCCCGTGGCCACATTCCCTGCCACCACCTGCACAGTGTTTGACAGCCGCTTGATCCGCTCTACCGCACGCGCAACGCCTTCGCTGTGGCCATGCGCCGTGTCGATCACCACCAGATCCACGCCTGCATCAATCAAGGCTTCACTGCGGGCAAAGCCCGCGTCGCCGACCGTGCTGGCCGCTGCAACCCGCAACCGCCCCAGCGCATCCTTGCAGGCTTGCGGGTTCAGCACTGATTTTTCGGTGTCCTTCAGCGTCAGCAGGCCCGTCAGCTTGCCCTGCCCATCCGTGACCAGCAGCTTTTCAATCCGCCGCGCCTTCATCAGGCTGATCGCCTCGGCCCGGTCCACCGGCTCGCGCAGCACGGCCAGGTTCTCCGACGACATCATCACCCGCACCGGAGTCTTGTCGTCCGACGCAAACCGCATGTCGCGGTTCGTCACGATCCCCAGCACACGGCCCGTGTCATCCACCACCGGAAACCCGGTGATCGAATAGCGCTCCATCAGCACCTTGGCATC
>JBBQVR010000004.1:0-58347 GCA_038211355.1 Rhodobacterales bacterium | reverse complement strand
ATCCAGCAGGCCAAGGTCCAAAAGCCATTCCCCCGGACCTTTCACCTTGATATCGTTGACTATCCGGGGGAATGGCTTTTGGACCTTGGCCTGCTGGATCAAAGCTATGACCAGTGGTCCGAGGCGACCCTCACCCGCCTTGCCAAACGCCCTGAGGCGGCCGATTTCATCGCCTTCGCCCGTGCCGAAGATGGTGCGCTGCGACTGGAGGAGGGCAAGCTGCGCGCCCTGTCGGACAGTTTCACCGCCTACCTGACCGCCGCCCGCGACCTGGGCCGGGTGGATGTGACGCCGGGGCGGTTCCTTTTGCCGGGTGATCTTGCCGGCTCGCCCGTCCTGACCTTTGCGCCTTTGCCCAAGCCCGCCCTTACCCCCCGCAACAGCCTTTGGCGTGAGATGGAGCGGCGGTTTGAGGCCTATAAATCCCGCGTCGTGCGCCCGTTCTTTCGTGACCATTTTGCCAAGATCGACCGGCAGATCGTGCTGATGGATGTGCTTGGCGCGATCCACCAGGGCCCCCGCGCGGTCGAAGACCTGCGCCGCACGATGGCCGAGGTTCTGGGCACTTTCCGACCGGGGCGCAACGGTTGGCTGACCGGGCTTTTTGGCGGGCGGCGGGTGGAACGCATCCTTTTTGCCGCCACCAAGGCCGACCATCTGCACCACGAACAACACCCGGCGCTGACGGCCATTACCGCAGCCCTTCTGGCCGAGGCGAAGTCCCGCGCCGATTTTTCCGGTGCCCGGACCGAGGCGCTGTCGCTGGCCAGCTTGCGCGCAACGGTGGAAGAGACCGTCACCCGCGATGGTGAGGCTTTGCCCGCCGTGCGCGGCACATTACTGTCCACCGGCAAGCCCGCCGTGATGTATCCGGGCCTGCTGCCGACTGACCCCGCGCGCCTGTTGTCGCCCGCGCGTCAGGGGGCCGAAGGGTGGCTGGATGCCGATTACAACCTGATGACCTTCGCCCCCGCCCGCCTGACCCTGAAGCCCGGTGAAGGCCCCCCGCATATCCGCCTTGACCGGGCCGTGCAGTTCCTGATCGGAGACCGGCTGTGACCCGCCCGCCCAAGCCCTTCTTGCAGGAAATCGACGCGGCTGCTGATCCTTCTGCGGCGCCCCCAGTGCCAGATGCCTTGCCTGAGGGGCAGGCGATGCTGGCGGTTGCGGCCATGTCGCAGGTCAAGGGCGGGGGCATGCGGCGCTTTGCGGTTTGGGCGTTCTCTGCGCTTTTCACCTTTGCGCTGGGGGTTGCCGCCTGGGATTTCGTGACCGGGCTTTTGGCGCGCAACCTGATCCTTGGCTGGATCGCCTTTGTGCTGGTCAGTCTTGCCGTGTTGTCAGCGACGGTCCTTGCCTTGCGCGAATGGGCGGCCTTCCTGCGGCTGAAGCGGCTGGATGACCTGCGCCTTGGGGCAATCACCGCGCGGCAGACGGCTGACCTGCCCGCCGCGCGCCGGGTGGTGCTGGCGATCACCGGGCTTTACGCCGCGCGGGGTGATACCGCCTGGGGCCGCGCGCGTCTGGCCGAACGCGAGGCCGAGGTTCTGGACGCCGATGCCCTGTTGGCGCTGGCCGAGCGTGAGGTGCTGACAACCCTTGATGCCGAGGCGCGGCTGGTGATCGAGGCCGCCGCCCGGCAGGTGGCTACCGTCACCGCGCTTGTACCGCTGGCGCTGGCCGATGTAGCGGTGGCGGGTTTTGCCAACCTGCGGATGATCCGCCGGATTGCCGAGATTTATGGCGGACGGTCCGGTAGCTTCGGCAGCCTGCGCCTGCTGCGGCGGGTCTTCGCCTCATTGATTGCGGCGGGGGCGCTGGCGCTGACTGATGACATGATCGGGTCGGTGGCCGGAGGGGGCGTTCTGTCCAAACTGTCGCGCCGGTTTGGCGAGGGCGTGGTCAACGGCGCGCTGACGGCGCGCGTCGGTGTGGCCGCGATGGAGCTGTGCCGCCCGCTGCCCTTCGTGGCGCTAGAGCGTCCTGCGGTATCGTCGCTGGTGTCGCGCGCGCTGGCCGGGCTGGTGCCGCGCGGCCAGGGGTGAGGGTCAGGCGGGCGGTGTCCAATCCACCCAGCGGCCGTGAAAATCGGCCCGGCCGAGGGGGATGGTTTCACCACCCGGCCACAGCGTCAGGGTGATTGCGGCGCCGGGGGTGGTGCCGTCAGCCTCCATCCCGAGGCGGGCGATCGGGGCGTCGGGCGTGGCCAGCGCCCCGGCGCGGTGCATCGCGGCCATGGCCCGATCTTGGGTTGCGGGCGGAAAGTATTGCCAGGCGATGGTGTGAAAGATCAGGTGCAGCGCACCGGGGTGCCGGTCTTGCAGCCGGGTTTCCAGCCAGTCGCCCGCATCGGCCCGGTCCACCTGCGGCTGGACGCGGGCCGCAAGGTCCAGCGCGGCAGCGGTGCGGGCCAGCCGGTCAGGCTGATCCGCCCACAGGTAGGCCAAAAGGCGCAGCCGGTCGGCCTGCGGGTGCAGCGGGTTCAGATCGACGCCGCGCCGGTCGATCACCACTGGAGCGGACGCCGGCGGCAGGGGGCCGGTCCAGTCGGGCGTCAGGGTCAAGGCTGCGCCCGGCGGGCCGTAGACCGCGCCACCGACCTGCATCGCGTAGCGGTCCCACATCAGGTTCAACCCGGCGCTGGCCCCCAGTTCCGACAGCACCAGCGGCAATCCAAAGCGGGCAGTCAGCCAGTGCCCGGCGGCGATCAGGGCGGTCGAGCGGCGGATTTCATTGGTCTGGGGCGGGGATTTCAGCCAGCCAAGCAGATAGTCCGGGTGGCGCGCGATGGCGGCAAGGGCTGCATCCGTCGGGTCAGTCTCAGGGTCGGCATAGGACGCCGCAAGCGACTGGTCCGCCCCGGTCAGCACCAGCGCATGCAGCCCGCCCGCCAGCCGCAATGGCACGGAATCGGCATTGGGGGAGGGGTCGCCCTGCCAGCCAAGCACCTGATCCGCAACGGGATTGCCGGGTTGAAGTCCATCAGCCAGCCCCGCCATCAGCCGCGCCATCAGGGGTGATCCCAGCCCCGCGCAGGCCTTGGCCTGCTGGCGAAAGGCATGGCGGACGGCATGGGGTGTGGGGGTCACCGGAACTTGTCCAGCAGCTTTTGCATGGTGCTGCGGCTGTCTTCGGCTGCGGCCACGGGTGGGGGCGGGGCGGGGGCAAGCGGTACGGCCTTTGGCTTTTCCGCCGTGGTCGAAGACCGGGGTGGTGCTGTGCGCAAGCTGACCGCGTTCATGAACGCCTGCCCATCCCCTGCGGCCAGCGCCGGGGCCCCTTCGGAAATGCCGCGCAACAGGTCTTCCAGCCAGTCGGCATCCGCCTTGGCAAAGTCATGCAGGACGTAGGCCGCCACCGCATCCTTGTGGCCGGGGTGGCCGATGCCAAGGCGCACCCGCGCATAGCCTTCGCCCAGATGGCCGTGGATCGACCGCAAGCCATTGTGCCCGGCATGGCCACCGCCCTGCTTGAGGCGCATCTTGGCCGGGGCAAGGTCAAGCTCGTCATGAAAGACCGTCACATCGGCCAGGGGCAGTTTCCAGAAGGTCATGGCGGCCTGCACCGACTGGCCGGACAGGTTCATGAACGTCTCGGGCTTCAAGAGGGCCAGTTTTTCATCACCAAGGCGGCCTTCCGATACCAAGCCCTGATAGGCCTTGCGCCAGGGTGAAAAGCCGTGGTCGGCGGCGATACGGTCCAGCGCCATGAAGCCGATGTTGTGCCGGTTGCCCGCGTATTTCGCGCCGGGATTGCCAAGGCCGACCCAAAGTTTCACGGCGCGTCTCCTGCGGCTGGACGGGGGTTGGCCCCGGCTTTAGGCTGACGGTATAGCGGGGAACGGCCCGCCCCCGCAACCGATCCGCCAACCAAGTTGGAGCGTGATGCCCAGTTTCACCCTTCGCGGCCTGACCCTGACCCTGCCGGATGCCGCCCTGCGCGGCGGGCTGGAGCGGGCCTTCACCACCGGCCGTTACGAACACCAGGAGGCGGACGCGATCCTGGCCCATCTGCGCCCCGATGACCGTTTCATGGACCTTGGCGCGGGGATCGGGTTCCTGTGTGCCCTGGCGGCGCGGGTGGTCGGGGCGGCGGCGGTCACGGGGGTTGAGGCTGTGCCTGACACCCTGACTTTGGCGCAGGCAACCCTTTTGGCAAACGGCTTTCATGGCGTCCAACTGCTGCATGGTGCCGTGACCGGGGGCGAGGGGGGCGAGGTGGAGTTTGGCCAGCGCCCGGCCTTTTGGGCCAGCGCGCGGCAAGGGCCAGAGGGCTGGCCTGCGAATGCGCGCGTGATCCGGGTGCCCGCGCTGCCGCTGTCGGACCTGCTGGCCCGCCATCGCCCAACGGTTCTGTGCTGCGACATCGAAGGGGCAGAACTGCAGGCCTTGGCCACCCCGCTGACCGGCGTGCGGCTGGTGGTGGTGGAACTGCACCCCGGCCTCTACGGCCCCGAGGGTGAGGGACAGGTCCGTCAAGGCCTTGTCGCGCAAGGCTTTCAGCCGGAACCGCTGGGCACCAAGGGTGCAACCGTTGTCTACCGACGCGAAGGCGATCGCTGACCCCCGAAATGCAACGGGGGGCCCGAAGACCCCCCGCGCGGTATCAACAAGGCAACGCGATCAGGCGTTGGCTTCTTCGTTGTCGGCGCTGACCAGACCCGACGGGGCCGCGATGTTCGCGATCACGAAGTTGCGGGCGATGGTCGGCTTGGCGCCTTTCGGCAGGTCCACGTCGTCGATGTGGATCACGTCGCCGATCACCTTGCCGGTCAGGTCCACGGTGATGTGATCCGGGATGTCACCAGCGGTAACCTCCAGTTCCACTTCCGACCGCACAACCGTCAGCGTGCCGCCACGCTTGAGGCCGGGGCTGGCTTCGTGGTTGATGAAGGTCACGTGGACGAAAAGCTCGATCCGGCTTTCGTCATGCACCCGCATGAAGTCAACGTGGGTCGGCATGTCCTTGACCACATCGCGCTGCACGCCGCGGCAGATGACGTGAACGTCGGGCTGGCCTTCAACCTTGAGGTTGAAAAGCGATTGCAGGAAACGACCCTGCCGCAGCTTGGTCAGAAGGTAGTTGAATTTCATCTTGATCGCGACCGGCTCAGAGCCGTCGCCATAGATGATGCCAGGTACGTAGCCGTCACGACGGGCTTGACGGGCGGCCCCCTTGCCTGTCCCCGTCCGTACCTCGGCCAGAAGATCGGTGATCTCGCGTGCCATGGTTCTCTCCAATATACGTCCGCCATCCTCCAAGGGTGCATGGCGCGACCGGGGGCCTATAGCGGGGAATCAGGGGGAAGGAAAGCGCTTCTTCGGCAGGCCTATGGTCCGGTGTCGCTTTCGGGGGGCTGTGCGGTCGCGGCTGGGCTGGCAGCGGCGGCGGCGCCGGGATAGCTGTCACCTTCCCGAGACGGAGCCTTGCATGTCCCCCCTTGCCACCCTTGCCTACGCGCGGCCTGCCATCGCGGCCTTTGCGGCGATGGGTGTGCTTTGGGGCACCTTCGCGGCGGTCCTGCCAGACCTGAAGACGATGCTGGGGGTGGACGAGGCGCAGTTGGGCCTCCTGATCTTCCTGACGCCGATTGCTGCCATCAGCGCCATGCTGATGGCCCCGGCCTTTGGAGCGGCACTGGGGCGCGCGGCCTTGCCTTTGGCGGTGGCGCTGATGGCGCTGGGCTTTGCGCTGCCGGGGCAGACCACGCTTTTGTGGGTGTTCCCGCTTGCCATGGCCTGTGCGGGGGCCGCCACGGGGTTGACCGATGTCCTAATGAACGCCCGCGTCTCCGCGATGGAGACGCAACGTGGGCTGCATCTGATGAACCTGACCCATGCCGCCTATTCCTTCGGCTATGCCGGGGGCGCGATCCTGACCGGGGTCATGCGCGGGGCAGGTTGGCCGCCGGGCTGGGTGATGGGCACAATGGCCGCCGTCGGCCTGATCTGCGCCCTTGCCACGCTGGAACGGGACGGACGGATTGACGGGTTGCGCAAGCCCAAGGACGGCACCGCCCTGCCGTTGGGGCTGGTGCCGGTGATTGGCGGCGGCATCGTGCTGATCGCCTTCATGACCGAAAACGCGGCGGAAAACTGGTCGGCCCTGCACATCGAAAAGACCCTTGGCGGCAGCCCGGAACAAGGCGCGCTTGGCCCTGCCGCCCTGGCCCTGACCATGGGCTTTGCCCGGCTGGGCGGGCAGTGGCTTGCGGGGCGGGTGAACCCTTTCACGCTGCTGCGCGTGGGCGCGGTGGTCGCGTCAATCGGGGCCTTCATCGCGTCACAGGCTGCGGGGCCAAGCATGGCCTATCTGGGGTTCATCGTGATGGGGATCGGCGCATCCGTCCTTGCCCCCACCGCGTTTTCGCTGGTCGGGCAGATGAGCGACCCCGGCGCGCGCGCCAGGGCTGTCGCCCGCGCCACGCTATTGGGCTATTTCGGCTATTTCTTCGGCCCGCCGCTGCTGGGCGTGATTGCAGGAACGTTCGGTCTGCGCATGGCTTTTGTCTTTGCCGCTTGTCTGGTGGGCGCAATCTTCCTGCTGGCCCCCTTGATGGCGCGTCAGCGGACCTGAATTTCGATCAGCCTTGGCCCGTCTTGCGGATGCGACAGCGCGTCGATCACCGCATCGGGGTCTTGGGGGATGCTGGCGAAGGGCAGGCCGCAGGCGAAGGCAAAGCTTTCCATCTCAAGCGGCGAGGGTGTGCAACCGAGCACCTCGACCTTGGCCGCCACCATTGACTCGGCGATTTCGCGAAAGCCAGCGTTGTTCCAGACGACGAAGGTGATCGGCAGGTTTTCGTCCAGCGCGGTGCGCAATTCGCCGGGGCTGAACTGAAGGCCCCCGTCGCCGATCAGGCAGACCACCGGCACGCCAGGTGCGGCGATGGCGGCCCCCACGGCAGCCCCCGGCGCAAAGCCAAGCGCGCCATAGCCGGTGGCCGCGTTGAACCAGCCGCCGGGGCGGTCGTGGTCATAGTACAGGTTTCCGGCGTAAACCGGCTGGGTGCTGTCACCAACGATGATCGCGTTCGGGGTGGCGGTGCGGATCGCCTCAACCATCTCAAGCTGGCCGGGCAGAGGTTCGGACAGCCCGGCAAGTTCGGCGCGGGCGGCGCGGCGTGTTGCCTCGGCCCGGGCAGCCCCTTCGCGGTTGGACCGCATGATCATCGGCTGCAGCGCGGCCATCACCGCCCCCGCATCGCCCCGCAAAGGCAGGCGCGCGGGGTGGCGGGCCAATTGTTCGGCGCAGATGTCGATGCGGATCATGTTCGACAGATCCGGCATCCCGCCCTTGGCATAAACGTCATAGTCGGTCGGCCCGATCTCGGTGCCGACGGCCACCACCTGATCTGCCGCCGCGATCAGCGTCCGCACCGCGTTCAGGCTGGGCGAGGCGGGAACCACCAGCCGGTGCCCGTGCATGGCGCCGCGTGCGTTCGCGGTCAGGATCACCGGGGCATCCAGCGTCTCGGCCAGTTTTTGCAACGTGGCTTCGGCCCGGCGCGCCCCGCCACCGGCCAGGATCACCACCCGTTCCGCGTTGTTCAGCGATGTTGCCACACTGCGCAGCCGCCCCAGAGGCAGCGGCACCGCCGACACCCCTTCGACCGGAGGCGGCAGGACGGGGCAGGGCTGGCCCATCATGTTGGTGGAAATCTGGATATGTGCCGGGCCGGGGCGGCTGCCGGTCATGGCGGCAAAGGCACGGTCCAGCACCTCGCCCAGCTTTTTCGGGTCAGTCACGGTTTCCGAATGGCAAAGCGTGGCAACCATCGCACCTTGATCGGGCAATTCGTGCAGCCGCCCCAAGCCTTTGCCCAGCGTGTCACTGCGCCCAAGGCCGGATACGACCAGCATTGGCACCGAATCGGCCTTAGCCTGCGCCATCGCGGTCAGGATGTTGGTCAGCCCCGGCCCGGTGATGACAAAGGCCACGCCGGGTTTGCCGGTGACGCGGGCATAGCCGTCGGCCATGAAGCCCGCGCCCTGTTCGTGGCGGGGCGTGACGTGGCGGATGCTGTCCTTGGCGGCGGCAAGGCCCCGGTAAAGTTCAATCGTGTGGACGCCGGGGATACCGAAAACCACCTCGACCCCGCGCGCGGCAAGGCCTTCGACCAGACGGATGCCGACGGTTGTCATGCTGCGTTCCCCAACAGGCTGGCGGCGTGGGTGGCGATGCGACCCGTCGCCTGAATGATGCGGTCATCGGGCTGGGTCAGCGACAGGCGCAGCCAGCCTTGCAGGCCCGCGCCAAAGCTTTCACCCGGCATGACGGCGACCTGTTCCCGTTCAAGCAGGCTGGCCGCAAAGGCAATGCCCGTCAGCCCGGTGGCGCGCACGTCGATCAGGGTGAACATGCCTGCCTCAGGCCGGTGGACGCGCAAACCTGCCACCCCGTCCAGCGCCCGCGCGATCAGACCGGCCCGGCGGGAAAAGCGTTCGGCCATCCCTTGGGCCACTGGCGATTGTTCGGAAACTGCAAGGGCGGTCATGTCAGCAATGAAAGGTTGCGACCCGAAAAGCATGGTTTCTGAAAGTGGCAGCAAGCGCTGGCAAAACTCGGCCGGGCCGATGCACCAGCCGGACCGGAACCCCGGCGCCGCGTGCGACTTGGAGATGGAGGAGGCGACGACCACCCGGTCTGCCAGATCGGCATGGTCAAGGGGTGAGGCGAAAGACACCCCCGGAAACACCATTTCCTCATACACTTCATCCGACAGGATCCACAGATCATGCGCGCGGGTCAGATCGCCCAGCGCGCGGATGTCCGCGTCACGCAGGACGGCGCCGGTCGGGTTGTGGGGGGTGTTCAGAAACAGCACCCGCGTGCGTGGAGTGATCCGGGCCGCCACATCCGCCACTTGCATCCGAAACCCGTGTTCTGGGCGCAGGGGCACCGGCACCATCCGCGCGCCGGTCTGGGAAATCAGGCCTTCGTAGGTGGCATACATCGGGTCGCCGAGCAGCACCTCATCCCCCGCTTCGACCAGGGTGCGCAGGACGGTGTAAAGCGTGGTTTGCGTACCGGGCAGGCACATCACCTGATCGGTCCCGATCGTGCGCCCCCGCCGTGCGCTGTAGCGGGCGGCCAGGGCGGCAACCAGGCCAGGTTCCCCCCGACCATTGGAATAGCCGGTGCGCCCTGCGGTCATCGCCGCTGCGGCGGCAGCCACAAAGCGTTCCGGCGTGGGAATGTCGGGTTCGCCGATCGTCAGCTCGATGATGTCGGCCCCAGCGGCCTTGAGGGCGCGGGCGCGGGCATGAATTTCCCATTTGGCGCCGCCAAGCCCGGCTAGGCGGTCGGTGACGGAAGCGTATTTCATGGCAGTGTCTTTCCAGAATCGAGCAGGATGGCAGAATGGGCAATCAGATCGACCCCGACAATCGCCCCGACCGACCGCAGGCCGATGGTGACAATCTCATCCGGGGCAAAGGCATGTGGCAGAAGCGAGCCTTCCAGCCACAGCCCGTCGATCACGGCGTTGCAGGCGATGGCTTCGCCGCGAAGCCGGGCGTCGGTGGCGGTGCGGGGCAGGGCCGCGATCAGCGCCTGCAACGCATTGCGATAGGCAAGATAGGCGGTTTCATGCGCTGACTTCAGGTGCACATCGCTGCGCACCTTGTGCATGTAGGCGGCCCACAGCACCACCGCCCCCCCATCAACCACCGGCGGGCGGAGCGAGGCTGACACAAAGGCTGCCAAACGCTCTTCCGGCAGGGCACCGACGCCTTCCAGCGCGTCCGACCCTTGCGCGGTCATCCCGTCCATCAAGGACAGATAAGCGGCCCGCGTCAGTTCGTCCTTTGACTGAAAGTAGTGCCGGATCAGCCCCGCCGTCACCCCGGCCCGCGCGGCAATCGCCCGCACCGTGGCAGCCTCTGGCCCGCCTTCGGACACCAGAGCTTGGGTCGCGGCGATCAGGTCGGCGCGGCGGGTTTCTTCGCTTTCGCGCCGGTAGGCCCGGCGAACGGTGGGTTGCATGCTGCCCTGCGGTTGGATTGCGGTCAGAAGATACTGTTATACGTTTGGAAAATGTCGCTGAACGGTCACAAAGTCAAGCGTTGCCAAGGCCTTTGCCGCTATATCTGGGTCAAATTCAACCTGAATGCACGTCCTTGTGTATGATCACATCGGTCTGCGGATAGGCCTGCAGGATGGCGCGGCGCAGACCGGCGCCGATGGCATGCGCCTCTGCCAAGGTCTGGTGGCCGTCCAGCTCGATATGCAGGTTCACAAAGACGCGGCTGCCTGCGGTGCGGGTTTTCAGATCGTGAAAGCCGCGCACACCGGGCCAGTCGCGGGTGAGGGCGGCGATGCCGTCCACCACGGCCTGATCGGCGGCCCGGTCCATCAGCGCGTCCCATGCGGACTTGCCGATGCGGGCCGCCCCCAGCACCATCACGACGGACGCCGCCAGCGCCACCACCGCGTCAATCGACCCGATGCCATGTGTCCCCGACACCCACAGCGCGCCGATGGCCCCAAGGCTGGGCAAGAGGTCGCCCAGATAATGCAGGCGGTCCGCCGCCACGACCTTGCTGCCGGTAGCCCGTGCGACGCGGCCCTGCCACCAGACCAGCGCCAGCGTCAGCACGACCGAGATCGCCATGACCAGCATCCCGCGCCCCTCGGCCATCAGGACGGGCGGTTCGGGGGCAATCAGGCGGGCCACGGCGGCCCAGCCGATCACCCCGGCTGACACCAGAATGAACGTCGATTGCGCCAGCGCCGCCAGATCCTCGGCCGAAGTGTGGCCAAAGGTGTGATCCTCATCGGCGGGCTGGGCGGCATAGACGATGGCCGCCGCCGCCCCAAGTGACATCAAGAGGTCCATCGCGCTGTCGGCCAGTGAGGCGGCAATCGACAGCGCCCCGGTTTCTGCCAGCGCCCACAGCTTGAGCACGACCAGAACCCCGGCGACCAGCACCGATGCCAGCCCGGCCGAGATGGCCAGCCCAAGCCGGCTGCGCTTGGTGTCAGTCGATCTGCTCATCCGGCTTGATCCCCCAGAGTGCCGTCTTCTGCACCCAACCGCGCTGCCCGTCCAGCGCCACGCGGCACCAGTCTGGCGTGCAGGCCTGCACCCGGCCGATCACCCCCATCTCGGCCTGCGCGACCACGGTGGCGTCTTCCGACGGGGCATCGCGCAGTTCGGCCATGTCCAGCGTGACAAGCACGCTGCGCACCCCGGACAGCAGCGAATAATGCACCCAGCCGCCAGCGCCTTCCTGATCCTCGACCCTCCGCCAATTCTCAAACTCGGCGGTGATCATCAGCGGCATGCCGGCACGGGTGAAAACCCAGTCGATCCGGTGCGTCAACCCCGGCCCGCGCCGGGCGTTGCCCTCGCTGCCTTTCAGCGAGACATAACGCGGCAAGGGCAGGTTCGTCACGCAGCCTATGTCAGGCTGGCATTGCTTTTCGGGGGGTTTTTTCACCACGGCGCCTGCCGCGGCTTCGGTCTCAATGACGGCCTGCACCTCTTGCGCAGACACAAGAGCGGGCATCGTCTGCACGCCAAGTGCCAGACCCAAGCCAAAGACCGTGCTGAACCGCTGCATTCGCATTTGCCCTGTCTGCCCGTTCCCAAAGGGTCTTGCTTTGCCCCCGGGTTCGCGTGTCCCTCAACCCGGGGCTTGTGCATCGCCCCGCTTGGCTTCACCTTGCCCCAAGGACGCCGGATTTGGAAGTGGCCCGATCCAGTCGATCCCGATCTGCAAAGTGATCTGCAAAGTATCGGAGAGATCAGAATGCCTGCCCCCCGCTTGACTGTCGTCATCACGCGCCGCCTGCCCGAGGTTGTGGAAACCCGGATGAAAGAGCTTTTTGACGTCGAACTCCGCGACCCCGATACCGCGATGACCCGCGAAGAGTTGGCCGACGCGATGCGCCGTGCCGATGTGCTGGTGCCGACGATCACCGATACCATCGATGCGGCCCTTCTGGCGCAGGCGGGGGAAAAGCTGAAGCTGATCGCCAACTACGGCGCGGGGGTGGACCATATCGACGTGGCCACCGCCCGCCAGCGGGGGGTTATCGTATCGAACACCCCCGGTGTGGTCACCGAAGACACCGCTGACATGGTGCTGGCGCTGATTCTTGCCGTCACCCGCCGCATCCCGCAGGGGTTGCAGGTCATGCAATCGGGCACCTGGGCTGGCTGGTCGCCAATGGCCAATCTGGGCGGCCGTCTTGGCGGGCGGCGGCTGGGCATCCTTGGCATGGGGCGGATCGGGCAGGCCGTGGCCCGCCGCGCCCGCGCCTTTGGCTTGCAGGTGCATTACCACAACCGCAAACGCCTGCGCCCCGAGATTGAGGCAGACCTGGAAGCGACCTGGTGGGAAAGCCTTGACCAGATGCTGGCCCGGATGGACATCCTGTCGATCAACTGCCCGCATACCCCGTCAACCTTTCACCTTCTGAACGCCCGGCGGCTGAAGCTGATGAAACCCAGCGCCGTGGTCGTGAACACCAGCCGGGGCGAGGTGGTGGATGAAAACGCCCTGACCCGTGCCCTGCGGGCGGGCGAACTCGCCGGGGCAGGCCTTGATGTCTATGAACGCGGCATCGACCTTAACCCCCGACTGCGAGATCTGCCGAATGTGGTCTGCCTGCCGCATATGGGATCAGCCACCGTTGAGGGGCGAATCGAGATGGGCGAAAAGGTCATCATCAACATTAAAACCTTCGCTGACGGCCATCGCCCCCCGGATCAAGTTGTTCCGGGCCAGTTTTAGGGGGGTCTGCAAGGGTAATTATGTGCCATTCGGGCAACGGTTAGCGGCGAAGCGGCGATAGGCAGACGAAGCAGATTGTCGCGGAGCACTTTCAGGTTTAACCGCAAACATGGCCTGTTCGGTTGACGGGAACCTCTCAAACTTCGGAGCTTAATCATGAAAAAACTCATCACTTCGGTCATGGCGCTGACCCTCGGTGCATCGGCTGCAATGGCTGGCGGCCCGGTTGTCGTCGAAGAAGAAATGGAAGTCGTGGCTGAAAAGCCCGCTTCGTCGGCTGGCCTGCTGCCGCTCCTGCTGATCCCGATCATCCTCTGCGTCGCTCTGTGCGGCGGCAGCGATGACGAACAAGTAAGCTGATCTAACCATCAGTTAAGTCTGCATGCGGATCGGTCGAAAGGCCGGTCCGTTTTGCTTTTTCAGGCATGGACAGCAGCGGTGGCCCGGCACTGCGTGGCGAAGATCGCATTGCGACATCGCGATAAGTTGATCAAGTATTCTGGATGGACAGGCAGCCAGTGCCTGATCCGCAAATCCAGAATCGAGCCTACCTTGAACAAGTTTCTTTCTTCCGCTGCCGCCGGGTCTTTCATGCTGACCGCGTCAACCGCCTTTGCTGGCGGCCCAGTGATCGTTGATGACGAAATGGACGTCGTGGCTGAAAAGCCGGCCTCGTCGGCTGGTCTGCTGCCGCTGCTGCTGATCCCGATCATCCTTTGCGTCGCGCTTTGCGGCAATGATGATCCGGAGCCGACCGCGGAACTTATTCTCGGACAGTAATCCGCAGAACCGCGCAAGTACCACGCCTCTCGCGCTTGCCACCCAGCCCGGCTCTGTCTTCGGACAAAGCCGGGTTTTCTGTTCAGAAACGGCCCGGCCGATAGGCCGAAATGTCCAGCGGGAGCGTTTTTCCCGCGACCAGCGCGCCCACGACCTGCGCGGTGATCGGTGCAAGCGTCACCCCCAGATGCCCGTGCCCAAAGGCATGGATCACTTCGGCCCCGCCGCTGGACGGGCCGATGACGGGCAGACTGTCCGGCAGCGACGGGCGGAACCCCATCCAGCTGCGATCCGGTTCGCCAAGCTGGGGAAAGAACGCCCGCGCGCCCGCAACCAACTTTTTCACCCGGTGGGGCGAGGGCGGCAGATGCAGTCCGCCCAGTTCAACCGTCCCCGCCACCCGCAAGCGGCCCGCCATCGGGCAGAAGTAGAACCCCCGCGCCGTGGGGCATGTGGGGCGCTGCAACAAGGGTTCAGGCATGTCCCACTCAACATGGTAGCCGCGTTCGGTATCCAGGGGCACCCGGTCACCCGCCTGCACCGCCAGGGCGTGGGAATGGGCACCTGCAGCGATCACCACCTTGCGGGCATGCAGGTGCAGCCCCGGCCCTTCGACGACCACACCATCGGGGCCGCGCGTCAGCCGGTCAGCGCGAGCCTGAACATGCCGGGCCCGTGGCAGCACCGCCGCCGCGATCAGCGCCATCATCCGACCGGGATCATCAAGGAAGGTGGCGTCAGGAAAGTATGCCCCGCCGCCCATGCCGGGGGGCAGGCCGGGCTCTAGCCCCGGCAGGGCATCAGGCCCCACCAGCTCAACCGCCACGCCAAGCGCCTGACGTGGCGCCATTTCGGCCCCGGCTACGGCAAAGGCCTGCGGTGTTTCATAAAGATAGAGGCAGCCCCGCCGTTGCAGGATGCCTGCGCCTGCGACCTGAAGCGCCAGATCGTCCCAACGCTCGCCCGATCCGGCCAAGAGGGCCGCGATGGCCCGGCCGTTCCGTTCGGCCTGGGCAGGCAGCGATTGCCAGAGGAACCGCATCAGCCATGGCATCAGACTGGGCAGCGCGCGGTGCCGGATTGCAAGCGGTGAGGTGCGGCTGAACATCAGGGATGGCAGGGACCGCAGCACATCCGGCGTGCCGACCGGGCTGACCGCATAGCCCGCGATCGTCCCCGCATTGCCATAGCTTGCGCCCATGCCGGGGATGCCGGGGTCCACCAGCACCACGTCATGCCCCGCATCGACCAGTTCAAGCGCAATGGTCAGCCCCACCACGCCCGCGCCGATTACCGCGATTTCGGTTCTGTCACGCGTTGCCATGCACCACTCCAACCTGCCCGCCGGATGGTCCGGCGGGCGCAAACCCTTACATGCAGGCCTGGTAGAGCGCCCGCGTATTCTCACGCGTCATGGCAATCGGGTTGCCGCCGCAGGACGGGTCTTCCATGGCCATGTCGGTCAGCATCTCAAGATCGGCTTCCTTGACGCCCAGTGCAGTCAGGTTTTCCGGGATCGCAAGGGCGGCGCGCAGGTCCATGATCCGGGCCTTGAAGCCATCAAACCCGCCCTTGATGCCCAGATAGGCCGCCGCCGCCTCGATCCGGGTTTCAATCGCGGGGCGGTTGAAGTCCAGCACCATGGGCATGACGACGGCATTGGTGGTGCCGTGATGCGTGCCGTAAACCGCGCCAACCGGGTGGGACAGCGAGTGGATCGCCCCCAGCCCCTTCTGGAACGCCACCGCGCCCATGGCGGCCGCGCTCATCATATGGGCGCGGGCGTCAAGGTCGTCGGGCGCGCCATAGACGCGGGGCAGGTTTTCGAGGACCAGCCGCATGCCTTCCAGCGCGATGCCCTGGCTCATCGGGTGGTAGAAGGGCGAGCTATAGGCCTCAAGGCAATGCGCCAACGCGTCCATGCCGGTGCCTGCGGTGATGAAGCGCGGCATGCCTACCGTCAGCGCCGGGTCACAGATCGTGACGACGGGCATCAGCTTGGGGTGGAAGATGATCTTCTTCTTGTGGGTGGTGCTGTTGGTCAGCACGCCTGCGCGGCCAACCTCGGACCCTGTGCCAGCGGTGGTGGGCACCGCGATGATCGGGGCGATTTTGGATCCATCGGCGCGGGTGTACCAGTCGTCGATATCCTCAAGATCCCAGACGCTCAGGCCCGGCTTTTGATGCGCCATCAGCGCGATCATCTTGCCCAGGTCGAGGGCAGAGCCGCCGCCAAAGCAGATCACCCCGTCATGGCCTCCGGCCAGATAGACCGCGATCCCGGCGGTCATGTTCGCCTCATTCGGGTTCGGGTCCACTTGGGAAAAGACGGCCCGGCCCATGCCAGCCTTTTCCAGCACATCCAAAGCCGCCGCCGTGATCGGCAGGGAGGCAAGCGCCTTGTCGGTCACCAGAAGCGGCTTTTTCAGACCGGCCCCGGAGGCATGTTCGGCGAGTTCCGAAATCCGCCCGACGCCGAACTTGATGGCAGTCGGGTAAGACCAGTTGCGGTTGGGGACAGAGTGGGTGGCGAGGGTCATAGGGTCAGACTTTCTTCAGGTGATAGGATTTCGGCCGGGTCACCGCATGGAACCCAAGGTAGCTAAGTGATCCGCCGCGCCCGGTATCCTTGCAGCCGGTCCAGCACAAGGCCGGGTCAAGGTAATCAGCGCGGTTCATGAACACGGTGCCGGTTTCCACCTGTTCGCCCAGTGCGGCGGCGGTGTCGTAATCTTCGGTCCAGATGCTGGCGGTCAGGCCATAGGGTGAGTCGTTCATCAGCCGCAAAGCCTCGGCGTCGTCCTTGACCTTCATGATGCCGACAACTGGGCCGAAGGATTCCTCCATCATCACCCGCATCGAATGGTCAACGTTCACAAGGATTTGCGGCGCAAGGTACGCTCCGCCGTCATCCGCCGGAAAGAGGGCGGGGTCGATCAGGGCCTTGGCGCCTTTGGCCACAGCCTCGGCAATCTGGTCGCGCACGACCTTCGCAAACCGCTTGTTCGCCATCGGGCCAAGCGTGCTTTCGGGATCAAACGGGTTGCCCAGCTTCAGCGCCTTGACCCAGGCCACGGCCTTTTCGACAAAGGCATCGTAAAGGGATTCATGGACATAGATCCGTTCAATCCCGCAGCAGCATTGGCCCGCGTTATACATCGCGCCGTCCATCAGCGTATCCACCGCCGCGTCAAGGTTGGCATCGGCGCGGACATAGCCGGGGTCTTTCCCCCCAAGCTCCAGCCCCAGGGGGGTGAAGGTGCCTGCCGCAGCACGCTCCATCGCCTGGCCGCCTGCAACGGACCCGGTGAAGTTCACGAAACCGAAGCTGCGCGCGGCGATCAGCGCTTCGGTTGTGGCGTGGTCCAGCACCACGTTCTGGAACACATCCGAGGGGATACCCGCCGCGTGGAACGCCTCGGCCATACGCTCACCCACCAGCATGGTCTGCGACGCATGCTTGAGGATCACCGTATTTCCGGCGATCAGGGCGGGGACAAGGGTGTTGATCGTGGTCAGATAGGGGTAGTTCCACGGTGCCACGATGAAGACCACGCCAACAGGATCGCGCGCGATGTAGCGGCGGAAGCTGGCGCTGTCCTCCACCATCTGCGGAGCAAGGGTCGCGGCGGCAATTTCAGACATATACTCGGTCCGGGCGTTCACCCCGCCGAATTCGCCGCCAAAGCGGGTGGGGCGGCCCATCTGCCAGGCGATTTCCTCAACCACCACATCCTTCATCTCGTTGAGCTTGGCCACCCCGGCCTTGACCAAGGCAATCCGCTCCGCCAGCGGGCGGGCGGCCCAGCCCTTTTGCGCGGCCTTGGCGGCGGCGACGGCGGCCTTTGCGGCCTCAGGCGTCAGGGGGGTGCGGGTCGCGTAGACGCTGCCATCGACGGGGGAAATCAGTTCAATCGGTTTCATGTCGTCCTCGTAGGGTGGGTGCAACCCACCGTCATTTCAAATGTGCAGGGGCGGTGGGTTGGCACCCACCCTACGCCCGTTCCAGTAGACGCTGGAGTTCAAAGTCGGTGACCACGCGGTCAGTCTCGGCGATCTCCCACTGGGCGGCGTGGTGGTAGTGGTCCACCACGTCATCGCCCAACGCTGCCCGCAGCATCTTGGAGCCATGCAGCATCACCGCCGCGTCGCGCAGGTTGTGCGGGATCTCGCGGATACCGGCGGTGTTGTACATGTCGCCGGACATCTCTGGTTCCAGCTCCATCTTGCCTTCGATCCCGGCAAGGCCTGCGGCCAGCAGGGCGGCACAGGCGAGGTAAGGGTTAGCGTCCGACCCCGGGATGCGACATTCGACGCGAACGGCCTTGGACTGCACCCCGCAGACCCGGAAGCCTGCAGTGCGGTTGTCGGCGGACCAGACGGCTTTGGTGGGGGCAAACATGCCGATGCTGAAGCGTTTGTAGCTGTTGACGTAAGGCGCGAGCAGGGCGGTCATCTCGCCCGCATGGGCAAGTTGGCCGGCCATGTAATGCTTCATCGTGGCAGACATGCCGTGTTTGTCGGCCTTGTCGGCAAAGACGGGCTTGCCATCCTTGGTCCACAGGCTTTGGTGAACATGGCTGGAGGACCCGGCTTTGCGGTGGTCATACTTGGCCATGAAGGTCACGGACTTGCCCTTGGTCCAGGCGATTTCCTTGATCCCGTTCTTGACGATCACATGGTTGTCGGCCGCATCCAACGCGTCGGAATAGCGGTAGTTCACCTCTTCCTGCCCGGCGTCCGCCTCACCCTTCGAATTCTCGATCGGGATGCCTGCCGCATAAAGCCCGTTGCGGATGGCACGCATCACGTCTTCTTCCTTGGTGGTCTGGAAGATGTGGTAATCCTCATTATAGCCGGACACGGGTTTAAGCGCCGCCAGCCCGCCATCGCGCAGGTTTTCGTATGAGTTCTCGAACAGGTAGAACTCCAGCTCTGTCGCCATCATCGGCTCGAACCCCAGCGCGCGGGCGCGTGCCACCTGACGTTTCAGGATCGCGCGGGGGGAATGGGGCACGTCATGGCCGTGATGGTCCAGCGTGTCACCAAGGACCAGCGCGGTGCCGGGCAGCCAGGGGACGGGGCGCAGGGTGGTCATGTCGGGCTTCAGCACGTAGTCGCCATAGCCGGTCTGCCAGCTGGTGGATTTATAGCCCTGCACCGTGGTCATCTCCATGTCCACGGTCAGCAGGTAGTTGCAGCAATGGGTTTCCTCCCAGCCGCCATCGACAAAGAACTGCGCGTGAAAGCGCTTGCCCATCAGGCGGCCCTGCATGTCGATGCCGGCCACCAGAACGGTGTCAATCTCGCCGCGTTTCACGGCGGCTTTCAGGTCTTCAAATGTCATGTTTCCGGGCATGTCAGTCTCTTTCAGATGCAGTGGTCAGGTGCGGGACGCAGCCGGTCCCGGGTGGGGTGGTCGGGCAGGCATGCCCTGCGCCCTCCGCCAAACTCGGGCTTGCGCGGCCAGCAGGGGCCGCGACTGGTGTCTTGCGGATCAGACCGCATCCTGACGTTCTCCCCATCTCACGAACGGTGTTCCGTGAATTTGATCATTCATTCACAGGTCGGGCCCGGTTCGCAACCCCCCCATCGGCAAGCGTCTGCGCCATTTGTGCCCGCGTGCCCATCACCGCATTCAGCGCTACCGCAGCCAGAAGGACCCCGCCGCCGACGAATGTGGCCACACTCGCCGTCTCGCCCAGGAACAGGAAGACCCACATCGGCGCCAACAGCACCTCGATCAAGGCCAGCAGCGTCAGGTCGGCTGCCGCGATGACGCGGCTGCCAGTGGTGTACATCACCATGCCAAGGGCAAGCACCACTGCGCCGATCACCACGGAAACGCCCATATCCCAGCCCGAGACCGCGATAGGCGCGCCCTGCACGCCCAGCACGATTGCCGCCACGATGGCCGAGAACACCCCCCCAAGCATAGAGACCGGCAGCATCTGCTTGACCTTGCCCCAGCGCAGCGCGACGGAAAACGCCCCGAAGCCCACTGCCGACAGCAGCGCCGCCAGGTTGCCAGCCAGCGCGCCCATGGCCAGCCCCTCACGCACCATCAGGTACATGCCAAAGACGGCAACGGCGATGGCGGCCCAGGTCCAGGGGCGCACCCTCTCGCCCAGAAGAATCCAGCCAAGGATTGCCGCCACGAAGGGTGAGGCGGTGAAAAGGAATACCGCATTGGCAATCGTCGTGGTCTGGATCGCGTAGATCGCGCCCGCAAAGGCAAAGACCAGCCCCAGCCCGCCCACGACCCCGGCAATGCCGACCGTGCGGATCGCCGCCAGCGGCTGCCCGCCTGATGAGACATGGATGAACGCCAGCAGCACCGGCACCATCCCCACTGACCGCCAGAACAGGATCTGCCAGACGCTGGCCGCCTCGATCTGGCGCAGGCCAAGGCCCATCAGCGACCACAGGCTTCCCGCCGCCAGGACCAGCATCACACCCTGTCCGTAACGCATTGCGCACCTCTTTTGCGACATTGCTGACACGGCGGCGGGTTTCCGGCTGTTCCGTTCCCGACCACTAAGCGTCAGTAGCCGCGCGTGCGGTCCACCAGATGCAGGAAGGGCTCAACCGCCTCGCCACGGCGGATGTTTTCGGCGATCACGCGGGCAGCGGAAGAGGCGCGGGTGTCGGCGGCGATATGGGGGGTCACCGTCACGCGGGGGTGGGTCCAGAACGGATGGTCCGTGGGCAGGGGTTCCACCCGGAAAACGTCCAGCGTGGCATGGCCGATATGGCCTGCGTCCAAAGCCTCCAGCAGTGCCGCATCGTCGATCAACGCGCCGCGTCCGGGGTTCAGGATCACCGCGCCTTGTGGCAGCAGGGCCAGGCGGTCGGCGTTCAGCAGGTTTTCCGTCTCAACCGTTTTGGGCAGCAGCAGAACCACGATCTGCGCGGTGGTTAGCGCCTTGCGCAGCCCGGCCTCGCCATGCAGGCAGCCGGGTTTTGCAGTGCGGCTCCACCCCGTCACCGGAAAGTTCAGCGCCCGCAAGGCCGCCGCACAGGCAGCCCCCAGCGCGCCCATCCCCAGCACGGCTATGGGGCGTTCACGCGCAAGGGGGGGGCAGGTCGGGTCCCAGATGCGCCCCGGATTCACGATGTGCCGATCCATCCCCAGATGATGGCGCAAGGCGTGGCCCACCACCCATTCCACCATGCCTTCGGTCAGGCCGGGGTCAACCATCCGGCACAGGGGCTGGGTCAAGGTGGCGTTGCCGATCACACGCTCAACCCCCGCCCAAAGGCTGAGAACGGCCTTGGTCCGGGTGTAGGCGGTAAAGTCCTGCAAGGGTGAGGAGGGGGCGTAGACGATATAATCCACCGTCTCGGGGGCGGCCTCGGTCACCACCTTGGCTGTCACCCCGGCCTCGGCCAGTGCCTTGGGCAGTTCTGTCTGGTATTCGGCCCAAAGGCTGGGAGCTGCGAAAAGAACGGTTGTCATGGATGCATCACCTTGGCCTGTGCACATGCGCGCTTTGCACCAGCCCGAAGCCCACAAGCAAGACCAGCATCGCTGACCCGCCGTAAGACAACAGCGGCAAGGGCACGCCCACCACCGGGGCCATGCCCATCACCATCGACAGGTTCACCGCGATGTAGAAGAAGAAGTTCGCCGCCACCCCGACTATCAGCAGGGCGGAAAACCGATCCCGGTTCTGAAATGCCGCCATCAGGCAGAACCCGATGATCAGCGCGTAAAGCGCCAGCAGGGAAAATGCGCCGATAAAGCCGAACTCCTCAGCCAGGGTGGTGAAGATGAAATCGGTATGCTTTTCCGGCAGGAAATTCAGCCGCGACTGGGTGCCTTGCATGAAGCCCTTGCCGCTCCACCCGCCGGACCCAAGCGCAATCTTGGCCTGAATGATGTTGTAGCCCGCTCCAAGGGGGTCGGCGGTCGGGTCAAGGAAGGTGTCGATCCGGCGGTACTGATAGTCGTGCAGAAACTGCCACGGCGTTCCGCGCAAGGTGAAGACCCCCACAACGGCCGATCCCACCACCGCCAGCACCCCGGCGAAATACCACAAGGACACCCCGGCCGCGAACATCACCGCCCCCCCGCCCAGAAGCAGCAGGATCGACGTGCCAAGGTTGGGCTGCATCAGCACCAGAACCGTAGGCGCGACCGTCAGCAGCACCGGGATCAGCACATACAGCGGGCGTGAGGTCTTTTTGCTGTCCAGCGCGTCGTAATATGCCGCCAGCAGCATCACGAGGGTGAACTTCATCATCTCGGACGGTTGCAGGCGCAGGGGGCCGATGTCGATCCAGCGCTGGGCGCCCATCCCGATCTCGCCGGTGAACTCAACAAACAGCAACAGGACGAAGGACACGAAATACGCGATCCCCGCCATACTGCGCCAGAACCAGATCGGCACCATGGCGACGATGAACATCAGCACCATGCCAGCGACAAAGACCTGCGACTGCCGCCGCGCCCATTGGTCAAAGTCGCCGCCTGCGATCGAATACAGCATCAAGAGCCCGACCGAGGCGACGGCAATGACCAGCACGACCAGCGGCCAGTTCATGTAGAAGACCTTGCGAAAGCCGGTCGGCACCTGTTTCAGGCGGTATTCCAGAAAACTCATCGCTTCAGGCCCTCATGACGCTCAGGCCCGGGTGCGGACCGGGGTGATCCCGGTGACAGGGTCGCGCAGCGGCAGCTCATTCAGCATGCTTTCGATCCGGCCGCGCTGGCTGGAGGGGTAGGCCTCCAGCGAGGGCAGACCGTCCGACAGCGCCCGCAGCAGGATATCGCGCGCGATCGGGGCGGCGGCGGTGGACCCGCCCCCGCCATGTTCCACCACCACCGAAATGGCGTAGCGCGGCGCGTCATAGGGCGCATAGCCGACATAAAGCGCATGGTCGCGGCGGTTCCACGGCAGATCATCGTTCGAGATCACGCCGGACTCGCGTTCTGCCACGCTGATGTTGCGCACCTGGCTGGTGCCGGTCTTGCCCGCCATCACCAGCGTCGGGTCAACGATCCGGCTGGATTTCGCGGTGCCTTGATCGCCGTTCACCACCTCATGCATCCCCCGCTGCACAGCGGCGAGGTGTTCGGGTGTCAGGCCCAAAGGTGCGGCCTCAGGCACGGGCAGGGCCTGATCGTTCACCATCCGCACCAGCCGGGGCGACACCGCGCGACCGCTGGCCAGCCGCGCCGTCATCACGGCCAGTTGCAAGGGCGAGGTCAGGACATAGCCCTGCCCGATCGAGGCGTTGATCGTGTCGCCAATCCGCCAGTCCTGCTTGTGACGCTCCATCTTCCATTGCTTGTCGGGCATGATGCCTTCGGTGACAGCACTCATCGGCAGGTCAAAGCGTTGGCCAAGGCCAAGGCGGCGGCCCATTTCGGCGATCTTGTCGATGCCGACCTTCTGCGCGATGTCGTAGTAGTAGACATCGCAGCTTTCGCTGAGGCTGCGTTGCAGGCTGACGGTGCCATGACCGGCGCGCTTCCAGCAGTGGAACCGCCGCCCGCCGAACTCAATGAACCCCGGGCAGCGCACGCGGGTGTCGGCGGTGATCACGCCCGCCTCAAGCGCCGCCAGCGCCGTCACCATCTTGAAGGTCGATCCGGGCGGATAGGCGCCCGACACGGTCTTGTTGGCCAGAGGGCGGTGGTCGTCCTCCATCAGCACGTTGTAATCGGTGTGGCTGATCCCGCGCACAAAGAGGTTGGGGTCAAACGAGGGGGAGGAGGCGATGCAGATGATATCGCCGTTGGTGACATCCATCACCACGGCGGCGGCGCTTTCGTCACCCAGACGGGCCTGGGCAAAGTTCTGCACGTCAGCATCGATGGTCAGGCGGATATCGGTCCCGGCGTCGCCCTCTTGCCGCTCCAGCTCACGCATGACCCGCCCGGCTGAGTTTACCTCGATCCGCTTGGTGCCCGCGCGACCGCGCAGCGTGTCTTCCATCCAGCGTTCCACGCCAATCTTGCCGATCTGGAACTTGGGGATCTTCAGCAAGGGGTCGGGGGTTTCCAGCGCCTCAAGGTCTTTCTCGCTGACCGGGCCGACATAGCCCACCACATGCGCGAAATCGGTATCAAGCGGATAGCGACGCGACAGACCCACCTCGGGCACCACGCCGGGCAGGGCAGGGGCGTTGAGGGCAACCTTTGAGAAATCTTCCCAGCTTAGCCGTTCGGCCACGGTCACCGGCACAAAGGCGCGCAGGGCCTTTACCTCTTCGATGGTGCGCTCAAGCTCTTCCGGCGTGATCGGGATGATCCCGGCCAGACGGCGCAGGACCAGATCGACATCGCCAGCCGCCTCACGCGTGATGACAACGCGGTAGTTCTGTTCGTTCCCGGCGATGATCTTGCCGTTGCGGTCCTGGATCAGCCCGCGTTCGGGCGGGATCAGGCGGATGTTGATCCGGTTCTCTTCGGCCAGCAGCTTGAATTCATCGGCCTGATCGACCTGCAGATAGCGCATGCGCACGCCAAGAACGGCCACCGTCGCCCCCATCGCACCGCCCAGCATCAGCGTGCGGCGGGTCAGGGTGCGGGCGGCGTCTTCGGTTTCGCGTGCGGTACGCCTCATAGCCGCCTCCCGAAATCATCCACTTCGCCCATCGCGGGCTTGCGCAGGTCAAGGACCAGCAGCGACAGCCCCACCACCAGCGGATAAAGCGCAATCGACCACAGATATTGCACGATGGCAAAGCCGAAGGCCGGCTGCGGGACGAAGGCCACCGCCAGCACCAGCCGGTAGGCCAGCACCATGCCCAGCATCACGCCAGCCACCAGCATCCATTCCACGACAAAGTTCAACTCACGCGTCAGGGCCACCCGGCCGCGCAGGAATTCAGTCGCAAGGACGACGATGGCCGTCCACAGGCCCGGTGGGCGCATCAGGATCAGGTCTTCGGCCAGCATGACGATCAGGATCATCGGCATCGGCAAAAACTCGGGCCGGCGCACGACCCAGGCCAGGATCAGGCACAAAAGCAGGTCCGGCCCCGGCAAGGTGCCAGGCGCATGGCCCAGCGGCAGCAGCCGCAAGAACAAAAGCGCCAAAGCCAGCGCCACGAAAAGCGCCCGAAAGACCCAATGCGTCTGCCGCCAGAAATCACCCATCAACGGCGCCTTCCGCAAGGCCCGAGCCTGCGGCCTCGACATCGCCGCCTTCGGTTTCTGCAGGCGGCGCACCCGCCGCAGATTCCAGCGCAGCGGCGGACGTGTCTGGCAAGGGTGTCAGCACCGGCGGGGCCACAAGACTGCCGGGATCGGTGATCGGTTCCAACTCATGACTGCGCAGCACGCGCAGGAACTCCAGCCGCTGGTAATCCGCCGCCAGCACCACGCGCAGCCGCTTGTCGGTGCCCAAGGCCACCTGCCCGACCAGAAGCCCCGCCGGGAACACCCCGCCATCGCCCGAGGTCACCACCCGGTCTCCGGGGCGCACTTCATCGGTGTCCTCGATGAACTCCAACGGCGGCAGCGGGCTATTGTCGCCTGACAATAGCGCCTTCTGGCCTGAGGGCTGGATCGTCACCGGGATGCGGCTGTTGGAATCCGTCACCAGAATCACCCGCGCCGTGCGCATCGCCACGCCCGAGATGCGGCCAACCAGACCGATCCCGTCCATGGTGGCCCAGCCGTCGCGGATGCCATCGCGCTCGCCCACGTTCAGCAGCACCGACTGACGGAACGGGCTGCCGCTGTCGGCCATCACCACGCCGGTGACATGGGTGAACTTCGGGTCCAGCCGCACGTTGTTCAGATCCAGCAGGCGGGCGTTCTTCTGCTCCAGCTGCAGGGCGGCCTCTTTCCAGGCCTTCATCTGCTGCAGCTCGCGCTTCAGCTCCTGGTTTTGTTCGTAGATGCGGGTGTAGGACTGAAAGTCATCCATCATCCCCGCCACCATCGTTACCGGGCGCATCGCCCAGTCAAGGTTCGGCACCACGGCGTCGATCAGCCCGGCGCGAAAGCGTTCCACGCGGGGGCTGTCGATCCGCCACAGAAGGAACAGGCCAAGCAAAAGCAGCACCGCGATTCCGACCAGCAATCGGCGCAGGGGGCGTTGGAACTCTTCCGGTCCGGTGCGGGTCTTCGCCAAAGCTCAGCCTTTCCAGAAGGCGCAAGCGCCACCCGTTAGTAAGTATCGGTCCTAGGTATCGTAGTCGATCACATGCCGAAGCTGTTTCTCATATTCCAGCGCTTTCCCGGTTCCCAGGGCAACACAATTCAGTGACTCGTTCGCCACCGAAATCGACAGGCCGGTCTGTTCGCGCAGGGACAGGTCAAGGTCACCCAAGAGGGCGCCGCCCCCCGTCAGCATCACGCCCCGGTCAACGATATCCGCCGCAAGGTCTGGCGGGGTGGCCTCCAGCGCCTGCATCACCGCGTCGCAGATCTGCTGGACGGGTTCGGCAAGGGCCTCGGCCACCTGGGCCTGGTTGATTTCGGTTTCCTTTGGGACACCGTTCAAAAGGTCACGGCCCCGGATGGTCATCGACGCGCCACGCCCGTCATCGGGCATCCGCGCGGTGCCGATGCTGGTCTTGATCCGTTCCGCCGTGCTTTCGCCGATCAGCAGGTTCTGGTGCCGGCGCAGATAGTTCACGATCGCCTCATCCATCCGGTCACCGCCAACGCGGACCGACCGGGCATAGACGATATCGCCAAGCGACAGGACCGCGACCTCGGTCGTGCCGCCGCCGATATCCACCACCATGTTGCCGGTGGGTTCGGTGATCGGCATGCCCGCGCCAATGGCGGCGGCGATGGGTTCGGCGATCAGCCCGGCGCGCTTGGCCCCGGCGGACAAAACCGACTGGCGGATGGCGCGCTTTTCAACCGGGGTGGCGCCATGGGGCACGCAGACGATGATCTTGGGTTTGCTGAAGGTCGACCGCTTGTGAACCTTGCGAATGAAATGCTTGATCATCTCTTCCGCCGCCTCAAAGTCGGCGATGACGCCATCGCGCATCGGGCGGATCGCCTCAATCGTGCCGGGGGTGCGGCCCAGCATCAGCTTGGCATCTTCGCCCACGGCCAGCACGACCTTCTTGCCGTCCTTGACATGGTACGCCACGACCGAGGGTTCGTTCAGCACGATCCCCTTGCCGCGGATGTAGACCAGCGTGTTGGCCGTACCGAGGTCGATCGCCATGTCAGACGAGAATAGGCCGGAAAACAGGCCGGAGAATATCGACATCCTGAAGGGTCCCCACATGCAGGCAGTATGGTCCCGGCGACTCACGGTCGAAGGCGGGCGCCTTCATATAAGAACCTGTGCAGGGGAACGAAAGACCTTGTAGCACAGCGCGCGGAGGCCCGCCTACACAATCGCGTTCGGGGCGCGTTCGGGGTGCTTCGGCCAGATCGCTTGCACTTTTCCGCTGTTTTGGGTGACTTGGCGGTCAAAATAAGCAAGGGAATTGACCTAACCGAACCTGCAGCTGATCCTTGCATCTGGCGGGTCGTTTGAAGGGGCGCAAAATGGCGGGTGTTTCGGGGCAAGTGGCGCTTGTGACAGGGGCGGGATCGGCCGGGGGAATCGGTTTCGCCATCGCCCGGGCGCTGGTTTCAGGCGGGGCGCAGGTCTGCCTGACCGCGACCAGCCCGCGCATCCATGACCGCGCAGCAGAGCTTGGGGTGATGTCCCACATCGCCGATCTGACGGATCCGGCACAGGTCACAGCCCTGTTCGCGGCGGTGGAGGCGCGGCTTGGCCCGGTCACCACGCTGATCAACAACGCGGGCATGGTGCAGACTGGAATGCGTGTCGGGCGTGGCCAGCTGGCGGACTGGTCCGACCTCGACTGGGCCCACCATATGGCGCTGAACATCAACACCACCTTCCACTGCTGCCGAGCTGCCCTGCCGGGAATGGTGGCGCGCGGCTATGGCCGGATCGTCAACATCAGTTCCGTGACCGGGCCGGTGGTCACCATCGACGGCAGTTCCGCCTATGCCACCGCCAAGGCCGCTGTCACCGGCATGACCCGGTCCATCGCGCTGGAGTATGGCCGCCACGGTATCACCTGCAACGCGGTGCTGCCCGGCTGGATCGCCACAGCAAGCTCCAGCGCGGGCGAATTGCGCGCCGGAAAACGCACCCCCGCCGGCCGCCCCGGCACGCCCGAAGAGGTGGCGGCCTGTGCCTGCTTTCTTGCGTCGGCTGAGGCGTCTTACGTCACCGGCGCAATGCTGGTTGTGGACGGCGGCAATACGCTGCAAGAGATGAAAGGATGACCGACCTTTCCTTTCTTCCCGGCGTCCCCGCCGAAGCCGTGCTGGCCGCCCTTGGCCGTCTGCCGGGCAGTGACCTTGACAGTCCAGACTCATCCTCAGCGCTGGTGGCAAATACCTTTGGCTGGTTCCTTGACCGCCCGCGCCTGTTGCTGCCGTTCCCCGGCGTGCCGATGGGCCTGCCCGAGGCGGTTGACCTGGGGGTCGAGATGCAGTTGCCGATGCGCGGCACCCGCCACCCAAGGCTTGACGTGGTGGTGACCACGCCGACCACGCTGGTGGGCATTGTGTCGAAACGCTATCAGCCCTTTCGCCCGGCCAAGGTGACGGCCTTTACCGAACCCTTCGATGCCCGCGACTGGGGCCCCGGCATGGCCCGCTATGGGGCGCTGCGGAAGGCTTTGGCGACGGGACAGCAAAGTTTTCACCACCTCGACGCGGTGACGCTGGTGAAACAGGCCTACGCGCTGCGCACCCAAAGCCTGAAACGCGCCAGAGGGGCCGTGCTGGTCTACCTGCACGCCGCACCCTCTCACTGGGCAAGCGGCAAGCCGGTGGACCCCAAATCCATCACCCGGCACCAGACCGAGATCACCACCTTTGCCCGCGCGGTGAAGGGGGATGACGTGACCTTCGTCTCGCTTCGCTGGGTCGACCTTTTGACGCAATGGTCGCAAACCCCGGCGGTCGCGGCGCATGGAACGGCTGTGCGGGGCTGGTTCGGCGGATTGTAAAACTGGTTTTGTAAAACTGGGGGCTGCAAAACCGGGGGGCCGCCCTTTGCGATGCCCCCCCGGTCCCGGCCTATTCCCCGTGATAGCTGACGGTCTTCACATCCTCACCCGGGGCGGTCTTTTGCCGGCGGATGATCAGGCGGTTCAGGGCGTTGATGTAGGCCTTTGTGCTGGCCACGATGGTATCTGTATCGGCCGAAGAGCCGGTGACGATGCGCCCGTCTTCCTCTAGCCGCACCGAAACTGTCGCTTGTGCGTCGGTGCCTTCGGTCACGGCGTTGACCTGATAGACCTGCAGTCGCGCCTTGTGCGGGAAAAGCATCTTCACGCACATGAAGGCCGCATCCACCGGCCCGTCGCCCGTGGCGTCGATGTGGTGGTCCACCCCGTCGATCGACAGGATCATGTCAGCCTCTTGCGGGCCATCGGTGCCACAGACAACGCGCAGCTTTTTCAGCTGCAGGTATTCATAGGCGTCGTTGGTCTGTTCGTCCGACACAAGGGCGATCAGGTCGTCGTCGTAGATTTCCTTCTTGCGGTCGGCCAGCGATTTGAAGCGGACAAAGACGTCATTCAGCTGGTTGTCGGCCAGATCAAAGCCCAGCTCTTTCAGCTTGGCCCGCAGCGCCGCGCGCCCTGAATGCTTGCCCATCGCGATGTTTGCCTGGCTAAGGCCAATATCTTCGGGGCGCATGATCTCAAACGTCTGGACGTTTTTCAGCACGCCATCCTGATGGATGCCGGATTCGTGCAGGAATGCGTTCTTGCCGACGATGGCCTTGTTGAACTGGACCGGAAAGCCGGAAACCTGGCTGACGCGGCGCGACAGGTTCATGATCTTGGTCGTATCAATGCCGGTGCGGAACGGCAGGATGTCATTGCGGACCCGCATCGCCATCACCACCTCTTCCAGCGCGGTGTTGCCGGCACGTTCGCCCAGACCGTTGATCGTGCATTCGATCTGGCGGGCACCCGCCTCGACGGCTGCAAGGGCGTTGGCGGTCGCCATGCCAAGGTCGTTGTGGCAGTGGGTGGCAAAGATGATCGTGTCGGCGCCGGGGACCCGTTCCAACAGCATCGCAATCAGCTGCGAGCTTTCGCGCGGGGCGGTGTAGCCCACGGTATCGGGGATGTTGATCGTGGTCGCGCCAGCCTTGATCGCGATTTCGACCACGCGGCAAAGATAGTCGTGTTCGGTCCGCGTCGCATCCATTGGCGACCACTGGACGTTCTCACACAGGTTCCTTGCATGGGTCACGGTCTGGTGGATGCGGTCCGCCATCTGGTCCATATCAAGGTTCGGGATCGCTCGGTGCAGCGGCGAGGTGCCGATGAAGGTGTGGATGCGTGGCGAGCGGGCGTGGCGAACCGCCTCCCAGCAGCGGTCGATGTCGCGCAGGTTCGCCCGGGCGAGGCCGCAGATGGTGGCGTTCTTTGCGCGTTTCGAGATTTCGGCGACAGCGGCAAAGTCACCTTCCGAGGCGATGGGAAACCCGGCCTCGATGATATCGACGCCCATCTCGTCCAGAAGGGTGGCGATCTCCAGCTTTTCCTCATGCGTCATGGTCGCGCCGGGCGATTGTTCGCCGTCGCGGAGCGTGGTGTCGAAGATCACCACACGGTCCTGGGTTTTGTCTTGGGGTTTGTCCCGGGTTTTGTCTTGGGGTTTGGTCATGGGTCTGGTCCTTGTTTCTTAGCTTGTGCCGTGGGCGCTGGTCACCTCTGAGCGGTCGCGCCCGGGGGCACGCTCAGAGGCGGCTAAGAAGGAGGAGGCCAAGGAAAAGCGCAGGGCGGCGGGGCCCGGCGGCGGCAGGAATGTGGTGTGCCTTGGTCATGGCAGGGATCATACGGGGGAAATTGGCGAAGGGAAGGGGGGATTTTCCGGCAACGGGGCAGCCGTTTGCGGGGCCATAGAGACCCCCCAAACGGCGCTGCCGGGGAAGGATGCCGGGCCAAAGCGCGGGTGGACGCGGTGGAGCCGCCGGCGGGAGAACCGTTGAAATGAGCAAGTCCATGGTCGCGGGGGCCGGGCGGTCTATCTGAGCCACGTTGCAATGGGCGAGGGTGAGATGCGGTCTTTAGTGGTTGGGGCGTCGGGCGGGATTGGCGGGGCGTTGGTCCAGGCGCTGCGCGGGCGGGGTGAGGTGGTCGGCCTTTCGCGCAGCGGTGACGGGCTGGATGTGACGGATGAGGCCTCGGTCGCGGCGGCGCTTGGGCGGCTGGAGGGGCCGTTCGATCTGGTGATCGTGGCCACCGGAGCGCTGGTGCTGAACGGGGTAGGGCCGGAAAAATCGGTGCGGGCCGTGACGGCCGAGGGGTTGGCGGCGCAGTTTGCCCTGAACGCCATTGGTCCGGCGCTGGTCATGAAGCACAGCTTGCGCCTTCTGCCGCGCGACCGGATCAGCCGGCTGGCAGTGCTGTCGGCGCGGGTGGGGTCGATCGGGGACAACGCACTTGGCGGCTGGTACGGGTACCGGGCGGCAAAGGCGGCGCTGAACCAGCTTTTGCGCACCGCAAGTGTCGAGGCGACGCGGACCCATCCGCAATCCGTGCTGGTGGCGCTGCATCCCGGCACGGTGGAGACCGCCCTTGCGCCAGCGCACCGGGCCGGGCATCCGGCGATGCCACCAGCCGAGGCGGCAGGGCATTTGCTGACAGTGCTGGAACGATTGGGGCCCGCAGACACCGGCGGGTTCTTTGACTGGCAGGGGAAGGTCGTGCCGTGGTGAGGCTGGTTCTGGTTCTGGGTGACCAGCTGACGGCGCACGTCGCGGCCCTGAAGGCTGCCGACAAGGCGCAGGATGTCGTGGTCATGGCCGAGGTAATGGGCGAGGGCGCGTCCGTTCCCCACCACCCGCAGAAGATCGCGCTGGTCCTGGCCGCGATGCGGAAGTTCGCCGTCGCCTTGCAGGCAGAGGGTTGGCGGGTGGCCTATTCCCGGCTGGATGATCCAGAGAACGCTCAGACGATTTCCGGGGAATTGCTGCGGCGGGCGGCCGAGTTTGGCGCGTCAGAGGTGCTGGCGACCAAGCCCGGCGAATGGCGGCTGTTGCGCGACCTGACGGATTTGCCGCTGCGGGTGACGGTGCTGGAGGATGATCGCTTCATCGCCTCGGAGGCCGAGTTCGCGGCCTGGGCGGATGGCCGCAAACAGCTGCGGATGGAGTGGTTCTACCGCGACATGCGCCGCAAGACCGGGCTTATGATGGAGGGCGACAAGCCGGCAGGGGGGCAGTGGAACTTTGACCACGACAACCGGAAACCCGCCAAGGCCGACCTGCTGCGCCCGCGCCCGCGGGATGTGACGCCGGATACGGTGGTCCAAGAGGTGCTGGCCCTGGTCGAGGCGCGGTTCCAGCACTTCGGGCGTCTGCGGCCCTTTCGCTGGGCAACAGACCGGGCGGGGGCCCTGCAGGCGCTGGCGGACTTCGTGGCCGAACGCCTGCCCCGCTTTGGCGACGAGCAGGACGCAATGCTGGAGGGGGAGGCGTTCCTGAGCCATGCGTTGATCTCACCCTACCTGAACCTTGGCCTTCTGGGGCCGATGGAAGTGTGTCTGGCGGTTGAGGCGGCATGGAAAGCGGGTCGGGTGCCGACGCAGGCGGCCGAGGGTTTCATCCGGCAGGTGATCGGCTGGCGCGAGTTCGTGCGCGGTATCTGGGCGCTGGAGGGGCCGGGGTATCTGGGGCGGAACGCGCTGGGGCATACCCGCGCGCTGCCCGCCGTCTACTGGGGCGGTGACACGCGGATGGCATGCATGAAGGCGGCTGTCGGGCAGACGCGCGACCTGGCCTATGCCCACCACATCCAGCGGCTGATGGTGACGGGGAACTTTGCCCTGCTGGCCGGGGTGGACCCGGCCTTTGTGCATGAATGGTATCTGTCGGTCTATATCGACGCCTTCGAATGGGTCGAGGCGCCGAATGTGCTGGGGATGAGCCAGTTTGCCGATGGCGGGGTGCTGGGGTCGAAACCCTATGTCTCATCAGGGGCCTATATCGACCGGATGTCGGACCATTGCGGGGCTTGCGCCTACAAGGTGAAGGTCAAGGTGGGCGAGGGGGCCTGCCCGTTCAACCTGCTTTACTGGCATTTCCTGGACCGGCACCGCGAAAGGTTCCGGTCAAACCCGCGGATGGGGCAGATGTACCGGGTCTGGGACAGGATGGACGAGGGCCACCGGACGGCGGTGCTGGCGGGGGTCGAGGCGGTGCTGGCAAGGCTGGACGCAGGGCAGGTGGTTTGATGATCCGGGCACGGGCTTGCGCAGATGCCTTTGTTTCGCACAGGCTTGGTTGTGCGGCTGGGGAGTGTTCAGGGAATGGCCGGGGCTGAGACTGTCGGCACCGCCATCCGGCCCGCTGGCAGTCACCTCTCGATACCGCGCCACGCATGAACATGATGGCCGCATCTCTTGCTGCTTGAGGGCGTCGTAGCTGCGGCAGTTGGCAAGCAGCTGAGGTCGTGCATGCTGCGGCCTTCTTTGGCCGTGGCGCGCGTCGGCAAAGCCAGTGGCGTAAGTCAGTGACAAACCGGTATCTTCGACAGTCCCCTGTGCCGCTATGGTTCAGGGGCAGGGTCTGGCACAGCTTCAGCGGGGGCCTCACCGCTGGATGCGTCCGTTTCTTCCGCCGCGCCGTCTGCCGCTGCTTCTTCGGCCGGGGGGGCTGGCGGCGCGGTCAGGATGCCGCTTTGCCAGATGCCTTCGGCCACCTCGCCGCTGGCGTAGGTCAGGGTGCCTTGCCCCTCTCGCCGGCCGGCCTTGAAGGTGCCGGCATAGACGTCACCAGAGGGGTAGGTGGCGACGCCCTGCCCCTCGATCTGGCCGGCAACCCATTGGCCGACATAACGAAAGCCGTCGGTTTGGGTAAACTCGCCCTCACCGTTGCGCAGGCCCGCCTTGAAGCCGCCTTTGTAAAGGCTGCCGTCGGGGTAGACGGCGGCCCCCACGCCTTCGCGCTGGCCGTCCAGCCAGTCGCCCTCATAGCGATAGGCGTCGGGGTGGGTCATCGTGCCGGTGCCATGCGGTTGGGCGTTGCGGAAGGTGCCCTCATAGACCCGCCCATCGGCGTAAGTCGCGCGGCCCTGCCCGGTGATCAGGCCCGCGGCCCAGGCGCCCTGGTAGGTCGAGCCGTCTGGATAGGTAATCGCCCCCGCGCCGTTCGGCTGGTCGGCGCGCATCGCGCCGACATAAACCGCGCCATCGGGATAGGTGATAAGGCCAGTCCCCTCCATCCGGCCTTCGACCCAACTGCCTTCGTATTTGAAGCCGTCCGCGGTGGTGAAGGTGCCGGTGCCGTGGCGACGGTCCTTGACCCAGCCGCCGTCATAGACTTCACCGTTGGCATGGGTCAGACGGCCCTGCCCTTCGCGTTGGCCGTTGACGAAGACCCCCTCATACATATCGCCGTTGGGTTGGGTCAGCCGGCCTGTGCCGTTGATCTGGCCATCGGCCCAGTCGCCGTCATAGATCATCCCGTCAGGCATGGTCAGCACACCTTGACCGGCGCGCTGGCCTTTGACCAGCGTGCCCTCATAGGTCGCGCCGTCGGGGTAGGTGATCTTGCCGATGCCTTCCTTGGCGCCCAGCACCCACTGGCCTTCGTAGGTATAGCCCGAGGGGTTGGTCAGCTTGCCCCGGCCATTGTGCGCGCCGTTGGTAAAGCTGCCCTCATAGACCGACCCGTTGGCATATCGGGCCACGCCCGGCCCGGTCATCTGGCCCTGAACCCAGGCGCCGTCATAGGTGCGGCCGTCGGGGGCGGTGATCTTGCCAATGCCGTCAGGCTGGCCGTTCAGGAACGCACCTTCGTAGACCGACCCGTTGGGATAGCGGGCGGTGCCTTGGCCGACAATCTCACCCTCGACCCAGTTGCCGGTGTATTCAAAGCCTGACGGCAGGCGGTAGGTGCCGGTGCCATGCTGGCGGCCGTCCTGAAAGGTGCCCTCATAGACCGAGCCGTCGTCGTATTGCTTGGTCAACACCTCGCCGTCTTGTGCCTGCGCGGGCAGGGCGAAAAGGGCAAGGCAAAGGGCTAGGCGGCGCATGGGCGATTCCCGCAAGGTGATAAGACGGTGAAGGTAAGGGCGCGGCCAGTGTTCGACAAGCTGCGGTGTGACAAGCTGTGGTGGGCCAAGGCTTCGCGAACAAGCCAAGGCTGCGCGAACAAGCCGAGGCTGCGCGAACAAGGTTGGGTGGCTTTCCCTTGGTCGTCAGTCTGCTAGAACAAGCGCATGTGATGGGGGACCCCGATGACCGACACGTTCCGTCTGATGCTGGCGCAGTTGAACCCGACCGTGGGCGACATTGCCGGGAACATGGCCAAGGCCCGCGCGGCCTGGGATGCGGCCAAGGCTGCAGGGGCCGACATGCTGGCGCTGACGGAGATGTTTGTCACCGGCTATCAGACCCAGGACCTGATCCTGAAGCCGGCCTTCGTGACGGCCGCCATGGCTGCGGTCGAGGCGTTGGCGGCAGAGTGTGCCGATGGCCCGGCGGTGGGTATCGGCGGGCCGGTCCGCGACGGGGGCAAACTGTACAACGGCTATTTCATCTTGCAGGGCGGCAAGGTTTCGGCGCGGGTGTTGAAGCACCACCTGCCGAATGACGCGGTGTTCGATGAAAAGCGCGTCTTCGCCTCGGCCGATGTGCATGGGCCCTATGTGGTGAACGGCGTGCGCATCGGGTCGCCGATCTGTGAGGATGCCTGGCACCCCGACGTGACTGAGACGCTGGCCGAGACGGGGGCCGAGATTTTGCTGATCCCCAATGGCTCGCCTTACCATCGTGGCAAGCCGAACCTGCGGCTGAACCTGATGGTGTCCCGCGTGGTTGAGACGGGGTTGCCGCTGGTCTACCTCAACATGGTGGGCGGGCAGGATGATCAGGTGTTTGACGGATCCTCCATGGTCTTGAACCCCGGCGGGCGGCTGGCGGCGCAATTGCCGCAATTTGATGAGGCTTTGGTTCTGACCACCTTCCGGCGCGGGGCGGAGGGGTGGCAGGCTGACCAAGGCGAGATCCATGAGATCCCCCCGATTGGCGAGGCGGACTATCGCGCCTGCGTGCTGGCGCTTGGCGACTACATGCGGAAATGCGGGTTCAAGAAGGCCCTGCTGGGGCTTTCGGGCGGGATCGATTCTGCCATTGTGGCGGCGATGGCGGTAGACGCGCTGGGGCCGGAAAACGTGCGCTGCGTGATGCTGCCGTCTGAGTTCACCTCTGCCCATTCGCTGGAGGATGCTTCGGCTGCCGCGAAGGCGCTGGGCTGTCGGCTGGATACGGTGCCGATCGGCGGTGCGCAGGCGGCGGTGGGGGCGGCTTTGGGACCGCTGTTTGAAGGGACTGAGCCAGGAGTCACAGAGGAGAATATCCAAAGTCGTTTGCGCGGCGTGATGCTGATGGCCCTGTCGAACAAGTTTGGCGAGATGCTTTTGACCACGGGCAACAAGTCGGAAATGGCGGTGGGGTATTGCACGATCTACGGCGACATGAACGGCGGCTACAACCCGGTCAAGGACATGTACAAGACCCGGATGTTCCTGACCGCGCGCTGGCGGAACGAGAACCACCGGCCATGGATGAAAGGTCCGGGCGGACAGGTGATCCCCCAGCGGATCATCGACAAGCCCCCGTCAGCCGAGCTGCGCGCCAACCAGCGTGATGACGACAGCCTGCCGCCCTATGAGGTGCTGGATGCGATCCTTGAAGGGCTGGTGGAAAAGGAGTTGTCCGTCGCCGAGATCGTGGCGCTGGGCTTTGACCGGGCCACGGTCAAGCGGGTGGAGCATCTGCTGTATCTGGCCGAATACAAGCGCTTCCAGTCTGCGCCGGGGGTGCGGCTGACGCAAAAGGCCTTCTGGCTGGATCGCCGCTATCCGATTGCCAACCGCTGGCGCGATGATGGCTGAAATAACGGTGGTCAACCGCTATGCCCTGCGCGACAGGGCGGGCTTTGACGCTGCCGTCGCGGCGCTGGTGGAACGGGTGCGGATTGAGGGGCACGCCGGTGTGCTGGCCTACGGCTTTTACCACGGCGGGCCGGATGAGGGCCGCGCGCTTGTGCGCTACAGCAACCCCGAGGCGTGGGTCGGACACCATGACCTGATCATGGGCTGGCCCGAGATGGCGGCATTGCGGGCCTCAGCCGATCTGGTGGAGGTTGAGCTTTTCGGCCCGATCACGCCGGCGATGCAGGACTGGATCGACCGGATGGGTCTGGCCGCCAAGCTGAGGCATCGCGGCCAGCCTTTGGCGGGTTTTCAACGCTGACGCGGGCGCCAGGCGGGCGCTAAACCGCCGTCACCACGCATTCCGGCAGCAGGCGCATCACGTCCTCGGGGCGGCAAAGCTGGGTGGCGTCGCTGGTCACTGCCGCAGAGGCGGCGGCAGAACCAAGGGCAAGCGCCTCGGCGTTGGTCTGGCCGCGCGACAGGGCAAGGACAAAGGCCGCAACAAAGCTGTCACCCGCGCCGACGGTGGACTTGACCTTGACCTTCGCGGCCTTGGCAAACAGGCGGCTGTCCGTGTCGGCCAGCACGTTGCCTTCGGCGCCGCGCGCCACGATCACGATTTTCGCCACCCCGGCGCGAACCAGCGACTGGGCGAATTCGGCGGTGTCTGCGCGGGTGGGCAGGGGGCGACCGGCCAGCGCCTCACCCTCTTCGCCGTCCATGCGCAGGACCTCAAGCCCCGGGATCGGGTGGCGCACGGCTTCGGTCAGGGCAGAGCCAGAGGTGTCAAGCACCACGCGGCTTTCGGGCATCGAGGCGGCGAGTTGGGCCGGGAAATCGAGCGGCACGCCGGGGGGCTGGCTGCCCGAGATGACCGACAGGCCACCCGGGCGCGCGGTGGCGGCCAAAAGGGTAAAGACGCGGGCACGCTCTGCCTCGCCCCAGGTGGGGCCGGGCAGCATGAAGCGGAACTGCTTGCCGGTTGAGGCTTCATTGACGGTCAGCGACTGGCGGGTTTCGCCGGGCCCGAGGATCGACAGGAAGGTGACGCCTTCGCCCCGGATCAGCCCGGCGAGGCGGTCACCGGTCAGCCCGCCGATGGCGACTAGGGCAAGGCTGTCACCGCCAAGCGCCTTGATTGCACGGCTGACGTTCAGGCCACCGCCGCCGGGGTCGAGCATCGGCTCGGAACAGCGCAGCTTGTGGCCGGGGATGATGTCGGCAACTTCGGTCGCCATGTCGAGAGCGGGGTTAAGCGTCAGGGTCAGGATGGGGCTTTGGGTCATGCGGCACCTTTTGTTACCGCTATCATAGACGCTTGTGCCAGAAATGAAACTGCCCCCGGCGGTGGCCGCCGGGGGCAGGATGGGGAGCAAAATCCTTCGAAGGATTTTGGGGCCAGGCTTAGCCGTTCAGCAGCATCTGATAGCTGGCGGGCACATAGCGGAAGCCTTCGCCTGCCGTCTCGACATAGCCCAGACCGGGGAAGGGCATGTGGTAACCGATAAAGGGGATGCGGTCGGCGGCGATCATGCCGAACACCGACTTGCGGGTCGCGGCGGCGGCGGCCTTGTCTGCGTCAAAGCGCACTTCCCAATCCGGGCGCTGCAGCGACCAGACGTAGTGGTTGGCGGTGTCGGCGGTGATCGCCAGACGCTGGCCGTTTGATTCCACCATGTAGATCATGTGGCCGGGGGTATGGCCCGGGGCCGCCATCGCGGTGATGCCGGACAGCGGGCTGCCGCCATCTTCAAGGAAGGTGATCTTGTCGTTCAGGGGCTTCACATTCTTGTCAAAGCCTTCGTTGGCGGCGGTGGCCCAATTGTTATGCTCGACGCTGCCGGTGACGTAGCGGGCGTTGGTGAAGGTCGGGGTCACGCCATCAGCGCCCATGAGGCCGCCGATATGGTCGCCGTGCATGTGGGTCAGGACCACGACATCCACCATGTCTGCGGTCATGCCGGCGGCTGTCAGCGCGGCAAGGGTGCCTTCGGCGGCAAGGCCGGTGTCGAAAAGCACGATCTCGCTGCCGGTGTTCACAACGGTCGGGGTGAAGAAGTTCTGCGTCATGTCGGCGGGAATGAAGTTCGCGGCGGACAGGGCGGCGAAATCCTCAGGGCTGGCATTGGTGCCGAAGGTTTCCTGCGGCTTGTCGCCCGCACGGGTGCCGGCGAGAAGCGTCGTCACCTCAAACCCGCCCAGCTTGAAGCGGTTCCAGGGCGCGAAGCCCGAGCCTTGCATCGCTTCTTGCGCAAAGGCTGCGCGCGGCAGGAAGGTGGCGGCCAGGGGCAGGGCAATGCCTGCGCCAAGGGCTTGACGGCGGGTGAGGGTGGTCATGGCGGCCTCCGGTTCTGTTGCGATGGGCTTTGGTCGATGGTTCGCAACATAAGGCGACGTGGGGGGCTGTCTGGTAACGGCTGCGTCAGGGGCCGTGCAGGGCTGCACAGCCGATGTGCATGGCCCCGGCTGCGGTGGGGCTGTCGGGCCAGTTATTCCCACCAGGGCGAGCTATTCCCACCAGGGCCGGCTATTCCCACCAGGGATCCACGCGGGCGATGTCCGCATCTGACCAGCCAAAGTGATGCGCCAGTTCGTGGACGACAATATGGGTCACCAGTTCGGCCAGCGAAACATTCCCCCGGTCCACCCATTCATCCAGAATTGGGCGCCGGAAGAGCCAGATGACATCGGGGTGGGTCATCTGGTCGCTGGTCGATTTTTCCGTCAGGGGGATGCCTTCGTAAAGGCCTGTCAGCTCGAACGGGTCGTTCAGGCCCAGCTCTTCGACCATCTCATCCTCGGGGAAATCTTCAATCCGCAGGCGGATATGGGTCGCCGGTTCGCGGAACGGTGCGGGCAGGGTGGAGATCGCCTCATGCGCGAGCTGTTCGATCAGGGCGAGGGTCGGGGCGATGCTGGAGGGGGCAGGATTGGTCATGAGTGCAAGATAGGCGCGCGCGGCTAGAAGCGAAAGGGTGTGCGGGCCAGAGTTGAGCCAGAGTTGGGCCAGACCCCGCCGGCAAGGGGCCGCCGTCGCGCGGGGCATCGAGCCCCGCCCGACGGCGTTGCCACGGGCGGCTGAGGGGTTGGCGCAAACTGGACAAAGCCGGGGGCTTGTGACAGGGAAGGGCGCTTGAAGGAGCCCCTCGCATGTCCAGCACCGTGTCCAGCACCTCTGCCGTCACCACCCGTTTCGCCCCGTCGCCCACAGGGTGGATCCATGTGGGCAACCTGCGCACGGCGCTGATGAACTATCTGATCGCGCGCCAGAACGGCGGGCAGTTCATCCTGCGGCTGGACGACACCGATCAGGAACGGTCAAAGCAGGAATATATTGACGGGCTGAAGGCCGATCTTGACTGGCTGGGCATCCGCTATGACCGGGTGGAGCAGCAGTCCAAACGGATGGCGCGCTACGCCAAAGCGGCTGACCAGTTGAAGGTGGCGGGGCGGTTCTATGAGTGTTTCGAGACCCCGGTAGAGCTGGACCTGAAGCGCAAGAAGCAGCTGAACATGGGGCGCCCGCCGGTCTATGACCGGGCGGCGCTGGCCTTGACCGAGGCGCAGAAGGCGGCCTTTCGCGCCGAGGGGCGGCAGGGCTATTGGCGTTTCCGGCTGGATCTGGAGCGGATCGAATGGCGCGACGGGATCATTGGCGACATCTCGATTGATGCGGCAAGCGTCTCGGACCCGGTGCTGATCAAGGCGGATGGGCAGGTGCTGTATACGTTTGCCTCGTCGGTCGATGATGTGGACATGGGGGTGACGCATATCGTGCGCGGCGCGGATCATGTGACGAACACGGCGACGCAGATCCAGATCATGAAGGCCTTGGGCGGGGTGCCCCCGACATTCGCGCACCACAGCCTGTTGACCGGGCCGCAGGGCGAGGAGTTGTCCAAGCGGTTGGGTGTGCTGTCCTTGCGCGACCTGCGCGCGCGAGGGGTGGAGCCGATGGCTCTGCTGTCGCTGATGGCGCGGCTGGGGTCGTCCAAGCCGGTGGAGCTGGTCGGGTCGATGGACGAGCTGGTTGCGGGGTTCGAGGTCGGGTCCTTCGGGGCGGCACCGACGAAGTTCGACGCCGATGACCTGTTCCCTCTGACCCGGCACCATGTGCAAGCGCTGCCCTTCGCGGCGGTGGCCGAGCGGATTGCGGCCCTTGGCGTGCCGGATGCGCAGGCCGAGTTGTTCTGGGCCGTGGCGAAGGGCAACATCACCGTCCTGGCCGACCTTGAGGGCTGGTGGACGTTGTTCCGCGACGGGGCAAACCCCGTGGTGGACGAGGCCGACCGCGCGTTTGTGGCTGAGGCCATGACGCTGCTGCCGCCGCAGCCTTGGACGACAGCCACCTGGGGTGAGTGGACAGCCAAGGTGAAGGAAGCGACTGGTCGGAAGGGCAAGGATTTGTTCCGCCCCCTGCGCCGGGCGCTGACGGGGTTGGATGCGGGGCCGGAGATGGCGGATGTGATGCCGCTGTTGCGCAAGGTGCCACAGGTCTGAGCGCTTTGCCGGCCCCGGGAGGGCTGTCTGCCCTCCCGGCCCCTCCCGAGGATATTTGGTGAAGAGGAAGGGCTGGTCAGGCTTTTTCCACAGGTGGAGCTACGGGATGATGGCGGGACCAGGGTCCGGCGGACAGGCGAAATTCGTCGAGGGCAACCTGTTCCGGCATGTGTCGGTGATGGCGCTTACCTCATCGGTCGGGCTGATGGCGGTGTTTGTCGTTGACCTGATCAACATGCTTTACATCTCGATGCTGGGGCAGGCGGAGCTTGCCGCGGCGATCGGCTATGCCGGGGCGATCCTGTTCTTCACCACCAGTTTTGGTATCGGGATGTCGATTGCCGTGGGGGCGCTGGTGGCGCGGGCGCTGGGGGCGCGCGACCCGGACGCGGCGCGGGCGCGGGCGACGACGGGGCTGGTGCTGGGGTTTCTGTTCGGGTCACTGTTCGCGGCGGCGGTCTGGCTGGCGCTGGGGCCGTTGGTGGCACTGCTTGGTGCCACCGGGCGGACGGCAGAGTTGACAGTGGGTTTTCTGCAGATCGTCATCCCCTCGCAGCCCTTGCTGATGGTCGGCATGATCGGGGGGGCGATCCTGCGCAGTCATGGTGATGCGCGGGCGGCAATGATGGCAACGGTCTGGGGGGCGCTGGCGACGGCGGTGCTGGACCCGATCCTGATCTTTGGCTTCGGGATGGATCTGACCGGAGCCGCCATTGCCAGCGTAGTGGCGCGGGTGGTGATTGCGGTGATGGCGCTGCGGCCGATCACGGCGAAATACGGCGGGTTCGACCGCCCGACGCCGGGGCAGGTGGTGGCCGACATGGGGCCGATCTGGGCGATTGCGGTGCCCGCGATCCTGACGCAGGTGGCCACGCCCGTGGGGCAGGCGTTCGTGACGCGCGCCACCTCGGGCTATGGCGAGGCGGCGGTGGCGGGTATGGCGATTGCGGGGCGCCTGACGCCGGTGGCCTTTGGCGTGATCTTCGCGCTGTCGGGGGCGATGGGGCCGATCATCGGCCAGAACTTTGGTGCCGGGCGGCTGGACCGGGTGCGGCGGGCGTTCATCGACGGGCTCATTTTCACGGCACTGGTGATCGTGCTGGTATCGGCCCTGCTGTTTGCCCTGCGCGCGCCGATTGCGGACGCGTTTCAGGCAACGGGGCTGACGCGCGACATTGTTTACCTGTTCTGCGGGCCGCTGGCTTTGCTGTGGTTTTTCAATGGGGTGATCTTTGTCGGTAATGCGGTCTGCAATAACCTTGGGCGGCCGTTCTGGTCGACCGTGGTGAACTGGGGGCGGCACACGGTGGGAACGATTCCGCTGGCGATCTGGCTGGGCGGGATCTGGGGCGCCCAGGGCGTGCTGATCGGCCAGGCGCTGGGTGGGGTGGTCTTTGGCCTGGCCGCGATCTGGCTGGCGCTGCGGGCGATCGCTTCACCTGCCGTTGCCCTGCCGCGCGGTGCCGGTCCCGCCGCCCATGCCGCCCCGGAAGTGGAGCCTGTGGCCAGCCCGGGCGAGCGGCGGGCGTAAGGGCCTGTCGGTTTCACGGGCCGTTCGGTCGTATTCCGATTGCCCCTTGCCGCGCGGCGGGCAGATGGGCTAACCAATTGGTGTCAGGTTCGGGAGAATCCGGTGGGCCCGCTTGCCCCTCGGTGCCGAAGGAGCAACCGCCCCGGTAAACTCTCAGGCGCAAGGGACCGTTTCTGACGACAGACTCTGGAGAGTGCCCGGCAACGGGCCGCCGAAGGGATAACGATCTCAGGCGCATCATCTGATGCAAAGACAGAGGGGGCATCGCAGGGCAGGGATCAGCCTGCCTGACGGTGCCGGTATGCGTCCGGCCAAGGACAAGGGGGGCGGCGATGGCCGACCTTGACGACGGGCTGCAACGGCTGGGTCTGCATGATCTGCATGTGGAATTGGGGGGCAAGATGGTGCCCTTTGCCGGCTATGAGATGCCGGTGCAATACGCCTCGGGCGTCATGAAAGAACACCTGCACACGCGCGCCGCTGCCGGGCTGTTTGACGTCAGCCACATGGGGCAGGTGATCTTGCGGCCCAAGGCGGGGATGGAAGACCTGAAGCTGGCGTTTGAGGCGCTGATGCCGGTGGATGTCTTGGGCCTGGCCGAGGGGCGGCAGCGCTATGGCCTGTTCACCAACGAAACCGGCGGCATTCTGGATGACCTGATGTTCACCAACCGGGGCGATCATCTGTATGTGGTGGTCAACGCGGCCTGCAAGGCGGCGGATATTGCGCACATGACCGCCGGGATGCCGGGGGTATCGGTGGAACCCGTGACCGACCGCGCGCTGCTGGCGCTGCAAGGGCCGGGGGCCGAGGCGGCGCTGAATGCTGTGCTGCAGGGCGTTGCCGCGATGCGGTTCATGGATCACCGGGTGATGGGCGAGGTCTGGGTCAGCCGGTCGGGCTATACAGGTGAGGACGGGTTCGAGATTTCGCTGCCGATGGCCGAGGCGGAGGGGTTTGCGCGAAGGTTGCTGGCGCAGCCGGGCGTGGCACCGATTGGCCTTGGCGCGCGGGACTCGCTGCGCCTGGAGGCCGGGCTTTGCCTTTACGGTCACGATATCGACACGACGACCAGCCCGGTTGAGGCCGCGCTGACCTGGGCCATCCAGAAATCCCGCCGCACTGGTGGCGCACGCGCGGGCGGTTTCCCCGGCCAGGAGCGTATCCTGCGGGAACTGGCGACCGGACCTGAACGCCGCCGCGTAGGCCTGCGCCCCGATGGCCGCGCGCCGATGCGAGAGGGGGTGGAGCTTTTCGCCCCGGATGGCACGCCGGTGGGGACCGTCACCTCGGGCGGGTTCGCCCCGTCGCTGCAGGCGCCCGTTGCCATGGGCTATGTCGCCAGCCATCTTGCGATCACCGGCACCGCGCTGGAAGGTGATGTGCGCGGCAAGAAGCTGGCTGTCACCGTGTCTGACCTTCCCTTCCAACCCACAACCTACAAACGCTGAGGACCCCAGATGAAGTTTACCAAGGATCATGAATGGCTGCGCGTTGAGGGCGATCTGGTCGTCGTCGGCATCACCGAACATGCCGCGTCCCAGTTGGGCGATGTGGTGTTCATCGAACTGCCCGAGATTGAGACGGTGGTGGCCGAAGGTGATGAGGTTTGCGTGATCGAAAGCGTGAAGGCGGCGTCGGATATTCTGGCCCCGGTGGATGGCGAGATTGTCGAGGTCAACGAAAAGCTGGTCGATGCGCCGGCGCTGGTGAACGAAGACCCGACAGGTGCGGCCTGGTTTTTCAAGATGAAGCTGGATGACCTGAGCGTCCTTGATCAGTTCATGGATGAAGATGAGTATCAGGACCTGATCGGCTGACCGCCTAGCGCCCGGAATTTTCGAAAATTCCGGGCAAAACTTTTCGAAAAGTTTTGCGAAATCCTTCCAAGGATTTTGTCCGCCCCATGCCAAAGGCTTGCCCCATGACCTTCACCCCCACCGACTACAACCCCTATGACTTTGCCAACCGCCGCCACATCGGCCCCTCTCCGCTGGAGATGGAGGAGATGCTGGCCACCGTGGGCGTGCGCACGCTGGAGGAGCTGATCGAGCAGACGGTTCCCGCCTCGATCCGGCAGGCCAAGCCCTTGTCCTGGGCCCCCTTGGCCGAGCATGAGTTGCTGGCGAAGATGAAGGAAGTTGGGGCCAAGAACCGGGTGATGACCAGCCTGATCGGGCAAGGCTATTACGGCACGGTCACCCCCCCGGCGATCCAGCGGAACATTCTGGAAAACCCGGCCTGGTATACCGCCTACACCCCCTATCAGCCCGAGATTGCCCAAGGCCGGCTTGAGGCCTTGCTGAACTATCAGACCATGGTCTGCGATCTGACCGGTCTTGATGTGGCCAACGCCAGCCTTCTGGACGAAGCGACGGCCGCGGCCGAGGCGATGACAATGGCCGAACGCGTGGCCAAGTCCAAAGCCAAGGCCTTCTTCGTGGACCGCTTCTGCCATCCGCAGACCATCGCCGTGATCCGCACGCGGGCGCAGCCGCTGGGGATCGAGATCATCGAGGATGATGTCCGCAATCTTGAGCCCGCCAAGGTGTTCGGGGCGATCTTCCAGTATCCTTCCAGCTATGGCCATGTGGTGGACTTCACCCAGCGCATCGCCTCGCTTCATGCCGTGGGGGCCATCGCGATCATGGCGACCGACCTTCTGGCGCTGTGCCTGCTGAAGGAACCCGGCGCGATGGGGGCGGATATCGCGGTGGGGTCGGCGCAGCGATTTGGCGTGCCGCTGGGCTATGGCGGGCCGCATGCGGCCTTCATGGCGGTCAAGGATGCGCACAAGCGGCAGATGCCGGGGCGGATTGTCGGCGTGTCAATCGACGCGCAGGGTGGGCGGGTTTACCGGCTGTCGCTGCAGACGCGGGAACAGCATATCCGGCGCGAAAAGGCGACATCGAACGTCTGCACGGCGCAGGCCTTGCTTGCGGTGATGGCCAGTTTCTACGCCGTTTTCCACGGTCCGCAGGGCCTGCGCGCGATTGCCGAGCGGGTGCATTTCCTGACCCAGCGCCTTGCCCACGCGCTTAAGGCCGCCGGGGCCAAGGTCGACCCGCGGGCGTTCTTTGACACCATCACGGTCGAGGTGGGCGTAGGGCAGGCAGGCATTCTGGCGGCCGCCCGCAATGAGGGGCTGAATTTCCGCAAGATCGGCACCAACCGCGTCGGCATCAGCCTGGACGAGACGACGGATGAGCGCGTGCTGGTCCGCGTCCTTAGGGCCTTCGGGATCGACGGGGTCCCGCCGCACCGCGCGACCCTGGGCTTCCCCGAGACGATGCTGCGTACGACCGACTACCTCACCCACCCGGTTTTCCACATGAACCGGGCGGAATCCGAGATGATGCGCTATATGCGCCGCCTGTCGGACCGTGACCTTGCGTTGGACCGGGCGATGATCCCGCTTGGCTCCTGCACGATGAAGCTGAACGCCGCGGCCGAGATGATGCCGATCACCTGGCCCGAGTTCGGGTCGCTTCACCCCTTCGCGCCAAAGGATCAGGCGCTGGGGTATGCCGAGGCGATTGGCGACCTGACCGCCAAGCTGTGCGAGATCACCGGCTATGACGCCATGTCGATGCAGCCCAATAGCGGCGCGCAGGGGGAATATGCGGGGCTTCTGACCATCCTTGCCTATCACCGGGCCCGGGGCGATACGCAGCGCGCCATCTGCCTGATCCCGACTTCTGCGCATGGCACCAACCCGGCCAGCGCGCAAATGGCAGGGATGGAGGTTGTGGTGGTGAAATCCGCCCCGAACGGCGATGTGGACGTGGAAGACTTCCGCGCCAAGGCGGTGGCGGCCGGTGACAGGCTGGCGGCCTGCATGATCACCTACCCCTCAACCCACGGCGTCTTTGAAGAAACCGTCCGCGACATTTGCCAGATCACCCATGACCACGGCGGCCAGGTCTATATCGACGGCGCGAACATGAACGCGCTGGTCGGTCTGGTGAAGCCGGGTGAGATTGGCGGCGACGTCAGCCACCTGAACCTGCACAAGACCTTTGCCATTCCCCATGGCGGTGGCGGGCCGGGCATGGGGCCTATCGGCGTCAAGGCACACCTTGCGCCGCATCTGCCGGGGCATCCCGAGACGGGGGGCGATGGTGCTGTCAGCGCGGCACCCTATGGGTCGGCAAGTATCCTTCTCATCTCATGGGCCTATTGCCTGATGATGGGGGGGCCGGGCTGCACGCAGGCCACGCGGGTCGCGATCCTGAACGCCAACTACATTGCGGCGCGGCTTGCGGGGGCTTACCCGATCCTCTTCATGGGCAACAAGGGCCGGGTCGCACATGAATGTATCCTCGACACCCGCCCCTTCGCCGAGGTGGGCGTGACGGTCGATGACATCGCCAAGCGGCTGATCGACAACGGTTTCCACGCGCCCACGATGTCATGGCCCGTCTCTGGCACCCTGATGGTGGAACCGACCGAAAGCGAGACCAAGGCCGAGATCGACCGTTTCATCACCGCCCTGCTGGCGATCCGCGAGGAAATCCGCGCGGTGGAAAAGGGTGAGATCACGGCCGAGGAGTCCCCCCTGCGCCACGCGCCACACACTGTGGCGGCGCTGGTGACCGAGGTGTGGGACCGCAAATACAGCCGTGAGCAGGGCTGCTTTCCGCCCGGTGCCTTCCGGGTGGACAAGTACTGGCCTCCGGTCGGGCGGGTGGACAACGTCTACGGCGACCGCAACCTGATCTGCACCTGCCCCCCCGTCGAAAGCTATGCCGAGGCGGCTGAGTAAAGCGGCCAGGTTCCCGGCCGTTTTCCCCTGAAGGAAGGCTCGCGCGTCCGGCATCTGTCGGGCGCGGCTGTGTTCAGGGCTGCGGCTTTGGCGCGGGCGTGCCAAGCGCCCCGCCGGGACGCGCGCCAAGGCCACCACCGGCGGTTCCGGTGCGGGGCTTCAGGATGTCGGGCACCTTGGGCATGGGTGTGCCCAACCCCGGCGCAGGTTTGCCACCGGCCTGCTGGGCGTGGCAATCGCGGGCCATGGCCAGCGCTTCGGTAATGCCGCTGACATCATACGCCTCATCAATCCCGATCCCCAGCAGGCGCAGCCATTGCCCTTGGGTCAGAAACTCGATCGAGGCGTCGATGCCTTCCAGCGTCATGCCGGCAAAATCTTCGTCCCACGCTTCAGAGACGCCCTTGGTCGGCAGGCCCACCTCAAGCATCAGCCAACTGTCAAAGGTCTGACCAGTGCGAAAGCGCACGTTCGGGTGTGACAGCAGGACAGCCAGCGTGTCGTCTGGGTAAAGTGCCATCCACAGCGTCTCACCATTGGTGAAACCGACCGAGACGTCGCAATGTGAAAACGCGCCGTCAGAGTTGGTCTGGGCTGCCCCCTCCCAATACCCCGAGGTGAACTGGGTGCCAGGAATTTCGTCGGCAAGGGCAGGGGCAAGCGGAAGGATGCAAAGGGCCGTGGCAAAGGCAAGCGCGCGCATGGGCAGATCCTGCTGGGATGACAATTGCCGACAGGATTGCCGCGCCGGGGGGATTAGCGCAAGTCAGGCTTTCCGCAGGGGGGCGCCTGACTGAGGTGCTGCCACCCCTTGGCCGGGTCTTGGGGCTGGCGGTCGGCGGCATTGCCTCCGCTTTGCCTTTACAGGCCGCTTGCGCCGCCGCCGCCTATGCGCAACCATGCGTCACCGTCACAGGAGAGTGCCAATGCTGGAAATCAGCCCGCCCAAGGTGGTCCACGTCATCTTTCTTGCGCGTGAGGCGTCTGTGGGCGCAGGCGAATTGCACGCCTTCATCGACGCGCTGAATGACGACGAAAAGGCCCAGCTGACCGCCATCGCCTGGGTCGGGCGCGGCGCGTTCGAGCCTGAGGATTTCGATGATGCCGTCGCCACCGCCACGTCCGAGGCGACGACCCCCACCGCTGATTACCTGATGGGCATGCCGCATCTGGCCGAGAACCTTGAAGCTGGCCTTGATGCGCTGGGGATAGATGTGGCGGGGGAAGAGGAAGATTTCCTCTGAGACGACCCAACCAGGCAAGGGCCCCCTTGCGACAGGCCCTTGCGGCGCGACCCTGCGCTTCACATATATCAACTAACTGGAATGTGAGGTGTGCCGTGGCCCTTGCCGATGCCGTAAAGCTGACCTGTCCTGCCTGCGGGCAAGCCAACCGGGTGCCCATGGCCCGGCTGTCTGGTGGTCCGAAATGCGGGGTCTGCGGGGCGGCCCTGGTGGATGGTCAGGTGGCCGAACTTGACGCGGCCACGCATGACAAGGTCACGCGCGGCGACGGGTTGCCGGTGCTGGTCGATTACTGGGCGCCGTGGTGTGGCCCCTGCCGCCAGATGGCGCCCGAATTTGCCAAGGCCGCCAAGGCGCTGGCCCCCACTACTCGGCTGATGAAGCTGAACACCGAGGATCACCCCGCCATCTCGGCCCGCGCGGGCATCCGGGGTATTCCTGCGCTGATCTTGTATCAAAATGGGCGCGAGGTTGCGCGTCTGGCAGGGGCCCGGCCCGCCGCCGACATCATCGCCTTCGCCCGCCAGCATGGTGCCGGCTGAGCCAACGGCGCCTGCTTCACCCCCTCCCGCACTTGACAATTCGCCCCCGATGGGCGACACCGCCGCCATCTCAGGACACGGTCTTTGGGCCCGGAATTATCGGGGCAGTAGCTCAGTTGGGAGAGCGCGTCGTTCGCAATGACGAGGTCAGGGGTTCGATCCCCCTCTGCTCCACCAAAGGCCAATAAATCAAAGCCTTGATCGCACCGATATTGTCATCGGCGTACCCATCACCTCGCCCACGGGGTGGATGTCCAGACCTGCGGCCAGCGCCTGCTGGATCAGGGTCTCCAGCCGGTCGGGGGGGCAGCTGAACGCGTGCCCGGAGTCGTCAACCCCATGCGCCAGAGCGATGGCCCAAGCCCCCTCGCGCGCGACGGTGTCCATGATGCCCGCCCAATCAGCAGTGGAGGCAAAGACGTTGTCGATCGGCAGGATGCGCAACTGGTCCCGATCCGCGCCAACGCCGTTCAGCCCGCCCATGACGCTGCGCGATGACGCGAAACGCCGGTTGCACAGCCATTTGGCGCTGATCGAAATTTCGCCGTAAGGGTAGGCAAAACTTTGCGGCAGGAAGTTCGGGCCGATCACCTCTTGCAGAAAGTCGTCATTGCGGGCGATCTCGTGCCGCATCTGGCCGGGGCTTAACCCCAAGGTGCTGACGTGGTGAAAAAGGTGTGAGCCAACCTCATGTCCCGCGGCTACGATGTCGGCGACATCTTCCCGGCGATACTGCTCACGGCCCTCGAATATCTTCCCGCACAGATCCCCGCTCAGGTAGTAGGTTGCGTGCAGGCCATGCTGGTCCAGGATGCGGCCACCATTGGTCCAGGCTGACCTTGGAATGTCGTCGAAGGTGATGCTTAGGACACCACGGCCCGCCCGTGCCGGGATCTGCCGCAGCCGCAGGCGTGCGGCCAGGGCGAAAGACAGCCGGCCTGTCAGGGATGGCTTACGCATGGGGGTACCGCACGGTGTTTGCTCCGTTCATGACCGGTAGAGTTCAAGAATCTTGCCGCCCAGAACTTGTGAGCAGACGCCGGCTTGCAACGATGCCCGCATCAGTGCGCGGGTCCGTTGCGCGGGCGAAAAGGCCATTGCCCCGGCCAGGACCGTCAGGACGGCCGCCTTTCCGACGGCTTTCGCAAACATCACAACCGGCCGGGTGGTCTGGTCAGAAGCCTGTATCCTTGCAAGCGTTTGCCCCGCCCGGAAACTGCGCCGCAAAAGAAAGCGCAGGCTTTCCCGCGCTGGCGGCACCTCTTCATAGGCGATGGCCTGAGGGGCATGGCCGATCTTGCCGCCGTCCCGCACCATTCCCCGGAAAAAGGCGTCATCCTCGCCGCCGGTTCGGCCATAGGCCAGGTCAAACCGGCGCGTGTGCAGGGGTGGGCTCTTGAGGCGCAAGATCACATTGCCCGTGTAGCCGGTCAGAATTCTGCCATCTGGCTGGATCACCGGGCGCACATCGTGCAGCCCTGCCTTGCGCATCCAGCCCGGCGTTTCATCCCGGTAGGTCGCAAGGACCGGCCCCAGGACCGCATCCGCGCCCGACCGGGTGATTTCGGACGCAAGCGCCTGCGCCCAGTCGGGGGTGGCCATCTCATCATCGTCGATCTTGGCCAGGAAATCGGCGCCAAGTGCTGCGGCAGCGTCAAGCAAGGCATTGCGCGCGATCGAGATGTTGCGGGCCGGGGCGTGAACGTAGTGCAAGGGCACCGGAAAGGCGGCGCGCGCCGCATCGACCAGCGCCTGCGCCGAGGGCTCATCGTCATTGTCGGCAACGATCACGCAGCAATTGCCATGCCGGACAAGGGATTGCGCGGCCAGGCTTTCCAGCGTGCGGATCAGGATCGGCCGCCGAAACGTGCAGACCCCCATCGCCACCATCGGGGCAAGGGGGGGCTGCGCTGGCGCGGGTTGGCCGGTGAAATCAGCTTGCAGCATGGCCACACACCGGTTGGAACCTGCCCTGCGTCATCCGCCAGACCCATGTTACGACCAATCGCCGAGCCACGGCGCGGTGGCCACAGTTGTTGTGACTGTCGCCACAATAGGCGTCTTTTTGCACATTCGCGCCATAATTCAGGTGCAAAAGTTGATGCAGTGGGTGTCCAGTGCTAAGTGTTCGTTCAGAAGGTTGGAATATAATAATCCTCGGCCCAGACCCGGGACTGCCGGGCATACTCGAGAGTGGACAATGAAGCTGTATTCCTTTGTCATCGGCATGCTTCTGACGGCAGGGCTTGCCGTTCTTGCCACCGTTTACACCGGGGGATCGTGGGGTTCTGCCTTGCTTATGGGCCTTGCCACGCTTGTCCTTGCCCAAGTCTTGTATGTTGGCCTGCTTGTGGTGATGGCCCGGCTGTCGGGGGTGGGTGCCAGCAGCAGCTTGGCGCGGGGCAGGCTTATGGCCGCTTTTTCCCGCCGGTCCGATATCGGCAAGGGTGCGGCCAACACGTCCTCTGCCCCGGAAGAATGAGGCTGCCCCCTGCTGGCAGGTTGCCTTTGCAACAATCAGCCGATCAGTCATCACGCCTGTCCTGTTTCTACCGCACCCGGACCACATCAAAACCTGCCCGGCGGTCGGAGTTGTAGGCCTTGTCGAGGACGGTCTCAACCAATCTGCGGGCGTAATGCAGATACCCCTTTGGCCCCTTCCGCGCGACCTTGGCCAGCACGGCAAGCGGCTTGGGCCGAACCATTGCGCGGGTATCCATGCACAGTACCGCCTTGCCGGTCAGCCGCGCGATGTGGTCTGCTTCCCATTCGCTGCTTTCGATGAAAAGCCCGGCATCGACCGTGCGGTAAAAGGCCCCCTTGAAGGCGCCTCCGCCGCCGCTGGCCTTACGCTCGGCGTTGGTGCGGGCAGGGTGCATCACCAGGGCGTCGTAAGCGATGTTGTGGCTTTGCAGCCAGGCCTCGGTGGCACTGCGGTTACGCTCCAGCCGCCCGGTCACCAGCCACCCAACCTTGGAGGTCGGCAGGAACAGCGGTTCAACGTTTTGCAGGAACTGGGCGTAGCGATCCCCCTCATCATCTTCGGCCACGGTGCAGTCACGGCACAAGACCCCGTCGATATCCACGCACCAGGTGCTGATGGCGTTGTGGTGCATGACGTTCCAAGCAAAGAAGTGCCGCAAGGTGGGGACTTGTTTGCTGTAGAAGTCGACCAGCGGTGCGCCGACGGGGGTGGCGTAGATGACCGCCACCTGAATCCGGTGCGGCAGCGCGCGCCGGGCCAGTTCGGCGCGGATCTCCCGCAGCTGGTCACCCGAGCCGACGCTGTCATCAACGATCAGCACGTTCAGCGGGCGGTCCGTCGACTTGCCGGCCTCACGGCGCAAGGTGCGGTGGCCTGACGCAAGCACGCGACCCTCGTACAGACCCTTCAGATCGGTAATCGGCAGGTTCATGTGCAGCGCGATCATGCTGGCCGGCACCAGACCGCTGCGGGGGATTGCCACGACAAGATCAAGGTCGCGTGGCAGGCGCGGCATCAGGCTGATGACGTCCGCCTCAAGGTCTGCATAGCTTTTGAATTCCAAGGGACGCCTCCTTTTCGGGCTGATGGGGGGTTAGCCGGGCTGTGGGGCAAGGCCCCGACGCCGAAGTTCCGGAAGTTCGCTTGCGGCGCGCAGGCCGTAGACAAAGGCCGCCAGCACCATAACCGTCAACGCGTCGAATTCGAAGAACACCGGCACCTCGACCAGCGACAGGACCAGCACGAAGGCAACCGCCATAAAGCAAAACAGCGCCGGTGCCCCGCCCAGCAGCAAGACCCAGCGCGTCCCCAAGACCAGCGCCGGCAGCAGCAGCAGCAGATGCAGCCCCACACCGATCAGGCCGACATCGACCGCGTTGGAGAGATAAAGGTTGTGAAAGTTGAAGCCGGATTTCGATTCGATATGGAAATCCGCCCAAAGCTGCTCGGCCAGGGGGTTCCCCTCAACCCAGAAGGACCGATACCCGTTGCCCAGAAAGGGTGATCTCCCGATTTCGCCCAACGCCGATTGCCACAGGTCAGTCCGTCCGGTCAGGGACGGGTCTTTGCCGGTCGCCTGAACGACGTGATCCAGGATGGCATCGCTGAACTGCAGAGCAACCAGCAGCAGGCCCAAGGCTACAAGGCAGAAGACCCCAAGCGCCAGCGCCCTGCGGGCCGGTGGCAAGACATGCGTGCCCAGCATCACCAGCGCCGCCGCCAGAACAAAGATCACCGCAAGAACCGCACCCACAGATTCCGCCATCAGAATCTGCGGCAGCCCCAGTCCTGCGCCCATCACCCCGGCCAGACGCCAAGCCGGCGGCTGCAGCCGGTCAGCCGCAAGCGAAAAGGAACACAAGACCAGCGCCACCATACTGAAGGCATAGTAGTTCTTGCTGTCATAGATGCCGATCCAGATCCCGTCGTCGCGGACATTGCCGATCAGAAGGCTCGCGACCCCCGCAAGGACCAGCGACAGATACAGCACGCGCAGGAACATGATGGGGGACAAACGGTTTGCCAGCGTCACCGCCACCAGAAAGGTGATCGCCAGCTGCGTGCCATGCCGAAGCGACAGCTGCGGCTCATCGGACCACAGCAGGCTGATGATGCACCACAAAGGCAGCAGATACAGCCACCAATAGGCGCGAAACTCGGCCCGGGACAGATCAACCCGGCGCAAGAGCAGGACAAGCCCGGCAAAGAGAAAGACCACAATCCCGTTGCGGCCAAAGTAGGATGCGAACACCAGCGACGACAGGATCACCACGCTGAGCAGCGTGTTAGGGCACAAGGTCAGGGTCAGCCCCCTGTCCACATGACCTTTGATCTGCGGGAAGGCGGCGGTCATCCTAATCGGCCGCCAGCGTGCACAGGACCGATCCTTCGAAAGCGCAGGCCTCGCCTGGGGCGGTGAACGCGACCCAGTCGATTTCCATCCGCTTTGGCCGGTCCGGCGGCACAAAAGGGCCCATCCAGTCGGTCAGCGTGTCGGTGCCCCAAAGGCTTAGGTAGATTTTCTGCGGGCGTTCCGGCAGCACATCCCCCAGTGCCGTATGGATCAGGTCGCCATTGACGAACCAGCGCAGCCGTCCCGGTTCCCAGATGAAGGAATAGACGTGAAACGTCGCGTTCGCCGCACTTGGCAAAGGGTAGACCGCGCCGTGCTGCGGCTGGCCGTCGACATAGGTGTTCACGGTCACTTCGTTCAGGTTGGCGGTCAGGATCTCAAAATCAATCTCGTCATGGCGTTCGCCGTGAACCGGGCCGATGTAGGTGAAGAATGCCGCGTTAAGGCCGCTGCCGTCATCTGTCTTGATCCGCGCCTCATAGGTGCCATAGCCGAACCTCTCGTTGGTCTGGATCTCGCCACAGCGGTAGGCGTGGGTGGGCGTGGGGTCCTGCAGGAATGTCAGGGCAAGCCGCCCCGGCACATGGTTCACCGCCGAGGCCGACCATTGGCAGTTCTGATGTGCGCCATTGCTCCACCCGTCCGAGACATACCAGCGACCAAGGTCGAAGGTCGTGAACTCATCATGAAAGGAAGTGCCAAGCGGTTCGGCTGCCACGGCCATGGTCAGTGACCACAAAAGGCCGGTTCCGGCGGCCAAAAGGCAGGAGGCGGTTTTCTTCAGGCCAAAGGCAGTGATCATGTCAGGTCTCCTGTACGCCATAGCCGTAGCCATAACCGTAGCCTTCAAAGGGCTCGTTTCTGCTGTATTTGCCCAAGGCCTTTATGTCGGTCTTGTTCAAGGCGACACCCAGCAGCTTTTCGTAAAGCAGCGGGTCTTCGGACAGGGTGGCTTGCAGCAGATCTTTTGAAATCTTGCCCCATTCCACGATCATCACCAGCCCGTTCAGCACCGGCACCAGCGCCCGCGCGTCCGACACCATCCCCAGCGGCGCAAGGTCGATGATGGTAAAGGCATAACGCCGGCGGGCTTCGTTGATCAGGGTGCGGAACTCTGGCGCGCCAACAAGATCACCCGCAAGCGGATCATTGGCCGGAAAGGTTGACGGCAGGAAATGCAACCCGGTGTTCTGCTCGCGGCGCAGGGCCTCTTCCCAGCCGGCGCGGCCAAGCAGCACCTCACGCAGGCCGGTGCCCATCGACTGGCGGAACTTGCGGCTTAGCGATGAGGTGCGCACATCGGCATCGACCAGCAGAACCGACCGCCCCGAGGCTGCCACCAGTGCGGCCAGATTTTCCGCGGTTGTGGTCTTGCCCTCACCCGGGCGGATCGAGGCCACGCCAAGCACGTAGCCGGCAGTACTGCTGGTATTGCCTTCCAGGATCACCCGCATGTTGCGCAGCGTTTCGGTAAAGTGGGATCGCGGGTTTTTCAGCGCGGCGAAGTCATACTTGAAGCCTTTGCGCGGCTCATCGCTGTTGCGTGGCTGCTTGGGGAGGGCGTCAGCCTCGGCTGGGGTGCCAAGGTCGTCGGGTTCGATCTGCGGCAGATAGCCAAGGAACGGCAGGCCGGTAGCCGCCTGCAATTCCTCGCGGGTGCGGATGAAGTTCTGCGCCCGTTCACGCCACAGGGCGAAGGCGGCCCCGGCCAGCGCCCCAAGCACCAGCATGACCATCAGGATCACCGATTTGCGCGGCGCGATCGGATTCGTCGGCACATCGGCGAAAGACAGCACGCGGACATTCGTCACCGGAAAGGTCTGGGTCTGTTCAAGGTCCTTCAGCCGCAAAAGATAGGCTTCGTTCAGCGCCTCATAGATTTCGGCCTGCTGTTCCATCGCGCGCAATTCCACGCGCGCGGTGGCAAGGCCGCGGTTCTCTACCGCGATTTCGTTGATGCTGTCGCGCAGTATGGCGATCTCGGTTTCACGCGCGCGAAGGGCGTTCACGGTGGTTTCGTGCAGGCGCTGCATCTCGCGTTGCAGGGCGCGGCCTTCGGTGGCGATGCGTTCGCGCAACTGAAGCACGGCGGCATGGTCCAGGCCATAGCGGCGCTCAGCCTCATCCAGGCGCTGCTGCAACGACAAAAGGCGTTCCTGCCCGGCCGAAAACTCGGCATCAGGCACCCTTGCCCCCGCCGCGCCGGACTGGACGAACTGTTCGGGGTCAAGCGCGCGCAGCTCGGCATAGATGGTGCTGAGGGCGCGCATCCGGGCAACCTCGACCGTGGCGGTGGCAAGATCGGCGTTCAGCTGCGCGATCATCTGCACGGTGATCGATTCCCCGCCGATCGTCTCCAGCCCGCTGCGGGCGCGAAACTCTTCGGCCCGCAACGCGGCCTGGGAGGAGTTGTCCTGAATGACGAACAGACGGTTCTGCAGCCAGTCCAGCACCCGGGACGAGGCTTCGACATTGCCGATCAGTTGGTCAGACACGAAGGCCTGCCCATAGGCGTTGGCCACCGCCGCGACCAGTTCAGGGTCGGTCGAGGTGTAGCGCACCAGAAAGACCGAGCTTCGCCCCTCACGCCGGACCTCGATGCTGTCGCGCAACGCATCCGCTGCAAGCATGCGCTGATGCATTTCGGCGGCTTCGGGGTCAGCCTCGGTCACGGGCGCTGCACGGCCTGACGACAGGGCACCAAGCACCATGCGCGGGAAACCGACAATGCGCCCAAGCAGGGATTGCGGCGGCGCAAGGAACGCCTCGCTTTCATGCAGGCTCAGTTCGTTCACGACGGCCAGCGCCAGGGTTTGCGACTGCAGCACCCGCAGCGCGCTTTCCAGCATCACCTCATTCTGGGTCTGGCCGCCCCCCCGGCTGAAACCGTCGCCGACACCGGCGATATCCTCGCCGATCATGACCTGGGTCGAGGCCATGTAAACGCGCGGCGCGGTCAGGACATGCAGCATCCCCAGCGCCAGCGCACCCAGCATTGCACCCAGCATGACGATGTGCTGCCGCCGCAGGGTCGCGGCGAACCCCGCCAGATCAATCTCCATGCCATTGCGGGCCGGCCGGAGTTCTGGGGCCATGGCGGGGTTACTGTCGTTGAACCGGACAAGCATCCTTTTCACCGTCATTCTCCTGTCATTGCGGGCGGCGTGGGCAGGGTTCGGCGCGTGCGACCAAGGCCTTGCAGGCCAAGTTGCACCAGCCGGGCAAGAAAGCCGAACGACCATGACGCCTGCATCACTGCGGCCGCCAGTCCGCAGGGCAGGATGTCGGGCCGCCCAGCCCGCAGGGCCGTCACCACCCCGGCCAGAAGGCAGGCCAGAAGCCACAGCCCGAACGGCACCGCCAGCAGCGGCTGCAATGGGGCAAGGGCCGCAAGCATGGCCAGCGGGGCAATACTGATCAGGATGAAATGCCGCGCCTTCAGGCTGCCCGGATGCTTCCATGCCGTTGCCATTCGGCCCGCGCCAAAGCGGAAATACTGCCGGGCAAGCCCGGTCACAGTGTCACGCGGGTAGTAATCGATCCCTGTCGCTGCGGTCAGCCAGATGCGAAAGTCCGCCTTGGCAAACCGCTGGTCAAGTTCGGCGTCTTCGTTATGGCTGAAGCTTTCGTCATAGCCGCCTACCGCCCGGAAGGCCTGCAGACGCATCAGCGCATGGTGGCCATGGTCGACAAAGCGCCCTGAACCACCGCTGCGATGGGCCGATCCGCCGTTGCCGAACAGCGCGTTTTGCGCTGCGGCCACATTGCGCTGAACAAGGCCGGCACCAGGACCAGAGCCAGTGGCATGCATCCGCACGACAACACTGTCGGCGCCGGTGCGCTGGGCTTCGGCCAGCAGAACGTCGCAGTAGTCGGTGGGGTAGCCTGCATGGGCATCGACGCGGATGATCCAGTCGGCGCGGTCTGCAAACGCCTCTGCCGCCAGATTGACCGCGGCGGCCTGCAAGCGGCGGGGATTGCGCATCAGCACAACGGCAGGGTCAAGCGCGGCTTCTGTGGCGACAATATCCGGCGTGCCGTCGGTCGATCCGCCATCGACCACGACGATCAGCGCCCCCAGACGATGCGCGCTGCCTGACAGCGTGCGGATCACGGTGCGGATGTGGCGTGCCTCGTTCAGGGTGGGTATCACCACGATGATCCGGCCCTTGGGGGCCAATAGGGGTGCTGCGGTCATCCGGCAATCTCCACTTGGTCTGGTCTTGGTCTTTCGGGGGCGGTTCGGGGCGCGTCTGCCCGTCCTGCCAACTGTTCGACAAGGCGAATGCATTCCTGGCGCGAGGTTCGCCAATCGGTCATGGCGGTCTTGGCAATCCCGCCACGCAGCGCCGCCAGCCGCGCATGGTCGAGGCCGGCGATGAAGGTGGCAACGGTCACGGGCTGCAGGTCAGGCAGCACCAGCCCAAGGCCCCGTCGGGCCAGAGTGCGGCCGGTTTCCGTGCCCTCCAGCGCCAGTGGGACCGTGG
>JBBQVR010000003.1:0-61937 GCA_038211355.1 Rhodobacterales bacterium | reverse complement strand
GGCCCGATTTCTTTGAAGAAATCGGCCTTAACCCCGCAACCTGCGCAAAGCCTCGGCATGCAGCGCTGGCGGCATTGCAAGCACGCCTTTCGCCTGCGCACCCGGCGTGTTGAACCGCAAGGCATCGCCCAGCTGATCGGTCACCACCGCCCCGGCGCGTTCGGCGATCAGGCCGCCGGCGGCAATGTCCCATTCCCAGGCGTCGCGCAGGGTCAGCATCCCGTCATGCCGGCCCTCTGCCGCCAGACATAGCCGGTAAGCCAGCGAGGCGCGGAAGCTGCGGGTGATCTCTGGAACGCCGCCCGGCCATTTCTCGGGCGTCATGTTCACTTTTGTCGTCAGGATATCTGCGCCTTCCAGCCGGTCACGGCGGCTGGCGGCAATCGGCTGGCCATCCTTCAAGGGCGGCGAGGTTGCGGATGCGGTATAGATCTTGTCCAGCGCGGGCAGGAACACCACCCCTGCCGTCACTTTTCCCTTATGCGCCACGGCGAGGGAGTGGGCGAAGGTCTCTTCCCCCGCCACAAAGGCGCGGGTGCCGTCGATCGGGTCGATGATGAAGACCGTCTCAGCCGACAGGCGGGCGGCATCGTCCGGCGTCTCCTCAGACAACCAGCCATAGTCAGGCCTTGCTGACAGCAACATCAGCTTCAGCATGTCATTGACCGCAAGGTCAGCCTCGGTCACCGGGCCATGGTCGCCGCCCTTGTCCCAGACCTTCGGCTCCCGCCGCCAAAAGCGCAGCGCGATGCGCCCCGCCTCACGCGCGGCGTCGGTCAGAAGGGCCAGATCACGCGAAAACATGTCACGCTCCGGCAAGGGTCATCCCGTCGATCAGGATGGACGGAACCCGGGTGGACAGATGCGCGCGGGCGTCGTTCGCGGGCACGATCCGCAGCAGCATGTCACGCAGGTTGCCTGCGATGGTGCATTCGTGGACCGGGTGCGAAATCACCCCGTTTTCCACCCAGAACCCCGATGCCCCGCGCGAATAGTCCCCCGTCGTCGGGTTGATCGTCGAGCCGATCATCGAGGTGACCAGAAGCCCCGTGCCCATCTGGGCGATCAGATCGGCACGGCTGCGCAGGCCGGGGCTTAGGTCAAGGTTCGTGGTTGATGGCGAAGGTGGCGCCCCGGTCCCGCGAAAAGCGTTGGCGGTGGACGGCATCCCCAGCTTGCGGCCGGTCGCCAAGTCCAGCACCCAGCCGGTCAGCACGCCATCGGCCACAATCTCACGCCGCCGCGTCGCCAAGCCTTCGCCGTCAAACGGGCGTGAGCCAGAAATACGCGGGCGGTGCGGGTCCTCAACCAGCGACAGACCGGCGGGCAGCACCTGCTTGCCCAAAAGGTCGCGCGCCCAGCTTGACCCGCGCGCGATGGAACTGCCGTTGATCGCCGACAACAGGTGCCCGATCAGCGAGGCCGCCACCCGTTCATCATAGACCACCGGGTAGGTGCCGGTCTTTGGTTTGACCGACCCCACGCGCTGCAGGGTGCGTTCGGCGGCAAGGCGGCCAATGCCGTCAGCCCCCGGCAGATCAGCTGCATGGGTCCGCCCTTCGCCCGCATAATCGCGCTGCATGTCGGTGCCTGACCCGGTAAACGCCACCCCGGAAAGTGAGGTTGAGGTGCGCCCATAGCCCCCCGAAAACCCGTTTGTCGCGGCCATGTGAAGCTGGCGGCGGCTGTAACCGGCGGCAGCCTCAACCTGGGTGATGCCCTCAAACTCCAGCGCGGCAGCCTCAACCGCGCGAGCGGCGGATTCCAGCGTGGCTGCACTGGGTTCGGGCGCGGTGTCGGCCAGTTCCAGCGCCGCAAGATCCCAGCCTTGCGCAAGCTGGTCAGGGTCCGCCAAACCGGCATTCGGGTCTTCCGGTGCCTCACGGGCCATGGCGACGGCGCGTTCCGCCAACGCCGTGATCGTCGCGGCCGAGGTGTCCGAGGCGGACACACAGGCCTGCCGCCGCCCCATCAGGACACGCAGGCCAATCTCAACCCCTTCAGACCGCTCGGCCTGCTCCAGCGCGCCTTTGCGGATCTCGATCGACACCGACGTGCCATCCACGGCCAGCGCGTCGGCACTTTCAGCCCCGGCCTTGCGCGCAGCGTCCAGCAGGGATGCGGTCAGATCAGAAAGGCGTGCGGTCATGGCATATCCCCTTGGCGTTCAGGGTGAGGTAGCCCTGCCACCCGGTCAGTGCAAGGGTGGGGCGGGACATGCCCGCCCCCGATCCCTTGGCACTACTGCAGTTGCTGGCCGTTTGCGAACAGCCCGCCATCCTTGAACTCGATCAACGAGGTCAGCTCGTCCGGTCCGGGGCCGGGCCGAGCAAAAAGGCCCAGCATCATCCGTGCGCCCATCGCCTGTTCCGCCGGCAAGAGGCCCATCGCGATCAGGTTGTCGATCAGCTTGTTCACGCCCTTGATCGTGACATTGATGCTGCCAGACGGGGCCGGAGCACCCTGAAAGGTGACAAGATCGGTGTTGTCAAAGGTCAGCGCACCCGTGGCCCCAACCTCAGCCCCGGCCGCCTTGACCAGCACCTGCGTCAGGTCCAGCGAGGTCAGCTCACCCGGAGGTTGCGCCCCTTCCATTTGCAGGGCGGGGTCCATGATGTCCTGATTCCAAAAGCCGGTGCCTTTGACGTCAAAGATCAGGGTTGCCGGCTCACGCGACAGGGCAGCGCCGGGATCGACCAGTCCCCAGATATCTTCGGAAACGGTCAGATCAACCAGCTTGGTCAAAAAGGAAAAATCCTGCGGCGTATCAGACTTGGACACGGGCATCGTGATGCCGAACCCGGACTCGGCAAATCCGAAGGCCACCTCCGGGAACGGGATGTCCGGGCCCGAGGCGGTAAAGCTGCCGCCCGTGACCGACGTGCCGTAATTGATCTTGTCCTTGTCGAGCACCAGATCGAAGCTGCCGCCCGTCAGACTGCCGCCCAGTTTTACCGGGCCGCCTGCCTCAACAATATCGGCGGTCATCGTCATGGGACCAAAGCTGAAGCGGCTTTCGGTGGTGACCCCTGAATTCAGCGCCAGAGCCATGTTTGCCATGACTTCGGCCCCCAGAAAGTTGCCCTTGGTCGTGCCCGAAAAATCGGCCAGCGACAGGGTCACCGTGCCTTCCCCCTCACCCTCCATGCCCTTGCCCGCCAGGTTCAGCACCACTGACCCTACCGAAAAGCTGCTGTCGAGCGTGGTCTTGTCGCCTTCCGTCAGGATAAGATAGCTGGCGGCCATGTCGGTCATCAGCATGTCAGCCTCGGTTTCCAGCGGCTGACCGTCAGCGCCCGTCACCTCATCCAATCTGACCGTCACGGAGGGGGCGGCAAAGTCATAGCTGGTTTCCGTCGCACTGCCGCCTGCGGTGATCAGCGCGCCCGGTTGGGTGACCGTCAGCTTGAGTGCGGTTGGCCCGCCGCCATCAGCGGGAAAGGCCAGCGTCATCGGATAGGTCTCGGCCATGGTGACCGCCACCGTGCCATCCCCGTTGTCCGTGAAGGTCAAGCTGTCCATGTTGGCGGAAAAGCTGCCGCTCAGATCATCGCTGTAGGTCACGATCAGGCCCGATACGGCCAGCGTGTCCCCGGTCTGCACGGCGCTGTCGAAGGTCAGCTCTTGCCCAGCCGAGGTGGCCAAGGACTGCCAGCTTTGCCACACCTCTTCAGGCGTGACATCGGCCCAGGCGGCGGGGGCGGCAAGCACAAGCGCAAGTGCAGTGGTGGAAGACAGGATCCGGGTCATGTCAAAAACGCCTTTCGGGTTGAAATTGTTGCGGCATCCTTTCTATCACGCTTGCAGGCGTCAAGGGTATCCGCTGGCCGGGCGGGTCTGGAATCGCGGTCATTGGGGGAAAGATGATCAAGGCTGAACAAAAAGGCGCTTGCTGCATCCTGCATCTGGCGCGGCCCGAAAAGGCCAATGCACTGACCGGGGACATGCTGCGCGACCTGTGCGCTGCTGTGGCCGAAGCGTTGGCGGTCGGGGCCAAGGCCCTGGTCCTGACCGGTGAAGGCCGCGTTTTTTCTGCCGGGGCGGATCTTGAGGAGATGCGCTGTGGCCTTGGCACCAGCCCGGATTGGGAGGTTTTGACCAACGCCATCGCCACCTTTCCCGGCCTGACCATCGCCGCGCTGAATGGCACGCTGGCGGGCGGGGCCACGGGCCTTGCGCTGGCGTGCGATGTGCGGATTGCAGTGCCGGGCGCGCAATTCTTTTACCCCGTGATGCGGCTGGGCTACCTGCCGCAACCGTCTGACCCCGGCCGCCTGACCGCCCTGATCGGCCCGGGCCGAGCCCGGATGATCCTGCTGGCTGGGCAAAGGATCGGCACAGACGAGGCACTGGCCTGGGGCCTGATTGACCGGATCGTTCCGGCTGACGGCCTGATGGACAGCGCAATGGCCCTTGCAGCCGATGCCTTGGCAGCCGATCAAGGCCATGTCACGGATCTGGTGCGCATGACACGGGCAAGGTTATCGGGGGATGCAACATGACCAACAGCTATGACACCGGGCGGCTGAACTTGCCCTTCGTCGGCATTTCGACCTTTGGCAAGAACCCCTACCAGCCCGACTGGTCAAAGATTGACGCCGATTTCGCCATCCTTGGCGCGCCCTTCGACTTTGGCACCCAATGGCGGGCCGGGGCGCGGTTCGGACCACGGGGGATCCGCGAGGCATCGACCCTCTTTTCCTTCGGCCATGGCGGGGCTTATGACCATGAGGATGACGTGACCTATCTGGCAGGGGTCCGCATTCTGGATATCGGCGACGCCGACATCGTCCACACCGATACCGAAACAAGCCACGCCAACATCGAGGTTGGCGTCCGCGCCATCCTTGCCGCCGGGGCGGTGCCGGTGGTTCTGGGGGGCGACCATTCGATCAATATCCCCTGCATCCGCGCCTTTGCCGGCCGCCCGCTGCACATCGTCCAGATCGACGCGCATCTGGATTTCGTCGATGTGCGCCACGGCGTCCGCCACGGCCACGGCAACCCGATGCGCCGCGCGGCGGAACAGGATCACGTCACCGGCCTTAGCCAGCTGGGCATCCGCAATGTCAGCTCTACCGCCAAAGACGGCTATGACGACGCCCGCGCCATGGGGTCTGACATCCTGTCGGTCCGCCAGATCCGCAAACTGGGGGTGGAGGCCACGCTTGCCCGCATCCCCAAGGGCGTTGACTACTACCTGACGCTGGATATCGACGGCTTTGACCCGTCAATCGCGCCGGGCACCGGCACCCCTTCGCACGGCGGGTTCCTGTATTATGAGGTGCTGGAACTTATTGATGGCCTGACCCGCCAGGGCAACATCATCGGCATCGACCTGGTTGAGGTTGCCCCCGACTATGACCATTCCGGCACCACCACGATCCTTGCCGCGCAGATCCTGCTGAACACCATCGGGCGCATTGCCCACAACCGGAAATAGCGCGTGGACACCGTGCAAGCCTGGCTGAACGATGCAACCGAGACAGCGCTTGGCTGGCTGTCCTCGCCCGCAGCACTATCGCAGTTCGCGCTTTTGATCGCGGCCTACGTCGTCGCCCGCACCCTGTCGGGCCGCGTCTCCCCCATTATCGAGCGCACGCTGACCCCAAAGCCTGAGGCTGCTCATATCCTTGCCCGGCTGCGCCGCTTTGCCCTGCAATTCCTGCCGCTTCTCCTTCCCCTCCTCGCCTACGTGCTGACGGCGGTGGGTGAGGGCCTGACCCGCGCCACCTTTGGCCAGGGCGAGGTGATCGGCTTTGGCAAGCGAGTCTTCCTTTTCCTGACTGCCGTCGCACTGGTCCGCAAAGTCCTGCCCGCCGGTTTCTTGAAGCTGATGGGCCGTTATGTCCTTCTTCCTGTCATGGGGCTGCATACCCTTGGCCTTCTGGATGAGGCGACCACCCGGTTGGGCGAAGCGCAGGTCAACCTTGGCAACATCCAGTTCACCGCGCTGTCCCTGATCCGAGGGGGCATCGCTGGTGCGCTTCTGGTCTGGCTGGGGGCCTGGTCCAACCGGCAATCCGCCGGCTATATCAAGGCACAGCCCGACCTGCGCCCCGCCACGCGTGAGCTTGCCATCAAGGCCAGCGAAGTTGCCATCTTCGGCGCGGCTTTCCTGCTTCTGATGTCGATCATGGGAATCGACCTGACCGCCGTCGCCGTCCTGGGCGGCGCGCTGGGTGTCGGCATCGGGCTTGGCCTGCAACAGATCGCTGCCAACTTCGTTTCCGGCATCATCCTGCTTCTTGAAGGCCAGACCACCGTCGGCGACCATGTCGAGCTGGACGGCGGCGAAAAGGGCACCATCGTCAAGATGACCGCGCGGGCCTGCGTCCTTGAAACGTTTGACGGCAAGTGGATCGTCGTCCCAAACGAACATTTCATCACCACCCGCGTGGTCAACTACTCAGACCAGGGCAGCGCCAACCGGTATGAAGCGCTGTTTTCCGTCAGTTATGAGACGGACATCAACCTTGTGCCCGCACTGATCGAGGCGGCGGTGGCGAAGCTGCCGTTCGTCCTGCAATCGCCCGATGGCCCCGACTGCGAATTGCGCGGTTTTGGCGAAAGCAGTGTCGATTTTGCCGTCGAATACTGGGTGGCGGGCATCGACGATGGGAAGAACAAATATGGCTCGCCCGTCCTCTTTGCGGTCTGGAACGCGCTGAAAGAGGCAGGGATCGAAATGCCCTATCCCCGCCGCGTGGTTGAACTGCGGAACCAGCCCGCGTGACCTATGCCCTTGTCATTGGCGCAGGGCCTGCCGGGCTGATGGCGGCGGAAGAGCTTGCCAAGGCCGGGGTCAAGGTTGTGGTCTGCGACGGAAAACCCTCGATCGGGCGCAAGTTTCTGATGGCCGGGAAATCCGGGCTTAACGTCACCAAGGACGAACCGCTTGAGGTGTTCCTGCGCAACTATGACGCGCCCCAACTGCGGCCGATGCTGCAGGACTTTGGCCCGCGTGAGGTTCACATCTGGTGCCGCGCCTTGGGGCAAGAGGTGTTTACCGGGTCATCCGGGCGCGTCTTTCCGGTGGCGATGAAGGGCTCACCGCTCCTCCGCGCCTGGGCGGAACGGCTGGGCGCGGCAGGCGTGGACATTCGCACCCGCTGGCGCTGGACGGGGTTTGACGGCACGGGCTTGCGCTTTGACACGCCCCAAGGCGCGCAGGTGCTTACCCCGCAGGTCACGGTCCTTGCCCTTGGTGGGGCAAGCTGGCAGCGGCTTGGGTCCGATGCCGCCTGGGTGCCGTGGCTGCGGGAAAAGGCCGTCGGGATCGCGCCGTGGAAGCCTGCGAACGTCGGGTTCCGCGTTGACTGGTCGCCCAGGATGGCCCCCCACTTTGGCCAGCCGGTCAAAGGCGTGGCGCTGATTGCAGGCCCCCACCGCGAACGGGCAGAGTTCGTGATTTCCGAGCGCGGTCTGGAAGGTGGCGGCATCTACGCCATCAGCCGCGACCTGCGCGAAGGGGCGACCCTGGCGCTTGATCTTCTGCCCGGCCTGACCCTGGCGGATATCACCAGCCGCCTTGCCCGGATGAAGCCATCCGAAAGCACGGTGAACCGCCTGCGCAAACTTGGCCTGACGAAGACAGGTGTCGCGCTGGTGATGGAGTTTGCCCGCGCCGCCCCCTTTGACCACCTCAAGCACCTGACCATCCCCCTGCAAGGCCCGCGCCCCCTGGATGAGGCCATCTCGGTCGCGGGGGGGGTGGAGTGGGCGTCGCTGTCGCCTGAGCTTGAGCTGAAGGCCCTGCCCGGCATCTTTGTGGCAGGTGAGATGCTGGATTGGGAGGCCCCGACCGGCGGCTATCTTCTTACGGCCTGCTGGGCAACCGGCAGCTGGGCGGGGCGATCAGCTGCCCGGCAGATGCAGGCTGTCTAGCCACGGCAGCGCCTCATCCACCAGAATGTCGACCATCCGCGCCAATTGCGCAGGCTTTTCCAGCACATCCAGAAACGCCAGCCGCCCCGGATCTTCACCGTCGCCGCCGCCAAAGCGTTCCAGCGTCACATCGGCGCCGTCATCCCAATCGGGGTGGTCGGGCGCATCGCCGTCGGGCGTCAGAAAGCGCAGCGCGACCTGCACCTCCCAGCCATAGCGGCTGCGCTGCAGGTGCACCGCTGACTTTCCAGCGTCTGAATATCGCGTCCAGGTGCTGCCCTTCAGCCCGTATCCCAGCGGCCCAAGGGCGGCGTCCAGGGCCGTGACGATGGCCTGATACGCCTCTTCCCGCCGCTGCGGAAAAGCCGGATCATGCGCGGCGGCATATTTGCGGGCGGCTAGGTCTTCGTCTTCCACGTCAGACATTGCCACCCCCCAAGCTCAGGCCGACAACCCGCCCGCCAGATCCGGCACGTCCAGCGCGCTGAACCCATAGTGGCGCAACCAACGCAGGTCAGCCTCAAAGAAGGCGCGCAGATCGGGGATGCCGTATTTCAGCATCGCGATCCGGTCGATCCCCATGCCAAAGGCGAAGCCTTGCCACTGCGTCGGGTCCACCCCCGCCGCCGACAGCACCTTGGGGTGCACCATGCCGGACCCCAGAATCTCCATCCACTTGTCGCCTTCGCCGATCTTCAGCTGACCGCCGACGTTTGAATAGCGGATGTCGACCTCGGCACTGGGTTCGGTGAAGGGGAAATGGCTGGCGCGGAACCGCAGTTCGACCTTGTCCACCTCAAAGAAGGCGCGGCAAAATTCTTCCAGTGTCCATTTCAGGTTGGCCATGCTGATGGCGCGGTCAATCGCCAGACCTTCCACCTGGTGAAACATCGGCGTGTGGGTCTGGTCCATGTCCATGCGGTAGACGCGGCCGGGGGCGATGACGCGGATCGGCGCGCCCTGCGCCATCATCGCGCGAATCTGGACCGGGGATGTGTGCGTGCGCAGGACGTGGGGCGGGCGGGTGTCGCCTTCGGCGCGGTGCATGAAGAACGTGTCGTGTTCCTGCCGCGCGGGGTGTTCCGGCGGGATGTTCAACGCATCGAAGTTGTACCAGTCGGATTCGACCTGCGGGCCTTCCGCCACGGAAAACCCCATGTCGGCGAAGATCGCCGTCAGCTCTTCCATGACCTGCGACACCGGGTGGATCGTCCCCCGTGGGCGCGGACGCCCGGGCAGTGTCACGTCCAGCCATTCAGCCTTCAGCCGTTCATCAAGTGCCGCATCGCCCAGCGCGGTCTTGCGGGCGCGCAGGGCTGCGTCAATTTCATCCTTCAGGACGTTCAGACTGGCGCCGGCCGATTTCCTCGTCTCAGGCTCCATCTTGCCAAGGGTGCCCATCAGCGCGCTGATTTCGCCTTTCTTGCCAAGGGCGGAAAGGCGCACCTCTTCCAGACCCGCCTCATCCGCCGCACCGATAACGGCGGCAAGATACTTGGCGCGTAGCGTGTCGATCCCGTCCATCTGGCGTCTCCTGAAGGTCGGGGCTGTGCTAGCGGGGAAGACCCTTCGATGCAAGGGTTGGGCGACGCAAGGGTTGGGCCTAGAAGATCGACCGTCGCCCCCGCACTTGCAGAAGTTTGCGTGACCCGGTGACCTGGCCATTGCTGGCGGTGATCGACAGTGGCGGCTCTTTCAGGCGCTTCTCAACGATGACCAATGAGTCATGAAACCGGATGCCGCCGATTTCCCGCGCCAATGGGTGAAGGGGGAAGGCGTCGTCATCCTCGGTGTACCAGGAATGCATCTGGTCAATCAGGTCCTTGGCGAATTCGATAAAGCTGGCCGGGTTGCGATGGCCGCCGCCAAAGCCGGGCCAATAGCTGGTATGGGTATCCTCGACGATATAAAGCCCCCGGTCGCGCAAGCTGGGCCAAAGGTGGCGAAAGCTGGTGATCTGCTGGTGCATCTTGTGGCCACCATCGTCGACGACCAGGTCAAAAGGGCCATGTTCGGCACTGATCCGGCCCAGAAAAGCGGGGTCGGCCTGATCGCCAATCTCAACCCGTGTGCCCGGCAGTTCCAGTGCCCGGCAGGCAGGGTCGATGTCCAGAAACGTCAGCCGCGCGGCGGGCCCGAAGAAGCCTTGCCACATCGGCATGGACCCACCTTTGTAAACCCCGATCTCAAGGAAACTGATGTCGCGGCCCTGCCATGGCGACAACACCTCATCATAGATCGGCAGATAGTGCTGCATCTTGAACAGCGTGCGGGCGCCGGTGCGGGCGGGATAGTCCTGAAAATAGCGCATGGGCGGTCCGGGGTTGGGTGCGGGCAGTATGCGGGGAATGGGCCGGTGATCCAGCGGCTTTCGTAGGGGCGGGTTTCGTATCCGGCGGCGGCACGTTAGGATTTGTGCCGTCAGTAAAGGGGCCAACATGATCACGCGGGCATTCACCAAGGGCGATGCGCAGTCTGAGGCGGTGTATTCGCCTTGTGAGACCTATCGCTATTTGCTGACGCGGGTTTGGGGGCCGGGGGAACGGGCGCTGTTCGTGATGCTCAACCCCTCAACCGCGACCGAGGTGCAGAATGACCCCACGGTGGAACGCTGCGAACGCCGGGCGCGGGTGCTGGGGTTCGGGGCGTTCCGGGTGACCAACATCTTTGCCTTTCGCGCCACCGACCCAAAGGTAATGCGCGCCGCGGCTGACCCGGTGGGGCCGGGGAATGACGCTGCGATCCGCGACAGTCTGGACTGGGCCGACCGGGTGATCTGCGCCTGGGGCAATCACGGGGTGCTGGGCGGGCGCGGTGCTGCGGTTGAGGCGATGCTGCGGCAATCATCGCTGACGCTGTTCCATCTGGGACTGACCGGACAGGGCCAGCCACGCCATCCGCTTTATGTAGCCTATAACGAGCAGCCCCGGGTCTGGTGACGCGGCTTCAAGCAGCGGACAGACGGATATCGTTCAGCGAAACCGCGCTGCCCTGCACCGTCGCCACCGGTGCGCCGTTGAGTAGAATGGTGCTTTGCTCGCCATCTTCGCTGACCTCCAGGGTCAGTTCAGGATCAGGATGGGCGTTCGGGTCATACATGATGATCAGCTGATCCCGATCTGCGTCGTAGTCTGAGATATGGGCAACGCCCCCATCGGTCAGCCAATCCTGCAGGACGAAATCATCATCCCCCTCACCGCCCGAGGCATGATCCCCCGCGCCCAGAACCAGCGTGTCATTGCCCGCGCCACCGTTGAGGAAGTCTTCGTTGAAATCGTCAACCTGACCGTTCAGCCCGGAAAGCCAATCGTTGCCGTCGTTGCCGTCCAGAATGTCGCTGCCTGCGCCCCCGGCCATCCGATCATCGCCAAAGCCACCCGCCAGCCAGTCATTGCCGCTGCCGCCGTCCAGTTGATCATTGCCTTCACCACCCAGCAGGGTATCGGCGCCATCACCGCCCGACAGACTGTCATTTCCGGAATGGCCGGCGAGTGAATCGTCCCCGGCGCCGCCTGTCAGGCTGTCATCACCGGCCTGACCCTCAACCGTGTCATTGCCAAGCCCGCCATCAATGCTGTCATCCCCGGCACCACCCCATACTGCATCGTTGCCGTCGCCAGCGTCGATACTGTCATCCCCGGCGCGGCCATCAATCAAATCCGCGCCCGCCAGACCGGTGATCTTGTCATCGCCATATCCGCCAGACAGCACCTCAGCCTGGTCAGTGCCTGTCAGGTCCAGATCTTCGGCCACATCCTCATCACCATCATCAGACAGGAAGAAACCGTCGGTGTTTGTGGTGTCACCTTCGTCCTCTGGCATGACGGGATTGTCAGCGCCGGTTTCATCTGTCGGGAGATCATCGGTGTCATCTTCATCAGACTTTGAATGCGGTGACATGATGGCGTCCGCTGCGACGCCCGCCATCAGCACCCCGAAAAGACCAAGCAGCGTTAGCACGTCACCAACCCCTTACACAGCGGCTGCACTGCAGCCGTTAACCATTTTTCACCGTTAACGATTTGAACCATAACGGAAAACCTGCCAATTACATATCACAGACAGGCCACCCGAAAAAGCCGTCTCCCCTGCTTCACCCGCGGAATCTTGGGGCAAGGTTAAGGGCTCCTCACCGCTGCCCGGCTGAGATCAGACTTTCCTTTGGCGGCGAATCCCCCTATACGCCCGCATCCGCAGTGTTGCGGACACCTCCAAGGGCCTTGCTGGACGACATCCCGGCCTGCGCCATCACCCTTTGCCAAGGAGACCCCGATGTCGATCACGGTTGAAGAAAAAGCACGTCTTATCAAGGAATACGCGACCAAAGAGCACGACACCGGGTCACCGGAAGTGCAGGTTGCGATCCTGTCGTCGCGCATTGCCACGCTGACCGAACACTTCAAGGGCCACAAGAAAGACAACCACTCGCGTCGTGGTCTGTTGATGATGGTCGCCCAGCGCCGCAAACTGCTCGACTACCTGAAAAAGACGAATGAGGCGCGGTATACCACGCTGATCGCCCGTCTGGGCCTGCGCCGCTAAGCGCCAGCCGCCCACATTCGGGAAACCGAAATTCGCGAAACGCCCGTGCCTGACCAGGTGCGGGCGTTTTTCATTTTGCACCCGCCGCAGGAACCCCGGACTTGAGCAACCCCCCCGCCCCCGCCATATAGGGGCATAAGATAGGGGGCCGACATGGCAGATGACAGATTTCCCGGCTGGCACGGCACCACCATCCTGGCGGTAAGGCGCGGGGGTGAGGTGGTCGTGGCCGGTGACGGACAGGTCAGCCTGGGCCAGACCGTGATCAAGGGCACAGCGCGCAAGGTGCGCCGGCTGTCGCCCGGCGGCAAGGATGTGGTCTGCGGATTTGCCGGGTCCACCGCGGACGCCTTCACCCTGCTGGAGCGGTTGGAAAAGAAGTTGGAGGCAGCCCCCGGCCAGCTTGCCCGCGCCTGTGTCGATCTGGCGAAAGATTGGCGCATGGACAAATACCTGCGCAATCTTGAGGCGATGCTGATCGTAACCGACGGCGCAAGTCTGTTCGTCCTCACGGGCGCGGGCGACGTGCTTGAGCCTGAACATGACGTTGCCGCCATCGGGTCCGGCGGCAACTATGCCCTTGCTGCCGCGCGGGGCCTGATGACCACGGACCTGAGCGCCGAGGAAATCGCCCGCCGCGCCATGGCGATTGCGGCCGACATCTGTGTCTACACCAATGGCAACCTGACCGTGGAACGGATCCCAGCATGAGCTTTTCCTTCGAAGACCTGCGCGCCGCCGTCGCTTCAGGCGTGCTGACCGAGGCGCAGGCGGCGTCTGTCACCGCCCTTGCCAACGACCGGGCCGGAAAACGTGCGTCAATGCCGGCCGAGGATGAACCGTTCGAGTTCTTCCGTGGCTTTTCCGAAATTTTCGTGTCCATCGGCCTGATCATCCTTTTGACGGGCATCACAGCCATGCTGGCCTGGTTTGGTGGCGTGGCGCTGATGTCTGTGCTGCCCCTGATCAGCGCGGGCATCTGCTGGTGGTGGGCCAAGTACTTCACCCTGAAGCGGCGGATGAACCTGCCGTCGATGGTGCTTGCCACGGCCTTTGGCGGCGGGATCTACCTGTCGGCCATCACCATTCTGGGTCAGGTCGGGCTGTCGCTGCGGGTTGTGGTGGTGTTGGCCTTCGTGCTGGCAGCACTTGGGATGGCGCTTTGGTATCGCCGGTTCCGACTGCCATTCTCGGCCTTCATCCTGGGGCTGTTCGTGCTGGGCGCTGTCTATACGCTGACCGCCTCGGTCGATGCGCTGGGCGGGTTCGTGACGGGCGGCCGGGGGGGCATGGACGGGTTCTTCGACCTGCGCGAAAGCCCGCAATTCGCCACGGCGACGCTGCTGTTCGGGGTTGCGGTTTTTCTGGCCGCGATGTGGTTTGACACGCGCGACCCGCATCGCCTGGGCCGCCATGCCGCCACCGCGTTCTGGCTGCATATGCTGGCGGCCCCTGCGCTGGTCAACACGGTGGCGCTGACCCTGTATAACTCGGGCGGGGCCGGGGGGATCGGGCTTTTGATCGTGGCGCTGGTCATCATCACCGTTCTGGCGCTGGTGATTGACCGCCGGTCTTTTCTGACCGCCGCAATCGCCTATATCGCGCTGGTCCTGGCTTGGGTCGTCGGGGATACCGGCAACTTCGGCACCTGGACCTTCATCCTGATCGCTCTGGGCGGCCTGATCACCGCCATCGGCACCTGGTGGGTTCAGCTTCGCGCCGTTGTCATGCGCATCCTGCCCGACTTTCCCGGCAAATCCCGCCTTCCTCCTTACGGATCAACCGAATGACCGACCTGACCCCGCGCGAGATCGTCTCGGAACTTGACCGCTACATCATCGGCCAGGCCGACGCCAAACGTGCCGTGGCTGTGGCGCTGCGCAACCGTTGGCGGCGCAAGCGGCTTGGCGATGATCTGCGGGATGAGGTTTACCCGAAGAACATCCTGATGATCGGCCCCACCGGCGTCGGCAAGACCGAGATCAGTCGCCGCCTTGCCAAACTGGCCCGCGCGCCCTTTCTGAAGGTTGAGGCAACCAAGTTCACCGAGGTCGGCTATGTCGGCCGCGACGTGGACAGCATCATCCGGGATCTGGTGGATGTGGCGATGACCGACACCCGCGCGCAGATGCGGGACGACGTGAATGCCCGCGCCCGATCCGCCGCCGAGGATCGGGTGGTTGAGGCCATCGCCGGCAAGGACGCCCGCGAACAAACGCGCGAGCTGTTCCGGGGAAAACTGAAACGGGGTGAGCTTGACGACACCCTGATCGATCTGGATGTCCCCGACGCCTCGCCCATGCCGATGGGGTTTGGGATGCCGGGAATGGAAACCCAGATGCAGGGGTTGCAGGACCTGTTCAAGGCATTCGGCGGCAAGACCAGCCGCAAGCGCCTGACCGTGGCGCAAAGCTATGAGATCCTGATCGGGCAAGAGGCTGACAAGCTATTGGACGATGAGGCGGTTCGCGCGGCGGCACTTGAGGCGGTGCAGGAGAACGGCATCGTTTTCCTTGATGAGATCGACAAGATCTGCGCCCGGTCAGATGCGCGCGGGGCCGATGTCAGCCGCGAAGGCGTGCAGCGGGACCTGCTGCCCCTGATCGAAGGCACTACGGTTTCGACCAAGCATGGCCCGGTGAAAACCGACCATATCCTGTTCATCGCCAGCGGAGCCTTCCACATCGCCAAGCCGTCCGACCTGTTGCCGGAACTGCAAGGCCGCCTGCCGATCCGCGTGGAACTTCAGCCCCTGACGGAAGGCGACTTTGTCCGCATCCTGACCGAGACGGACAATGCCCTGACCCGGCAATACGCCGCCCTGATGGCGACCGAAGAGGTGACCGTCACCTTCACCACTGACGGGATTGAGGCGCTGGCCCGAATCGCCGCCGATGTGAACCGCAGCGTCGAAAACATCGGCGCGCGGCGGCTTTACACGGTGATGGAGCGGGTGTTTGAGGAGTTGTCCTTCAACGCCCCGGACCGTGGCGGTACGGCAATGACGGTGGATGCGGGCTTTGTGGAAACCAACATCGGTGCGTTGGCCCGGTCGGCCGATATCTCGCGCTACGTTCTTTAGCCGCAAGATACGGGGGATGCGTACCCTGCCTGCCCCTACCCGTTGAAAGACCACGCGCCTGCGGTGTAAGATCATGCCTGAACCGGGGGGATGCCGTGACCGACGACGCCGTGACGCCGATGATGGCGCAATATCTGGAGATCAAGGCGAAGAACCCCGGCGCCCTGCTGTTCTACCGGATGGGCGATTTCTACGAGATGTTCTTTGACGATGCCGTGGCCGCCTCTGCCGCCCTCGACATCGCGCTGACGAAACGTGGCTTTCATCTGGGCGAGCCCATCGCCATGTGCGGCGTGCCGGTCCATTCCGCTGAGGGCTACCTTCTGACGCTGATCCGCAAGGGCTTTCGTGTGGCCATCGCCGAACAGCTGGAAGACCCGGCCGAGGCGAAGAAGCGCGGCTATAAATCAGTCGTCAAACGCGATGTGGTGCGGCTGGTTACCCCCGGCACGCTGACCGAAGATTCGTTGCTGGAGGCGCGCCGTCACAACTTCCTCGCCGCCTTCGCCGAGGTGCGGGATACCGCAGCCCTTGCCTGGGCCGATATCTCTACGGGTGAGTTTCGGGTGATGCCGTCGTCGCTGGTCCGACTTGGCCCCGACCTTGCCCGCATCGCCCCGCGCGAACTGCTGCTAAGCGAGGCGCGAGAGCGTGAAATCGTCTCTAACATGGCGGAAAATGGGGTTTCGATCACCCCCCTTTCGCGTGGCAGCTTTGACTCTGCCAATGCCGACCAGCGCCTGTGCCAACTGTTCAACGTCGCCTCACTGGATGCGTTTGGCACCTTCGACCGGGCCGAAGTCGCCGCGATGGGGGCGTTGATCGATTATCTGCACCTCACCCAACGGGGCCGGATGCCCCTGCTGCGCCCCCCGGTGCGCGAGGCACTGGGCGGCACGATGCAGATCGACGCTGCCACCCGCCGCAATCTGGAACTGACGCAGGCGCTGTCGGGCGGGCGCGAGGGGTCCCTTTTGGCGGCGATTGATCGCACCGTGACTGCCGGGGGTGCCCGGTTGCTGGAGCGTCGGTTGTCCGCCCCCTCGCTTGACCTTGGCGTGATCCGCGACCGGCAGGCAGCCCTTGCCAGCCTGCTTGAAGCCCCAACCCTCCGCGACCAGCTACGCCATGCCCTGCGCCGGGTGCCGGACATCGATCGCGCCCTGTCACGTCTTGCGCTTGACCGGGATGGCCCGCGCGACCTGACCGCCATCCGCGCCGGTTTGGAGCAGGCCGCCGAGATTGCGCAGCACCTGACCCAGGCGCCGCCCCTGCTGGCGCAGGCGGCCAGTGCTTTGGTCGGCCATGGCACATTGGTAGATCTGCTGGATCAGGCGTTGGTTACAGAGCCCCCGCTTCTGGCACGCGACGGCGGCTTCATCGCGCCAGGGTATGACGGCGAACTCGACGAAACCCGCGCCCTGCGGGACGAAGGCCGGGGCGTGATCGGCCGGATGCAGGCCGACTATGCGGCACAGACCGGCATCCAAAGCTTGAAGATCAAGCATAACAACGTGCTGGGCTACTTCATCGAGGTGACGACCACCCATGAAGACCGGATGCGCGCGCTGCCGGAAACCTTCATCCACCGCCAGACCACCGCTGGTCAGGTACGCTTTACGACCCTCCCCCTCAGCGATCTGGAAACCCGAATCCTGAACGCTGGCAACCACGCGCTTGAGATTGAAAAACGTCACTATACCGGCCTGAAAGCGCAAATTCTGGCTGCGTCAGCCCCCATCGCCCAAGCTGCCCGTGCCTTGGCAGAGATCGACCTTGCCGCCGCCTTCGCCGACCTTTCGGCGGATGAAGGCTGGTGCGAACCCCAGATCGACGACAGCCGCGCCTTCCAGATTGCCGCTGGCCGGCACCCGGTGGTCGAACGCGCCTTGCGCCTGCAAGGTGGCACACCCTTCGTGGCCAACGACTGCCACCTTGCCCAAGGCACAACCCCGGCCATCTGGCTGCTTACCGGGCCGAACATGGCGGGGAAGTCCACCTTCCTGCGCCAGAACGCCCTGATCGCGCTTCTGGCGCAATCGGGCAGCCATGTCCCTGCCTCCAGCGCCCATATCGGCCTGGTCAGCCAGCTTTTCAGCCGCGTTGGCGCGTCAGATGATCTTGCCCGTGGTCGCTCCACCTTCATGGTGGAAATGGTCGAAACCGCCGCGATCCTGAACCAGGCCGACGACCGCGCGCTGGTCATCCTCGATGAAATCGGCCGGGGAACCGCTACCTACGACGGCCTGTCCATCGCCTGGGCCACGCTGGAGCATCTGCATGAGGTGAACCGCTGCCGCGCCCTTTTCGCCACGCATTACCATGAGATGACGGCGCTGGCGGGCAAGCTTGCGGGCGTCGAAAACGCCACGGTCACCGTCAAGGAATGGGAAGGCGACGTGATCTTCCTGCACGAAGTGCGCAAGGGTGCCGCCGACCGGTCTTACGGCGTGCAAGTTGCGCGGCTGGCGGGGCTGCCGCCTTCGGTGATCGACCGCGCGAAGGTGGTGCTGGAGGCGCTGGAAAAAGGCGAACGCGAGGGTGGGTCACAAAAGGCGCTGATCGACGATCTGCCGCTGTTCCGCGCCCTGCCCCCGCAAGCTCAGCGCCCCGCGAAACAGGAGTCTATCCTCGAGGCCCGCTTGCGCGACATCCACCCTGATGAGCTGACCCCGATTGAAGCCTTGCGGCTTCTCTACGAACTCAAGCAAGTCCCTAAAACTTAACTAAAATTCGCTTTCCTCTTCCCCAAATATCTTCGGGTGAGGTCCGGAGAGGGCAGAAAGCCCTCTCCGGGGGTCGTGCAGTACTCAGCCAGGGGTCGAGGAGACGCCCACCTGCGCCGGGCGCAACAGCCGGTCGTGCAACATGAAACCCTCGGTCATCACCTGGATGATCTGCCCGGCCTTGGTGCCCGGCACGGGCGCCTCAAACATCGCCTGGTGGAGTTGCGGGTCAAACTGGTCGCCAATCGCTGGGGTGATCGTGGTCATCCCGTGCTTTGCCATCACATTCGACAGCTCCCGCAGAGTCAGCTCCACCCCCTCGATCAGGGCTGACGAGGCGGCCCGGCTTTCTTCGGGGATCGCTTGCAAGGCGCGGCTCAGGTTGTCATGCACCGGCAACAGATCGCGTGCCAACCGGGTGCTGCCGTACATTTCGGCCTCTTTGCGGTCACGCTCGGCCCGCTTGCGCGAGTTTTCCGCCTCGGCCAGCACGCGCATGAACTTGTCACGCATTTCGTCGCGTTCAACGCGCAGCGCCTCCACCTCATCGTAGGTGGCGTCCATTTCAAACTCTTCCAGCTTCACGTCCGGCGAAGCTGCTTCATCTTGCGACATCGTCATGTCCTCGTCTGTCTGTCAGCCCTTGCCCCGGTCGGACACAAGGCGGCCCACCAGTTGGGCGGTGTAATCCACGATCGGAACGATCCGGCCATAGTTCAGCCGGGTCGGACCGATGACGCCCACCGCGCCGATGATTTTCCGATCAGCGTTCATATAGGGAGAAACCACCAGACTTGAACCCGAAAGTGAGAAAAGCTTGTTCTCTGATCCGATAAAAATGCGCACGCCCTCGCCCGCCTCGGTCAGGTGCAGAAACTCGGCGATGTCGCGTTTGCGTTCAAGGTCGTCAAAGAGCACGCGAATCCGCTCTATCTCCGACTGATCTGCCGCCCCGTCGATCAGGTTCGCCCTGCCGCGCACGATCAGGCGTTCAGAGGGCTCGCCCGCGTTTTCCCACAGGGCAAGGCCGCCTTCGACCAGTTCCCGGGCCAGCGAATCGATTTCTTGCCGGCGATGGGCGATCTCACCCACAATCCGCTGGCGCAGTTCGGACAGGGTCAGCCCTTCGGCCAAAGCGTTCAGGAAATTCGCCGCCTCGCGCATCGATGACGGCGTTTGCCCTGGCGGTGGCCTGAACACCCGGTTTTCGACCTGCCCATCGGCAAAGACCAGCACCACCAGCGCCCGATCGGCGGCAAGGCTGACAAACTCGATATGCCGGATCGCGGCCTCACGCTTGGGCGACAAGACCACGCTGGCCCCGCGCGTGATCAGCGACAGCGCGGCCCCTACCTCATCCAGCAGGGTGGCCACGTCATGGTCATTGGTGCCCAGCGTCGCGTCGATCTTTTCCTGATCCTCGGGCGCGACGGTCCCGACCTCCAGCAAGCTGTCCACAAACATCCGCAAGCCCGCCTGCGTGGGGATTCGTCCGGCCGAGATGTGAGGGCTGTCCAGCAGGCCCAGATACTCCAGATCCTGCATCACATTGCGGACCGTTGCCGCCGAAACCTTTTCTGTCAGGGTGCGCGTCAGTGTGCGCGATCCCACCGGCTCACCCGAGGTCAGATACCCCTCAACCACCCGGCGAAACACTTCACGGGTGCGGTCGTTCATATCGGAAACGTGGGGATTCTGCTGGGTCATTGGGGGGTGCTTGGGTCCACTGTCGGGATCAATCGGGGTTGCATCCGACGTCTGGGGTTGCGTAAGTGGCCGCATTCCAGCGAAAGGTCCGGCAATGCGTCCGTCAGGCAGAAAACTAAGCGATCTACGTACGGTTTCAATCGAAACCGGCGTGATGAAACATGCCGAAGGGTCGTGCCTGATCAAGATGGGCGAAACCCACGTTCTGTGTTCTGCCACGATTGAGGATAAACCGCCACCGTTCCTGAAGAACACCGGCCAAGGCTGGGTGACGGCGGAATACGGCATGCTGCCGCGTGCCACGAACAGCCGCACCCGGCGAGAGGCTGCGGCTGGCAAACAATCCGGTAGAACGCAAGAGATTCAACGCCTTATCGGTCGCGCCCTGCGCGCTGGTGTGGACCGGAACGCCCTTGGCGAGCGTCAGATCGTCATCGACTGCGATGTGATTCAGGCCGATGGCGGCACGCGCTGCGCGGCAATCACCGGCGGTTGGGTGGCGCTGCGGCTGGCGGTGAACAAGCTGATGGCGGCGGGCACCATCGTCAGCGATCCTATCCTTGACCACGTTTCAGCCATCTCTTGCGGCGTATATGCCGGACAGCCGGTCCTTGACCTTGATTACCTGGAAGATTCGGCTGCCGGCACCGACGGTAACTTTGTGATGAACGGCGCAGGCCGCCTGATCGAAGTTCAGATGTCAGCCGAAGGTGCGGCCTTTTCGCAGGAAGAGCTTCTCCACCTCCTCGACCTTGCCCGCACTGGCAACGCCGCCCTTGTCGCCGCGCAGAAAGCGGCTTTGGGCCTCTGATGCCGGGTGTGATCGGGGATCGTCTGCTGGTTGCCACGCACAATCGCGGCAAGCTGGAGGAGATTGCCGATCTTTTGGCCCCCTACGGTGTCAGCGTCGTGGGGGCCGCTGATCTTGGGCTGGCGGAGCCTGAAGAGACCGAAACCACCCTCATAGGCAACGCCCGCCTCAAGGCCCATGCTGCCGCCAAGGCCAGCGGTCTGGTCGCGCTGGCGGATGACTCGGGTCTGTCGGTCGATGCGCTTGGCGGCGCTCCGGGTGTGTTCACCGCTGATTGGGCCACCACCGCGACCGGCCGGGATTTCGCCGTCGGCATGACCCGCGTCTGGTCTGAGCTTGAGGCGATCCACGCCCCAGAGCCCCGGCTTGCCCAGTTCCGCTGCACCCTTGTGCTGGCGTGGCCTGACGGTCAAGATCTTGTCTTTGAAGGGGTTTCCCCCGGCCGCCTGGTCTGGCCCGGACGTGGCGCGCAAGGCCACGGCTTTGACCCCATCTTCATGCCTGATGGCCACGAGCTTACCTTTGGCGAGATGGACCGCTGGGAAAAGAACCGCCTTTCCCACCGCGCTGACGCTTTCGCCAAGCTTGTCACGGCCTGTTTTCCCTGATGGAGGCCCCGACCTACGAAGATTGGCGCCACGCAGGCTTTGGTCTTTACCTGCACTGGCCGTTTTGCCAGTCAAAATGCCCATATTGCGACTTCAACAGCCATGTCGCCGCCTCTGTCGACCAGTCCCGCTGGCTGACCGCGTTTGAGGCTGAGATTGACCGCATCGGCACGCTGACCGATGGCCGCGTACTGAACACCGTCTTCTTCGGTGGCGGCACGCCTTCCTTGATGGACCCGGCCCTTGTCCAAGGTATCCTTGATCGCATCCGAGCCACCTGGACGCTGGCAAATGACATTGAAATCACTCTGGAAGCCAACCCTGGATCGGTTGAGGCTGGCCGCTTTGCCGGATACGCCAAGGCGGGGGTGAACCGTGTTTCCTTGGGAATTCAATCCCTTGACGCTGATGACCTGCGTCGCCTGGGCCGGATGCACAGCGTGGATGAGGCGCTTTCCGCCATTGCCACCGCCCAGGCCACCTTTGACCGGGTCAGCATTGACCTGATCTACGCCCGCCAGAACCAGTCGCTTGCCGCTTGGCGGGATGAGCTTGCACGTGCCCTAGACCTTGGCACCTCGCACCTCTCGCTTTACCAGCTGACGGTTGAAGATGGCACCGTCTTTGGCCAGATGCACGCCAAGAACCTGCTGCGTGGACTGCCCACCGAGGACCTTGCCGCCGACATGTTCGAGCTGACGCAAGAGGTGACTGCCGCCGCCGGCCTGCCTGCCTATGAGGTGTCGAATCATGCGCGCCCGGGCGACGAATCGCGCCATAACCTGATCTACTGGCGCATGGGTGATTACGCGGGCGTCGGCCCCGGCGCACATGGCCGGCTGACCCTGTCTGACCGCCGCTTCGCCACCGTGGCGGAACGCATGCCCGCCGACTGGCTGGACAAGACCCTGACGACCCCAGGCCTTGCCGAAACGGTTGAGGCGCTTCCCGCCGAGGACCGCGCCAATGAATACCTTATGTTCGCGTTGCGCCTGAAAGAGGGCGCGTCGCTTGCGCGCTACGCAGCCCTCGCCGGCCACCCCCTCCCCGATAGCGCAGTGGCTGAGGTGGTTGAGCTGGGTCTTCTCAAGCAGACTGGCGATCAGATAAGCACTACCGAAACCGGTGTCATGATGCTGAACGCCGTCCTGCGCGCCCTTTTGGCCGGACGCAGCAGCGCGGGTTAATCATCCCCGCGCGCTAGCCGATCTGGTAGGCTCGACAGCACCTGACACAAGATATCGAGGTCTTCCAGGCTGTCGTACCGGATTGTCACCAGGCCGCCTGCGCTGCCAGGGGCGTGATCAATCCGAACAGCCATCCCCAGATTGGCCGACAGGTCCGCCTCAAGCGCGCGGGTATCGGCATCCTTTGACGGGCCCGCCGTCATCTTGGGGGTTCCCGCCTTGACTGTGGCCTGCGTCTTCACCAGCTTTTCGGTTTCGCGGACCGACAGCCCCTTTGCAACGATCTGCGCGGCCATTTCCGTGGCCTTCGGGCTGCCAATCAACGCCCGCGCATGGCCCGCCGAAAGCCTGCCATCGCGAACCATGTCCTGCACATCAGTCGGCAGCGTCAGCAAGCGCAACAGGTTTGCCACATGGCTGCGGCTCTTGCTAAGCGCCTCGGCAAGCTTTTCCTGTGTGTGACCGAATCGGGTCATCAGCTGGCGGAAACCCAGCGCCTCTTCAATCGCGCTGAGGTCTGATCGTTGGATGTTCTCAATGATAGCAATTTCAAGTACTTCGCTATCATCCAGCTCACGAATCACTACAGGCACTTCGTGCAGTTGCGCCAGTTGCGCAGCCCGCCAGCGGCGCTCACCAGCGACAATCTCATAGACATCGCGGCCCATCTTGCGGCGCACGATCAGGGGCTGGATGACCCCCTTCTGCCGAATCGATTCGGCCAGGCCTTCAAGTTCTTCCCTGTTGAAATCCAGGCGCGGCTGCTGCGGGTTCGGCTCTAGCTTGTCGATCGGCAGCATCGTTTCTGCCCGCCGTCCGCCAGATTGATCCGGCCCGGCCAGGTTCACATCCGCCATCAACGCCGACAAACCCCGACCAAGGCCGCGCTTTTCCATCTTGCCACTCATGCGTCAAGCCCCTGATGTTTCAACAGATTTCCGACGGCCCGCAATCTCTCGCGCAAGCGCACGATAGGCCGCGGCCCCTTTAGATGCCGTGTCGTAGCTTAGTACTGGCAAGGCATGTGACGGCGCCTCACTTATCCGCACGTTTCGCGGGATCGTCGTTTTCAGCACCAGATCGCCCATGTTGCTGCGGGCGTCCGCCTCAACCTGGGCGGTCAGCTTGTTGCGGCTATCGTGCATTGTCAGCACAACTCCCTCGATTCGCAGTGCCGGGTTTGCGGACCGGCGCACGTCCCGAATCGTCAGCATCAGCTGCGACAGGCCCTCAAGGGCGAAGAACTCACACTGCAGGGGGACAAGGACCGAATCACATGCCACCATGGCATTTACCGTCATCAGGCTTAGCGACGGGGGACAGTCGATCAGGATGTAATCAAAGCGAAACACATCCATTTCTGGCCGGTGCAGCGCGTCGTGCAGCAAAAAGCTGCGCCGTTCATTGGCCATTATCTCAAGATCGGCCGAGGAAAGATCTGCGTTGGCTGGAATGATGAAGACGTGATCAAGCGCAGTCGGCAACACCACATCTTGTAGATCGGCGCCATCGACAATCAAATCATAGCTGGTTTTCTTGCGCTGATCGGGCCTGATACCCAACCCGGTGGATGAATTTCCCTGCGGGTCGATGTCAACCAGCAGCACCCGGTAGCCAAGCTCTGCCAACCCGGCGGCCAGGTTGATTGCGGTCGTGGTCTTCCCAACGCCGCCCTTCTGGTTAGCCAGCGCCATGATGTGGGCGCGTACGCCGTCAGTCTTGCTTTGCACGTTCGATATTCCTGATGATCAGAATGGCGGCGTCCGGCTCTGAGAGGCTGGAGTGCGATTCGATGTCGAAAAGCCAGTTCTGACGCGCGGCAGCCACTTCTTCGGCATGCCGAGCCCCTTTGGGAAACAGGGCGACGCCGCCAGCAGCAAGATGCCTGGCGGCATAGGGCAGCAAATCCGACAAAGAGGCAACGGCCCTTGCGGAAACAAGGTCCGCATTAGCGGCCGGAAGGGACTCGATTCGGTCAGTGATCACCGTCACGGTCAGCCCAAGCGCTTTGGCCGCATGCCGCAAGAAGGTTGATTTGCGTGCGTCAGCTTCCACAAGGGTAACTTTCAGCTCTGGCCTACCCTCTTTTGCCAAAATCGCAACGACCAAACCCGGGAATCCTGCACCCGAGCCGATATCAAGCCACCGTGTTGCCCCTGTGGGACAGAAGGGAAATAGCTGTGCTGAATCAACGATATGGCGGTCCCAGATCACAGGGACACTTGCCTTGCTGATCAGGTTGATTGCGGGGGTCCAATGGCGAACCAGCGCGTCAAGCTCTCGAAGCGTCTGCATTGTTTCACGTGAAACAATCTGCCCTGCAATCTGATCCTCAGCCACCATTATCCTGCCTGCCGTTGGATAACCGGGCGCCGCAGGTGTGCGAGAATCAGAAGCAGCGCAGCCGGCGTCACCCCCTCAAGCCGGGCAGCATGTAGCAGTGTCTCCGGCCGGGCACGTGAAAGCTTTGCCTTCAGCTCATTTGACAGGCCCGCCATGGCAGAATAGTCGAAATCCCCCGGAATCAGCTGCATCTCTTGGCGTTGCAGATCAGCAACTTCCTTGGCCTGGCGCTGGCTGTACTGGTCGTAGATTGCCTCGGTCTGAAGTTGCGTCAGCACCTCTGGCGACATTCCCTGATAAGCCGGGAACGCCGCCCCTAACGCCACGAGATCAGCGCCGGTCAATGCCAAAGCCTCGTAAGCACTGCGTTTTCCACCGTCCCGGCTGACCAGAACACCCGCATCGTTCAGGGCTTTTGGCGACAAGGCCTCATGCATCAGATGGGTTCTGCTTCGTTCCAGAAGTTCGGTCTTCTCGGCATAGCGAAGCGCTCTTTCCGTCCCGACGCATCCTGCGATGATTCCAACCGGGGTCAGGCGTTGATCAGCGTTGTCCGCACGAATCGTCAGCCGGAATTCTGCGCGTGAGGTAAACATCCGGTAAGGTTCAGTGACCCCCCGGCTGGTCAGATCATCAACCATCACGCCGATATAGCTTTCCGTCCGGCTGAACTCGACCGGCTCGCGCCCCAGGGCCGCAGCGGCAGCATTCAGGCCGGCCACCAGACCTTGTGCTGCAGCCTCTTCGTAGCCCGTTGTCCCGTTGATCTGCCCGGCAAAGTACAGACCACCGACGCTTTTGGTTTCCAGCGTGCGGCGCAGCTCTCTTGGATCAAAGAAATCATATTCGATCGCATAGCCCGGCTGCAGAATCACCGTCTGCTCAAGGCCGCGAATCGTCTGGATGTAGGCGTGTTGAACGTCTTCCGGCAGCGAGGTTGACAGGCCGTTCGGGTAGACGGTGTGATCGTCCAGCCCTTCCGGTTCCAGGAAGACCTGGTGGCTGGTTTTGTCGGCAAAGCGCACGATCTTGTCTTCGATGGATGGGCAATAGCGCGGGCCAACGCCCTCAATATGACCACCATACATAGCGGATCGGGACAGGTTATCTCGCACTATATGGTGCGTCTCGTCATTCGTATGGGTGATCCCGCAGGCGATCTGCCTGGCCTCTGGCGCCGTATTCAGGAAGGAAAAGACTGACGGATGATCGTCCCCGGGCTGCATATCCAGCTGCGCCCAGTCAATCGTACGGCCATCCAGACGGGGCGGCGTTCCGGTTTTCAGCCGCCCAACCGGCAGCGCAAGCTCTGACAGCTGCCCGGCGAGGAGCTTGGAGGGCGAATCGCCCATTCGGCCGCCCTGCATCCGGCGGTCACCGATATGAATCACCCCGTTCAGGAAGGTTCCGGCCGTCAGAACCACCTGACCCGCCAGAAGCGAGACGCCAGAAGCCAGCTTTACCCCACGAACAACCGCAGCATCCAACAAAAGCTGCGCCACCTCACCCTCAATGATTGTCAGGCCGGGTTGGGCGCCAAGCTCCCGCTGCATCGCCTCACGGTAAAGACGCCGGTCAATCTGGGCGCGGGGGCCTTGCACAGCGGGCCCTTTGCGACGATTCAGAAGCCGGAACTGGATGCCTGCACGGTCAGCCATGCGCGCCATTACACCGTCCAGAGCGTCGATCTCTCGCACGAGGTGGCCTTTTCCCAGACCGCCAATGGCCGGGTTGCAGGACATTGCCCCAATCGCCTCAGCCCGCAGCGTCACAAGCGCGGTCGCAGCCCCCATCCGCGCTGCGGCGGCTGCCGCTTCGGTGCCGGCATGGCCGCCGCCAATCACGATGACATCGTAGTGTTTCACGTGGAACACCCCTTACTTGCCGATGCAGAAACTTGCAAAAATCTCACCCAGAAGGTCATCCACATCCACCCGCCCGACCAGCGCATCCAGTGCCCGGACCGCCCGCCGCAGATGGTCGGCTGCCAGCTCGACTCTCTGGTTCTCCCTTAGCACCTCTGCCCGCGCTTCGGCCAGAGCGGTAAGCGCACCCGTCACCGCAAGACGGTGGCGTTCGCGCACCAAAGCGCCAGCCGAGGCGACGCGGGTCTGCAAAATCTCGCCGATGCGCGCCAGAAGATCCGTCACCCCGGCCCCGGTCAGGCCGGAAACTGCCAGCCCATCATATCCAGATGTTGTGTCTGACTTACCCAGGACAACAAGATCATCGCCCTGCGCCATCAGGCCGGGCAGGTCTGCCCCGTCGCCCAGAAACACCCTGAGGTCGGCGCCCTGCGCGCGTGCCAAAGCCCGGTCAATTCCCGCCTGTTCCAGAAGATCGCTGGTTTCCCGCAAGCCGGCCGTGTCCAGGAAGGTCACTGCCAGACCTTCAACCTCCATTCGCACTTCGATCACATCGCGCGTTGTACCTGCGATATCTGAGGTTATCGCCGCCTCACGCCCCGCCAGCCGGTTCAGCAACGTGGACTTGCCAGCGTTAGGCGCACCGACGATGGCCACCTCAAACCCGTCGCGGATCCGTTCGGCTGCGGAAACGCCTGCAGCCTCGCGCCCAAGATCAGTCGTCAGGCCGTCAATCAGCGCCAGCACCTCGGGTGAGACATCAACCGGCACCTCTTCATCAGCAAAATCGATGGTGGCTTCCAGCAGGGCACCGGCTCGGATCAGGTCGCGTCGCCAGCCTTCAACCCGCAGCCCGACTGACCCGGATAGCACCCGGACCGCCTGCCGCCGCTGCGCTTCGGTTTCGGCGTCGATCAGATCGGCCAGACCTTCGACCTGGCTCAGGTCCAGCACGCCGTTTTCCATGGCACGGCGGGTGAATTCACCGGGTTCGGCCAGCCGCAGGCCGGGCTGGTCCGCCAACGCCCGCAGAACAGCCCCAACGACAGCGACACCGCCATGCAGATGCAGTTCCACAACCGCCTCACCCGTGAAACTTGCGCCCTCGGCAAAGGTCAGGACCAGCGCCTCATCCAGAAGCTCACCGCGCCAGCCCAGCCGCCGCAGCCCAGCCACCCGTGGCTTTGGCAAGGAGCTGCACAGCGCCCCCGCCGCGATTAGCGCCTGAGGCCCGGATATCCGCACCACAGCAAGCCCGGAACGACCCCGCGCGGTGGCGGTGGCATAGATCGTATCCATTGCCGCCTCTGGTTCAGGTGTTCATCGAATCGAAGAAGTCAGAGTTTGACTTGGTCTGCTTCAACTTGCCGATCAGGAATTCGATGGCATCGGTCGTGCCCATCGGGTTCAGGATGCGGCGCAGGACATAGGTCTTCTGCAGGTCAGTTTTTTCGACCAGCAGGTCTTCTTTCCGGGTGCCGGACTTAAGGATGTCCATCGCCGGGAACACGCGCTTGTCGGCGACCTTGCGGTCCAGCACGATCTCAGAGTTGCCGGTGCCCTTGAATTCTTCGAAGATCACCTCGTCCATCCGGCTACCAGTGTCGATCAGCGCCGTGGCGATAATGGTCAGCGACCCGCCCTCTTCGATATTCCGTGCAGCACCGAAGAACCGCTTGGGGCGTTGCAGGGCATTGGCATCCACACCACCGGTCAAAACCTTGCCGGACGACGGCACCACCGTGTTGAATGCACGGCCCAGGCGGGTGATGCTGTCCAGAAGAATCACCACATCGCGCTTGTGTTCGACCAGGCGCTTGGCCTTTTCGATCACCATCTCCGCGACCGCCACGTGCCGCGTCGCCGGTTCGTCGAAGGTTGAGGCGACAACCTCACCCTTCACCGTGCGCTGCATGTCGGTGACTTCCTCAGGCCGTTCATCGATCAGAAGGACGATCAGATAGCACTCCGGATGGTTCTGCGCGATCGAGTTGGCAATGTTCTGCAAAAGCACCGTCTTGCCGGTCCGCGGCGGGGCGACGATCAGGCCGCGCTGGCCTTTGCCGATGGGGGCCACCAGGTCGATGATCCGGGCTGAGCGGTCCTTGATCGTCGGATCCTCAACCTCCATCTTCAGGCGCTCATCGGGGTAAAGCGGCGTCAGGTTGTCGAAGTGCACCTTGTGCCGGGCCTTTTCCGGGTCGTCGAAGTTGATCCGCGTGACCTTGGTCATGCAGAAATACTTCTCGCTGTCCTTGGGCGCGGCGATCACGCCTTCGATGGTGTCCCCGGTCCGCAAGCTGAACTGGCGCAGGATGTCGGGCGAGACGTAGATATCATCCGGCCCCGGCAGGTAGTTTGCGGAAGGGCTGCGCAGGAACCCGAACCCGTCCTGCAGCACCTCCAGCACGCCATCGCCACCGATTTCCCAGCCTTCCTCAGCATGTTCCTTCAGGATCGAGAACATCATCTCGCCCTTGCGCATGCTGGGGGCGTTCTCGATCTCCCACTCCTCGGCCATGGCCAGAAGATCGGCCGGGGTCTTGGCCTTGAGGTCAGAGAGGTTCAAACGATCAACAGTCATCGACGGTCCTTGGGGGAAATGGCTTTGGAGGATCAGCCCAAGTCAGGGCAGATCATCGCAGGGCTGGAACGGGGGGCGCTTTGACCGGACGGTCTAGCTGAACGGGCCATACACCGCCAGATGGCCGCAAGTCAACGACGCAAGCGTCCGTGCCCTACCACTTCACGATGACGCCAAAGACGATGACCACCATCAGCACGGTCGGCACTTCGTTCATCAGCCGGTAATGCCGCCCGCTGCGCTGGTTGGTGCCGTTGGCAAAGTCCTTGCGCCGAACCGCTGCCCAACCGTGAAACGCCGTCATCCCCAGCACAGCCGCCGCCTTGACCCAGGGCCAAAGCATCGACCAATCCACGATCCCCGGCGTGATCACCAGCGCCAGACCAAAGATCCAGGTCGCAATCAGCGACGGGTTCATGATCCCGCGCAACAGCCGCCGTTCCATGGTCTGAAACATCACGTCAGTGCGGGTTCCGGTCTCAACCTGCTCGGCGTGGTAGACATAAAGCCGGGGCAGGTAGAAGATCCCCGCCATCCAAGTCATGACCGCAATCACATGCAGCGATTTCGTCACCAGATACCAATCTGCAAGCCAATCCGTGATCATTTGCCCAACCTGTGCTGTCCCTGCTTTCTTCTAATAAGAAGATTTGAAAGAAGAAATGATGATGATGTAGGGCCTGTGCAGAAAGGGATGCAGAAGATCGCCCACAGATCGCCCCACAGCCCGCATCTTGTGGATTGTTGCTGGACAGCTTTCAAAACCCGTACAGGGGATTAATAAAATCCAACAATTTCATATGCTTGCAATGGGAAATGATCCCCACCCCACATCGCCACCGATTTTCCTCCCTTGGGATAAGCCGTTTGTCCCAAACCCCGTGACAAGTCCGCACACAGCGGGATATCTCTGGCCCAAAGGCCGTGGCGCGGCGTGAAACTTGCGCCATGGGCCGTTGCGGCCCTTTCGCCCCTCTTTCCTCCCGCGGAACAAAGCGCGGATATGCACAGGCTTGCCCATGGTTTTTGTCCTCGCCTCGACCTCGCCGATCCGGCTTCACCTGCTGCACGCCGCGGGTCTGCAGGTTGAGGCTGTGGCCCCCCGTGTGGATGAGGCAAGCGCCCGCGATGCCCTTCTGGCGGAAGGCGCCAAGCCCCGCGACATCGCCGATGCATTGGCTGAGATGAAGGCCCGCAAGATTGCCGACAAGCGTCCCGGTGATCTGGTTCTGGGCTGCGATCAGGTGCTGGAGTTTGAGGGCGAGGTGTTTTCCAAACCCGCCACCCCAGTTGATGCACGTGCCCAGCTACACCGCTTGCGCGGCAAGACGCACCGGTTGCAGTCTGCCATCGTCGCCTATGAAAACGCCGAGCCCGTCTGGCGCCACGTGGCTGAGGCGCGGCTGACCATGCACCATCTGTCTGATGGCTATATCGACGCCTACCTTGCCCGGAACTGGGACAGCGTCCGCCACTCGGTCGGCTGCTACAAGATGGAGGAGGAAGGCGTTCGACTGTTCTCGGCCATCACCGGCGATCATTTTACCATTCTTGGCCTGCCCTTGTTGCCGCTGTTGGCATGGATGGGAACTCGGGGCATGATTGCCAGATGACCGATCATCCCCGCATCCCGCTTGCCGGCGTCATAGGCCACCCTGTCGCCCACAGCCGCAGCCCGGCGCTGCATGGCTACTGGCTGAAACGCTATGGGCTGAAGGGGCATTACATCCCCATCGACATCGCGCCGAATGACCTGGCCGATCTGATCCGCACCCTGCCACGCCTGGGCTTTGTCGGCCTGAACGTCACGATTCCGCACAAAGAGGCGATCCTGCAGATTGCCGACATCGTCACTGATCGGGCCGCGCTGATCGGGGCGGCCAACACGCTGATCTTCCGCAAGGATGGCAAGATTCACGCGGATAACACGGATGGTTCCGGCTTTATCGCCAACCTGCGCCAGAACGCGCCGCACTGGGCCCCCGCCGCTGGCCCCGCCGTTGTGCTGGGTGCTGGTGGTGCCGCCCGCGCCGTGATCGCCGCGTTGATAGAGGTTGGGGTGCCCGAGATTCGCCTTGCCAACCGCACACGCCCTCGGGCTGATACGCTGCGGTCTGATTTTGGTGCGAAGGTGCATGTCCATGAATGGGTGCAGGCCGCCAACCTGATGGAAGACGCCGCGACCGTGGTCAACACCACCTCGCTTGGCATGACCGGCAAGCCGGATTTCCGCGTGTCCCTGACCCGGCTTAACCCGCGCGCGCTGGTGACCGATCTGGTGTACACCCCCCTCAAGACCCAGCTTCTGATTGAGGCTGAGGCAATCGGCTGCACCACCGTTGACGGCCTTGGCATGCTGCTGCATCAAGCCGCCCCCGGATTTGAACGCTGGTTTGGTATCCGCCCCGAAGTGGATGAGGCGACGCGCAAGGCCGTGCTTTCGGCATGAGTTTTCGGCTTGGCCTGACTGGCTCCATCGGCATGGGTAAATCGACCACCGCCGCGATGTTCGCCGCCGAAGGCATCCCCGTCTGGGACGCCGACGCCGCCGTCCACCGCCTTTACGCCCCCGGCCAGCCCGCAGCCTTGGCCGTGGCGCAGGCCTTCCCCGGTGCAATGGCCGCCGATGGCAGCGTGAACCGCCCCGCCCTGCGCGGAATCATCACGGCGGATCCCACGGCGCTTAACCGACTGAACGCGGCCGTTCATCCGCTTGTCGCCGCCGACCGCGCGTCGTTCCTTGCCGCCCATGCCGATGCGCCCATTGTCCTTCTCGACGTCCCGCTGCTTTACGAATCCGGGATTGACCGGGACTGTGACGCTGTCGCCGTCGTCTCGGCCCCGGCAGAAATCCAGCGCGCCCGGGTTCTGGCGCGCGGGATGACCGAAGCCGAGCTTCAGCTGATTCTGTCCCGCCAGATGCCCGACGCCGAAAAGCGCGCGCGGGCGGATTACGTCATCCCCACCACCGCCCTTGAACCCGCCCGCGCGGCGGTCAAGAATATGCTGGCAGCCATAGATAAGCAGATCGCCAAAGATGCGTGAAATCGTTCTTGATACCGAAACCACCGGGTTTGAACCCTCGGAAGGCCACCGCATCGTCGAAATCGGCGCGGTGGAACTGATGAACCACCTGCCCACGGGCCGGACCTATCACCAGTACATCAACCCCGAACGCATGGTGCCGAAAGAGGCGTTTGAGGTGCATGGCCTGGGCGATGACTTCCTGCGCGACAAGCCAGTTTTCGCCCGTATCGGCCGCGCTTTCCTTGATTTCATCGCCGATGCGCCACTGGTCATCCACAACGCCGCCTTTGACATGAAATTCCTGAACCATGAACTTGACCGCGCCAGCCTGCCCACTTTGCCCATGGCGCGCGCCACCGACACGCTGTTGATCGCGCGGTCAAAATACCCCGGCTCGCCCGCCTCGCTTGATGCGCTGTGCCGGCGGTTCAACATCGACAATTCGATGCGCGAAAAGCACGGCGCGCTTCTCGACAGTGAAATTCTGGCTGAGGTCTATCTGGAACTGGTTGGCGGCAGGCAGCCTGATCTTGTTCTGGGCGGGGCCGCATCGAACCCACGGCCCAACGGTCAGGCGGAAACCCTGTGGCGGCCCGGCCCGCGCCCTGCCCCCCTTGCCCCGCGGATTACGGACGGGGAAAGGACCGCGCATGAAGCGATGGTCGCAAAGCTGGGCGATGCGGCCATCTGGGCAAAGCGGGCCTGAGCCCGGTCAGTTTGCCTTTTCGGCAGGTGCAGCGGCCTGGGTCTGTGCCCGACGTGCCAGCTCTTGCCGATACAGTGCCATGAAATCCACCTGGTCGATGTTCAAGGGCGGGAAGCCGCCATCGCGCGTCACGTCCGAGATGATCCGCCGGACATAGGGGAACAGCATCCGGGGGCACTCGATCAGCAGGAACGGGTGCAGCTGATCCTCTGCCACACCCTCGATCAGGAAGGTCCCGCCATATTCCAGCTCAAGCAGGAACAGGGTCTCATTGTTGACCTTGTTGCGAGAGGTGACCTTGAACTTGGTCACCACGTCATACTGGCTGGCGACCGACCGCTTGCGCGCGTCAAGACTGACGGCCACCTGAATGTCCGGCTGCACTTCGGCGCCGCTCAGGCCTTTTTGCACCACCATGTTTTCAAACGACAGGTCGCGCACATACTGCGCAAGCACCTGCATCCGGATCGGGGTTGGCGTGGTTGCGGCGGCAGCACCGTTGCCCGCCTGGGTTTCCTCGGCCATCTGGCACACTCCTTCAGGAATTTGCCGGGTGTTTAGCAGGTCAAACCCGCGCCCTCAATGCCGTGTCCGGTCCGCGGAGGGATTGCCCGGTGTTGGCGTGGTGTCCGTGGTGGCCTCTTGCCATTCGCCGTCGATCACTATGGCCTCTGCGGGGCGTGGGGTAAGCTGCTGCAGCCGCTTGCCGATCAACTTGATGATGATCGTCCGCAGCGGCGGGATCAAAAGCAAAAGCCCGATCGCATCGGTCAAAAAGCCCGGAAGGATCAAAAGCCCAGCCGCCATCACAACCATGACCCGGTGGGCGATGGGTGACAACGGATCGCTCAGCTCCTGCATGTCGCGGCTTAGTGAGACAGCGCCATACATCGCGATCCCCTTCAGCAGCAGGATGCCGAACGCCGCTGTCAGGATGACCCAGATCAACGTCGGCCACAGCCCGATTGCCCCCCCAAGGGTGACAAACAGCCCGATCTCGATCAGCGGCACAGAGAGAATGACAAGAAAAACCCACATCTTCGTATCCCTTCGGCTTTCCAGCCGTCCTGCGGTAGACTTCGTACACACCCCACCCTACATAGAGGGCATGCAGGCGCAAGCCAATCGGAACATCAAGCCGTCAGAGGTTTACAATGAACGGGTCCCTGATCCAACTCCTGGTCCTTGCCGGGATCGCGATCTTTCTTATCCTCAAGCTGCGGTCCGTCTTGGGCACGCGCGACGGTTTTGAAAAGCCGCCGATCCCGCTGGATGAGGTGCGCCCTCGTGTCCGTCGTGATTTTGAGGTGATCGAAGGTGGCGCTGATCGTGACATCACCGACCACGTCGCAGATGGCTCGGACGCTGCGCGCGCGCTTTTGGCGATGAAGCAGGCCGAACCGTCCTTCGTCGTGACGCCGTTCCTTGACGGTGCCAAGGGCGCGTATGAGATGATCTTGATGGCCTTCGAACGCGGCGAGCTTGACTCGATCCGTCCGTTTCTTGCCGATGACGTTGAGGCCAGCTTTGCCGAGGCTATCGCTGCGCGTGACCATGATGGCCTGACGGTCGAAGCCAGCTTTGTCGGCATGAAGGAACTCGTCCTGCACGAGGCCACCTTCGACCCTGACAGCAAGATGGCCGAAATCTCGGTCCGTTTTGTGGGTGAGCAGACCTATGTCGTGCGCAACAAGGTCGGTGAGATTGTCGAAGGCAACCCGCGTGAGATCAAGCGCCAGCGCGATATCTGGACCTTTGCGCGCCGTATGGGCAGCGATGATCCGAACTGGCAACTTGTCGCCACCGGCGACTGATCGCCTTGGGATGCGCGCCCCGTTTCGCATCCTTGCCGTGCTGGTGGCCATGACGGCCGTCGCCGGCCCTGCAGCAACCCAGATGCTGGATTTTGAGGCGCTGGATGGTTGGCGTGACGATGGCCACGCCCAGGCGTTGGTGGCTTTCCTGCGTACCTGTGACCTGATCGACGCCCCGGACTGGCGCCCGATCTGCGCCGTGGCGGCCGATGTCCCGCAAGACGACATCTCCGCCCGCAGCTTCTTTGAGCTTTTCTTCAAGCCGGTCATCGTCGGTGACCCGCCGGCCCTTTTCACCGGCTATTTTGAGCCTGAACTTGAAGGTTCGCCCATCCGCAGCGGTCGTTTCCAGTATCCGCTATACGGTCGCCCACCCGAGCTGCGGGAAGGCGTGGTCTTTCACAGCCGCGCTGCCATCGACAACGGGGCGCTTGCCGGGCGCGGGTTGGAAATTGCCTGGCTGGATGACCCGATTGACGCCTACTTTCTACAGGTTCAGGGATCTGGCCGGATCCGCATGACCGATGGCACAGTTGTCCGCCTTGGTTATGCCGGGGCAAACGGCCATGCCTACCGGTCCATCGGGCAAGAAATGGTTCGCCGTGGCAGTCATACGATGGATCAGGTCTCAGCCCAGGAAATCGCGGCCTATGTCCGGCGCAACCCCAGCCCCGGGCGCGAGCTTTTGCACACCAACCCCTCTTACGTCTTTTTCCGCAAGATCGGCACGCTTTCGGCACAAGATGGCCCGATCGGTGCAATGGGCCGGTCGATCACCACGATGCGCTCGGTCGCCATTGATCCGAAGTTCACCCCCCTCGGCGCCCCCGTCTGGATTGAAAAGGACGGCCGTGTCCCGATCCGCAGCCTGATGGTCGCGCAAGACACCGGCGGCGCGATCAAGGGTTTGCAGCGCGCCGATATCTTTTATGGCACGGGCGACGGTGCTGGGGATGCCGCGGGCACGGTCAAGGACCCCGGCCGCATGGTCCTGCTTTTGCCAATCGACCGCGCCTTCGCCATGCTGGAAGGCGGCTGATCCCCATGCGCCGTCGTCGCACCCTGCGTCCGGAAGAAGAGGATCTTTGGCGAAGCGTCGCCAGAACTGCGCGCCCTTTGCACGATCACCCGATGTTTCACAAACCGGTTGAGGTCAGCCCAACTGACCCGCCACCGCTGACCCATGCCAAACCGCGCCTGCCCGCCTTCTCGCTTGGGGAAAAGGTGCGCGCGCCCGAACGGCATGATCTGGCACCCTCGCTGCCGCAGGCGTTGGGACAGGCGCCCTTGCAGATGGACGCCAAGACCCACGGTCGCATGACGCGCGGCAAACTTGCGCCCGAAGCCCGGATCGACCTGCACGGGATGACCCTTGCCGAGGCGCACCCCGAACTGATCCGCTTCATCCTGAACGCCCACGGCGCTGGTCTGCGTCTGGTGCTGGTCATCACCGGCAAGGGTAAACGCCGGGAAGACCATGGCCCGATCCCACAGCGCATGGGTGCGCTGCGCCATCAGGTCCCACAATGGCTGCGCCAATCGCCGCTGGCCCCGACGGTGCTGCAAGTGACCGAGGCGCACCTGAAACACGGCGGCGCGGGGGCCTATTACGTTTACCTCCGCCGCCGCTAGACCGCTGAAATCGGTCTGAAATCGCCTCTTCTCTTTGGACACCTACAGGTCTGGAGGATGTGAATTCCTCCTGCACCAGCCAAGCAAGTCATCGACCGCAGGTTATTCCTCAACCGCCTCGCCAATCGCACCAACAGGTGCCAGGACAATCTCGGTCGCATTGCGGACCGTCAGCACCAAACCCGGCAGCAGACCCACCCGCGCCCGCGCATCACTGCGGAACGCCGCATCAATCCCGATAATGCCACCAAACAGCTTCAACAGGGCAGGGTTTTCCCCAAGGTTCAAATGCCCGGTCCCGGTGTCATAGGCAGCCGTATCCAGATAGGTCACCTTCAGATCGGCAATGCGTTTCAGGTCGCTTAGCGCTCCCAACCGCTCTTCGCCCCCCGACACGCGGGCTGACAATCCCAGCACCCGATCTTTCGCGCTGCCGAACACCAGGAATGGCTGGGGCAGGGTGCCGATATCCCGTGCAAGCGCCCGGAACACATCCACATCAATGTCGGGTGAGATCAAGATCACCCCTGACACCTTGTCCAACGCGGTTGACCCGTCCCGCAACGCCATCTGGCGCAGCGTCTCCATGGTCAGCGCCGCCCCCATGGAATGCGCGACGATGACGATCTCTTGCGCCCCGGCCCCCGCTACCTCATCCAGCAGGTCCTCAAACCCCTGCCGGCCAAAAAGGGCCGAGTCGCGGTCATAGACATAGCCCAGCGCCGACCCGCGTGACGGCCAGGCGTAATGCACTGCCACGCCAGGCACCTTCAGGTCATGGTGCATCTGCGCCACGCGGTAGACGCCTTCGGCCATCGTATTGTTGAACCCGTGGACATAGACCACTGCATCCGTTTGTCCGCGCAGGTCCATCGCCGTGCCCATCGCTGTGCGAAACGCCTTCGGTTCGGCAAAGCGCGTCTCGGCCAGCGTCAGAAAGTCCTTGTCCGGGTCCGGCTTGCGGGTGCGGGGCGGCCAGTTCACCTCACCCGGCGCGCGATCTGACGGGATCAGAATGTCATAGCGCAGGAAACTTGGCGCATCCGCACGGTCGCGGGTAAAGCCACCCTCACCCGCCGCGCGCGTGGTACCGACAAAGATGGCTTCGCCGCTTGCCGTGCCCCAATCGGCTGGCGCAGCAGTAAACGTCCCGCGCGGTGCGCAGGCCGCCAGCATCACCGCCGCCAAGATCATGCGTCGCAAAGCGGCCCCCGTTTTGCGGGCAGCCTCGGCCAGCCGCTGGCCCGCGTCAACCTGCCATGGACAGTGGCCCCCCCTCTGGCTACATCCTGCCAAACCCATGGCAAAGGTGCAGACATGACGCTTCTCGGCAAGACCGCCATTGTGACTGGCGGCAATCGTGGCATCGGCCTTGCCACAGTCCGCGCCCTTGTGCAGGCGGGGGCCACCGTGCATTTCACCGCCCGAAGCGCCGAAAGCCTTGCCGCCGCCCAGCGCGACCTTGGGACTGGCGCGACTGGCCACCTTGCCGACATGACCGACCACAAGGCGATGGCAGCCGTCATGGACCGCCCCTTTGACATCCTTGTAAACAATGCCGGCGTCATCGGCCCCATCGGGCGGATCCTTGATGTATCATCTCAGGATTGGGCGCTGAACATCACCACCAATCTGACCGCCGCTTTCCACGCCACCCAACTTGCCCTGCGCGTCATGGTCGCGAAAGGCGGCGGCACCATTATCAACATCTCTTCCGGCGCCGCACACCGCCCCCAGGAAGGGTGGAGCGCGTATTGCGCCGGCAAGGCGGGGCTCGCCATGCTGACCCGCTCGATCCATATGGAGTATGGGGCGCAAGGCATCCGCTGCTTCGGTTTCGCCCCCGGCGTGGTGGACACCGACATGCAAGTCTCTATCCGCGCCTCCGGCCTCAACCCGGTGTCGCAGATCCCTCGCGAAAACCTTGCACCGGCAGATCACCCCGCCCGCGCCATCGCCTGGCTCTGCACCGCAGAGGCTGACGCACTTGCCGGGGCCGAGCTTGACATCCGCGCCCCCGATCTTCGCGCAGCCTGTGGCCTTCCGCCCTTGGCCTAAGGCTGCCGCCCCGCTAACATGTCAGTGACAGCCACAAGGACACCCCGATGAAACTCCTCCGCTACGGACCCCAAGGTCAGGAAAAGCCCGGCCTTCTTGACGCATCCGGCCAGATCCGCGACCTCTCTGCCCATATCTCCGATCTGGGCGGCGCGGTGCTGACGGATCTTTCCCGCCTCGCGCAGATCGACCCCACCACCCTGCCGCTGGTCGAAGGCACCCCCCGCCTTGGCGCCTGCGTCAGTGGGACCGGCAAGTTCATCTGCATCGGCCTGAACTACGCCGACCACGCCGCCGAATCCGGTGCCACCGTCCCGCCCGAGCCGATCATCTTCATGAAGGCCACCTCGGCGATCTGTGGCCCGAATGACCCCATCCTGATCCCCCGCACCAGCCAGAAAACCGACTGGGAGGTTGAGCTTGGCGTCGTCATCGGCAAAGCCGCGAAATACGTCTCGGAAGCTGACGCCCTAAACCATGTGGCTGGATACTGCGTGATCAACGATGTGTCAGAACGCGCCTTCCAGACCGAACGCTCGGGCCAATGGACCAAGGGCAAATCCTGCGACAACTTCGGTCAGACCGGCCCTTGGCTTGTCACCCCGGATGAAGTGGCCGATCCCCAGAACCTGCCAATGTGGCTGACGGTGAATGGCCAGACGATGCAAAACGGCTCAACCCGCACCATGGTCTACGGTGTGGCGCATATCATCGCCTACCTCAGCCAGTTCTTCACCCTGCATCCGGGTGACATCATCTCGACCGGCACGCCACCCGGCGTCGGCATGGGCATGAAGCCCCCGCGCTATCTGAAGGCGGGTGACGTGGTGGAGCTGGGGATCGAAGGCCTTGGAACCCAGAAACAAACCTGCCTGCAGGACTGACCCCTAAACCGTGACTACAAATATCCCACCGGTAGACTGCTGGATTCGCCACCGGTTCGAGAATCCAGCAGGCTGGCGAGGGGTGTGAAACCCCTCGCTCGCCGCCGGATCAATGCGAAAACGCCTGATTACCCCAAAGCGCCTGCACCCGAGCGTCCCGGCCACATGACTCGCGATAGAACTTGTAGGCGTTGGCCTGCTTTTTCGGCCCGGCCCGCGTCAGGATGATCCCGGTGCCCTTGTAGTAATCCTGGTGATAATCCTCGGCGACCCAGAACCGCCCCGCATCCAGCACCGGCGTCACCACCGTGGCCCCCAGCACCGCCTCGGCCTCGGCCACCGCCGCCTTGGCTGCGGCCTTCTGGTCAGCGTCACTGACGAAGATCGCGGTCCGATAGGCATCACCCCGGTCGCAGAACTGCCCACCCGCATCGGTCACATCGACGGACCGCAGGAACTTCGCCATCAGGTCGGCATAGCTGATGACGGCGTTGTCAAAAGTGATCTCAACCGCCTCGTAATGCCCTTCGTGGTCGTCATAGGTCGGGTTCTTCTTGGTCCCGCCGGTATAGCCAGACACAACGTCGATCACCCCGGGAACCGGCTCAAAGTCCGATTCCACGCACCAAAAGCAGCCCCCAGCCACCACCGCTGTCTGCACTTCGGCCGCGGCCGCCCCCGTCAACCCCAGCCCGAAGGCCACTACCAGCTTCCACATGTTTCGCTCCCTTGCGTTGCGCCGACCCTGAGGCCCGCCGGCAAGCCCGTCCACTCACCCTGCCGTGACCTCACGCTACGGTGATGGTTTCCCTTGGCCTTCCGCCTGCGCCGCCGTAGCCTGAAACAAATCAGGCCGGAAACCGTAACAATGCCCCCACCATCCACAGACCACGTTTCTACCCACCAGGCGGAAGAAGATGCCCGCAACGACCAGATTCTGATCTGGGTTGATGGCGCCCTGAAGCCCAAGGCGCAGGCTGTCGTCAGCGTCTACGACTCCGGCTTCATGCTGGGCGATGGCGTCTGGGAAGGCATCCGGCTTTACAACGGCAAATGGTCCTTCATCGACGAACATATTGACCGTTTGTTTGAGGCGGCAAAGGCCATCGACCTCGATATCGCGCGTACCAGGGATCAGGTCATTTCCGCGGTGTTAGAGACACAATCCGCCAACCAGATGACCACCGACGCGCATTGCCGCCTGATGGTCACGCGCGGCGTGAAGACCCGGCCTTTCCAGCACCCGCGTCTGTCGCAGCAGGGCCCGACCATGGTCATCATCATGGAGCATTCGCTCCCCAAGATCCCGCGCCCGATCAGGCTTGCCACCGTCCCCCACCTGCGCGGCCTGCCGATGACGCAGGACCCGAAGCTGAACAGCCACTCCAAGCTGAACTGCATCTTGGCCTGCATCGCCGCGCAAAAGGCTGGCGCGGATGAGGCGTTGATGCTGGACGTGCATGGATTTGTGAACACCACCAACGCCTGCAACTTCTTCATCGTGCGGAAGGGTGAGGTTTGGACCTCGACCGGCGATTACTGCATGAATGGCATCACCCGGCAAAAGGTCATCGACCTTTGCCATGCGAACGGCATCCCCTGCCGCGAAAAGAACTTCTCTCTCGTCGAAACCTATTCCGCGGATGAGGCGTTCCTTACCGGCACCTTCGGCGCGCAAACCCCCGTGGGCAGCATTGACGGCCGTCAGATCGGCACCGGCCAGATGGGCCCGATGACCGAACGCCTGCGCGCACTTTACAAAACCTTGGTAGGGGCGTGACGCCATGCAGAAACCTGACCGCTCCCTCCACCTGACCCGCCGCACCTTCCTGCGGGCCGAAGATTGCGACATCGCCGACCTTTCGGCCCTGTGCGAGACCGCGACCGACCGCGCCGACTACCCCCTCGCTGCGAAGGTGGAAAAGGGCGTGCTGGTCTACGACTGCCCTAGCCTTCTGCCGCGCCTTTCAGACCCCGCTTTCGCCGCCACGCTGATGGCCGAATGGGCCGACGCCTTCGCCAACGGCCCGGGGGTCCTTGTCCTGCACGGGGCCGAGCCTGACCACGCAATGATCGACCGCGCCTCTGACGTCTTTCGTGACCTGATTGACCGGCAGAACCGCGCAGGCACAGGCGGCGGCGACCATTTCGCCAAGCCGGGTGCCAATGACCGGCTTTGGAACAGCCTTGAAAAGCACTGCCTTGCCGACCCTGCGAACTTTGCCCGCTATTACGCCAATCCCTTTCTGGCCCTTGTCAGTCAGGCTTGGCTTGGCCCCCACTACCAGATGACCGCGCAACTGAACGTGGTGAACCCCGGTGGCGCGGCCCAGTCCCCCCACCGCGACTATCACCTTGGGTTTCAGGCGGCGGATGCCGTGGCGCGTTATCCCGCCCACGTCCACCGCTTTTCGCCCATGCTGACGCTTCAGGGTGCCATCGCCCATGTCGATGCCACGATCGAGGCGGGCCCGACTCTCCTTTTGCCCCACAGCCAGAAATATGACGCCGGATACCTCGCCACCTCGCACCCTGACTTCCGCGCCTATTTCGACGCCCATGCCGTGCAACTGCCGCTGAAGAAGGGCGACATGCTGTTTTTCTCACCCGCCCTTTTCCATGCGGCAGGGACAAACCACACCAAAGATGTCAGGCGGATGGTCAATCTCTTCCAGGTCTCTTCTGCCTATGGCCGCGCAATGGAATCCATCGACCGGACGGCCATGTGCAAGGCACTTTACGCAACCCTCCTGACCCTCACCGAAACCGAGGCGGCAAACGCCATTGCCGCCACCGCCGAAGGGTACAGCTTTCCCACCAACCTTGACCGTGACCCGCCGCTGGGTGGCCTCGCCCCACAGTCGCAGGCCGCCCTGATGCATGAGGCCCTCACCGCCCGCTGGACAGCCGACCAGCTTGCCGCCGCGCTGGATGCGCAAGCGGCGAAAAAACGTCCATGACGATCACCCCGATCCGTATCGCCATGTGGTCCGGCCCCCGGAACCTGTCCACCGCCATGATGTATGCCTTCGCCGCCCGGGGCGACTGCGTGGTCAGTGATGAGCCGTTCTATGCCGCCTATCTGCAGGCCACCGGCATCGACCATCCGATGCGGGCCGAGGTTATCGCCTCACAGCCCACCGACCCGGACGTGGTCGCCGCCCTTTGCACCGGCCCAAACCCAGAGGGCAAACCCATCTGGTACCAAAAGCATATGACCATGCACATGGTCCCCGCCTTTGACCGCAGTTTCCTGCGGCAACTGACCAATGTCTTCCTGCTGCGCCACCCCGCCCGCGTGATTGCCAGCTATGCCAAGAAGCGTGAGGCGCCGACCCTGCCGGACATCGGCTTTCTCCAGCAGGCGCAGCTTTTCGACCAGATGGCAGATCTTACCGGCACCGCCCCCCCGGTCATCACCGCTGAAGGCATCCGTGCCAATCCGCGTGCCGCGCTGACGAAACTCTGCGCCGCTCTGAACATCCCCTTCAGGGACGCGATGCTGACATGGCCCCCCGGACCCAAGCCTTATGATGGGGTCTGGGCCCCTCATTGGTATAACGCCGTCCACCGCTCCACCGGGTTCGAAGACCCCGAGGGGCCGCTCCCCGATCTTCCCGCCGCCTACCAGCGCCTTGCCGATCAGGCCCTCCCGGCGCATGACCGCCTTGCCGCCCACGCCATCTGACGGACCCCCCATGCGCGCCCTTGTCCTAGCCCTTACGCTATTGACCTGCCCCGCCCTGACCAAGCAGGCCTTGGCCGACACGTCGCTGCAGGCGGCGATTTCCCCGCTGGATATTGTGCCCTGCGACCTCAGCTCGCTGTCTTGCACCACGCTGACCGTGCCTCTGGACCACCGTGCCAACGATCCTGAAAAGACCCTGGACATCACCTTTGCGCTGTCTTTTGCGGCCGTTGAAAGCCGGGGCATCTTGTTCTTTTATGTCGGCGGGCCCGGTGGTTCGGGCCTGGCCTCGGCTGAAAGTTACCTGTCCGCCTTTGACCCTGAACTGACCGACTATATCGACATCGTCTTTGTCGATCAGCGCGGCATCGGACCGGACCATGGCCTATCTTGCCCCATCGCCCAAGGGCGCTTTGACACCGCCTCTACCTCGCTGGCCGACCCTGATCAGGCGCTTGCCACGGCCCGCGCCTACGCCAAGGATTGCACGGCCGAGATTGCGGCCCCGGACCTTCTGCCCCTGGTGAACTCGGATCAGGCGATCCGCGATTTTGAGCTGTTTCGCCAGAAGATCGGATCACCAAGGGTCTGGCTTTATGGCGAAAGCTACGGCACCCAGGTCGTGCAGGCCTATGCCACGCTTTACCCTCAGGCTGTCCGTGGGGTGATCCTTGATGGCGTCGTGGATCTCAACCTTGATGCCGAAGGGTTCTACGCCTCATACACTCGCGCCGCCGAAAGCATCCTGTCGCGCACCCTTGCCGCCTGCGCTGACGACGCCGCCTGCGCCAAGGACATGGGCGGTGATGCGGCAGCTGTCTATGATGCCCTTGCCCAGCGCCTTGCTGATACGCCAGTGCAGGTCCCGTTCACGATGGCTGACGGCAGCACCACCCAGCGCCCCCTGACCCCGGCCTTGCTAGAGCTGAACGCCTTCTACGCCCTCTATTCCCCCGAAGGCCGGGCCGAGTTTCTGCGCGCCCTTGCCGCTGCCGGGCGTGGCAATCTGGGACCGATGCTGCAGCTTGCCTATGTGAATGCCTTCCTTGATCCCGAAACCGAAACCGGGCTGGAAGATCCCGGCTGGTTCGGGGCCGCTTTCTACGCCATCACCTGCACCGACTATGATTCTGGCGCAGGCACACCGGATGAGCGCGCAGCCGCGATCCTCGAGGAAGCCCGCGCCTTCGCCCCGAACGCCCCCCGCCTCTTGCGCGCCTATTACATGGAGCGTCTGGCTTGCGCCTACTGGCCACATCAAGGCCCCGACACCCGCCCTGCCCAATATGCAGGCGGCGACTGGCCCACGCTGATCTTGAACAGTGACGCCGACCCGATCACCCCGATCACCATGTCATGGTCCATCCTCGACACAGCGCAGAACGCCTATGCTGTCATCATGCAGGGTGGCCCGCATGTGATCTGGGGCCGGGGTCTGGTGTGCCCCGATGCCATCGTGCAGGCGTTGCTTTTTGATGGCACCCTTCCCACCGCGCGTGAACAGTTGTGCAGCCAGGACCTGGTCGCCGATTACACCCCTCTGACCCTGACCACAGCCGCCGACATGGCCGATCCCGCCACCGTCGCCCGCGCCGTGGATACTGAGCTTTACCAGATGATCCCCCTCACCGCCTGGGACGGGTTCGATGCCCTGACCATCGGCTGCGATCATGGCGGGACCCTGACCGCAAGCCCCACCTTTGACGGCACCGATTACCGCTTTGCTGACTGCCGCCTCTGGCCTGATCTTGCGATCTCCGGTCAGGGGGTTGAGGTGAACGCAGGCGATGATCGCGACGGGATCACCCTTACCCTAGCCGTCTCGGGCCGCCACAGCGGTGACATCACCTATCGCTACAGCACCGTGACCGAGGCTTACAGCCTGTCCGGCACCTGGAACGGCGCAACCGCAATTCAGCCCCGCCCGATGCCCTGACACAACCGGCCCGGCTGCCCCTTCTGGCCTTTCACATTTGCGAAAATATCCCCGCCAGAGGCACGGCTGAGGGTGTTGTGCGCTCTTGGCGCGCAACACCCTCAGGTCAAAGGATTGCGCGGAACGCGCTCACTGCCATAACCGCCCGAACCGGCTTGGCCCCGGACATCAGCCCTTTGCCACGCGCGCATTCCGCGTCGCGATCAACCGCAGCCGCAGGGCGTTCAGGCGGATGAAGCCCTCTGCGTCCTTCTGATCATAGGCGCCCGCGTCCTCTTCAAAGGTCACGTGCTTTTCGCTGTAAAGCGAATGATCTGACCACCGTGCAACTGTCCGGGCCGACCCTTTGTAAAGCTTGACCCGCACCGTCCCGGTCACATGCTCTTGCGTCTTGTCGATCAGCGCCTGCAGCGCCTCACGTTCCGGGCTGAACCAGAAACCGTTGTAGATCAGTTCCGCATAGCGCGGCATGATGCTGTCTTTCAGGTGGCCAGCGCCTGCGTCCAGCGTGATCTGTTCAATCCCGCGATGCGCTTCCAGAAGGATCGTCCCGCCGGGGGTTTCATAAACCCCGCGTGACTTCATCCCCACGAACCGGTTTTCCACCAGATCAAGGATCCCCACCCCATGCTTGCCGCCAATTTCGTTCAGGCGGGTCAGGATCGTAGCCGGGCTTAGCCGCTCACCGTTGATGGCGACGGCATCGCCGGCTTCAAAGGAGATCTCGACCATCTCGGCCTGATCGGGGGCCTCTTCAACTGGCACCACGCGCTGCAGGACGTAATTCGGGAACTCTTCGGAAGGGTCCTCCAGCACGCGACCTTCGGACGAGGTGTGCAAAAGGTTCGCATCCACCGAAAACGGCGCTTCGCCGCGCTTGTCCTTGGCAATCGGGATCTGGTTCGCCTCGGCAAACTCCAGCAGTTTCGTGCGGCTGGTCAGGTCCCAGATCCGCCAAGGCGCGATGACGCGGATGCTGGGGTCAAGCGCCGCTGCCGAAAGCTCAAACCGGACCTGGTCATTGCCCTTGCCCGTCGCACCGTGCGCCACGGCATCTGCGCCGGTTTCATGCGCGATCCGCACCAGATGCTGGGAAATCAGCGGGCGGGCGATTGAGGTGCCCAGCAGATACAGCCCCTCATACAGCGCATTGGCGCGGAACATCGGGAACACGAAGTCGCGCACGAATTCCTCTCGCACGTCGACGATGTGGATATTTTCCGGCGCGATCCCCATCAGGACGGCTTTGGCGCGCGCAGGCTCCAGCTCTTCGCCTTGGCCGAGGTCAGCGGTGAAGGTCACCACCTCACAGCCATATTCGGTTTGCAGCCATTTCAGGATGATCGAGGTATCGAGGCCGCCTGAATAGGCCAGCACAACTTTTTTCGGCTTGAACATCACTTGGCTCCGTCCGGGGTTCGATTCCGGGGTTCGATTTGTCCGGGGTTTGGTTCGCGATTAAAGCGAAACGGGGCCAAGGGCAAGAAGCGCCGCAGGCCCGCCAGACCACCGGCCGCGCGCTTTTCTTGCCTTATGGCCCGGCTTGCGGCATCTGGAACGCATGACCCGCTTTTCCGACACCGCCCGCAGCACCACAGCCGCCCTTCGCGCGCTGTTTCCCGAAACGCCCTTGCAGCGGAATGACCACCTGTCCGCCCGCTATGACGCCGAGATCTGGCTGAAGCGTGAAGACCTGTCCCCCGTTCGCAGCTACAAGCTGCGCGGCGCGTTCAACGCCATGCGCAAGGTGCGAAAGCTTAACCCCGCGCAACAGGCCTTTGTCTGCGCCAGTGCCGGGAACCATGCCCAAGGCGTGGCCTTCGCCTGCCGCCACTTCGGTGTGCAGGGCACGATCTTCATGCCGGTGACGACCCCGCAGCAAAAGATCGACAAGACCCGCGTCTTTGGCGGCGATCAGGTGACAATCCAGCTGACCGGTGACTACTTTGACCAGACGCTTGCCGCCGCTCAGGCCTTCTGCACCGAAAAGGGCGCGCATTTCCTGTCGCCCTTTGATGACCCGGACGTGATCGAAGGCCAGGCCTCAGTCGCGGTTGAGATGCTGGAGCAGTTGGGCCGCGCGCCTGACCTTGTGATCCTGCCGGTCGGCGGCGGCGGGCTTTCGTCTGGCGTGACGGGATACTTGCGGGAAATGGCCCCCGCCACCGATTACCGCTTTGTCGAACCGCTTGGCGGGGCCAGCCTGATGGCCGCCCTGCGTGACGGGGCACCGGTCAAGCTGCCGCGCGTGAACAGCTTTGTCGATGGCGCGGCGGTGGCGCGGATCGGGGCGGCCAACTTTGCGATGCTGAACTGGGTGCGCCCCGATCAGGTGCTTCTGGCCCCCGAAGACCGTATCTGCGTCACCATGCTGGAGATGCTGAACGTCGAAGGCATCGTGCTGGAACCCGCAGGCGCGCTGGCAGTCGACGTGCTGCCCGAACTGGCCGAGGTGATCCGCGGCAAGACGGTGGTCTGTGTCACCTCAGGCGGGAATTTCGACTTTGAGCGTCTTCCGGAAGTGAAGGAACGCGCCCAGCGCTATTCTGGCTTGAAGAAGTATTTCATCCTGCGGATGCCGCAGCGACCCGGCGCCTTGCGTGAGTTTCTGAACATGCTGGGCCCGGATGATGACATCACCCGCTTTGAATACCTGAAAAAGTCTGCCCGCAACTTTGGATCGGTCCTGATCGGGATCGAAACCAAGCAGGCCGACGGATTCCGTCAGTTCACCGACCGGATGGATGCGGCGGGCCTCGCCTTCCGTGACATCACGTCGGATGAGGCCCTGTCCGAGTTTCTGATCTAGCCCGCTTTAAGCGGCAGCTTCGGTGGACAGCCGCCCCAACAGCATCCGGCGCGAATTGTGATAGATCGCCGCAACCCGGCGCACATCGACCAGCCCGCCATAGCCCGCAGCGGCCTTGCGTTCCCCGTCCTGACAAATGGCCGCCAGATCGGCAAGGCCAAGGTTCAGCGCGCTGCCTTTCAGGAAGTGCAGTTGTCCTTCCACCTCATCCGGGGCGATGCCGCCGATCAGCACCCGAACAGCCTCATCCGCCTCTTCAAGGAACATGTCGGTCACTTCGGCAAAACCTTCGGTGCCGATTTCGTCGCGCAGTTCGTCAACCCGTTTCCAGTCAATCATGGCTGAATTCTCCCAGTCCGCCTATGGGGGCCAGTTTTCCGACTCGGCGACAACATTTGCGGGTCCAGAACCGGGCAAGCCCAAGGCAAGCGCGCACAATTTTAGGTTTCATGATGTGTTAAGCCGCAAAGGGCAGGGTCCCCCGTGCAAAGGGCAAAAGGGGCAGCCGTGTTTTCCACCATCGTGTCAGAGGGGCAGCAAGTGGCAGGGTCCGTTCGGCCCTTTCATGTCCTTGTCGTCGATGACAGCCGGGCGCAGCGTCATATCCTGACGGTGCAATTGCGGCGCTGGGGTTACCGGGTGACCGAATGTGAAGGCGCGGCTGAGGCCTTGGTGCTGTGTAGCGGCGCCGATGTCGACATCATCATCAGCGACTGGATGATGCCGGGCATGACCGGCCTGGAATTCTGCGGCGCTTTCAGGGCCTTGGGGCGTGAAAGCTACGGGTACTTCGTCCTTCTGACCTCCAAGTCCGAAAAGACCGAAATCGCCGACGGGCTTGAGGCGGGCGCAGATGACTTTCTGACCAAACCCGTCGCCAGCAGCGAATTGCGGGCGCGGCTGCGGGCTGGTGAGCGGATGCTGGCCATGCAGGCCGAAGTGCTGGCCAAGAACAAGGTCATCGTCAGCACGCTTATGGAACTGCAGAAGCTGTATGATTCGCTGGACCGTGATCTGATTGAGGCGCGCAAACTGCAGCAAACCCTCGTCCGGGATCGGGTGCGTGATTATGGCTGGGGGCAGGCGGCCCTCTTGCTGCGCAATTCGGGCCGTGTGGGGGGCGATCTGGTCGGCAGCTTCCGGGTCGATGACCGGCGTATTGCCATCTACAGCATTGACGTGTCCGGGCATGGCGTCGCCTCGGCGATGATGACCGCGCGGCTGGCGGGGTTTCTGACCGGCTCGTCGCCCGAGCAGAACCTTGCCTACGGGCGCGATCTGGTCGGACGGCAGGCGCTGCTGCCGCCCGAGGCTGTGGCTGAACGTTTCAACCGCCTGATGCTTGAAGAGATTCAAGCGGAGCAGTACTTCACCATGGTCTTCGCCGTGATGGATCAGGGCACCGGAATCCTTAGCCTGGTGCAGGCCGGCCATCCCCACCCGATGCTTGTCCGCCCCTCGGGTGAGGTGCTGCGTCTGGGTGACGGCGGCCTGCCCATCGGGCTGATCCCGGGTGCCACCTATGACCGTGTCGATGTGGCGCTGCGTCCGGGGGATCGGGTGGTTCTGGTGTCGGATGGCTTTACGGAATGTCCACTGCCGGATGGCACCGACTTTGGCGAAGAGGGCCTGACGCAAAGCCTGCAGAAATCGGCCCACCTGTCCGGCATCGATCTGCTTGAGGCGCTGGTCTGGGATCTGACCCACGCATCGGGTAATGATGCCTTCCCTGATGATGTGTCGGGCGTGGTCTTCGACGTTTTACGCTAGGACCCTTGCCAGCATCGCCCTGTCGCCGGGGTTGGCAAGATGCTGCAACGCCTGATCCACCGGCAGCCAGATCGCCGTGTGCCCCGCCTCGGACGGGGGGCCCAGCCGCAGCACTGGTCGCGCCAGATATACCGTGCAGACCTTTTCCGCCCAAAGGTCATATTCCGGCATGTAGGTGAAGCGTCGAAACGCCCCCAGCCGCCGGGTCACCGAAATTTTCCAGCCGGTTTCCTCATACACCTCGCGGTGCAGCGCGGCGATCGGATGTTCCCCCCGGTCAATGCCGCCGCCGGGCAGCTGAAACTCCGGCAGTGGGCTGGCTTGATGCGTGGCAAGGATATGGTCGCCGTCCAGCAGGATCGCATAAACCCCCGGCCTGCGCGTGTAGCGCCGCCCGGTTTCGGGTGCTTCGCCATAGCGCCTGATCATCTTGCCCCCTTGGACCAGCGGTTGATGTGACTATATAGCCGCGATATGCCAAGTCTGGCAGCTTCAGGATACCCTTCATGACCATTGGTTCGCAAATCGCCTGGGACGATACCGTCCTGCCGTTTCAACTTGACGCTTCAGGCATCCGGGGCCGCGTCGCGCGGCTGGACGGGGTGCTGGATCAGGTGCTGAAACAGCACAACTACCCCCCGGTGATTGAGGCGCTGGTGGCCGAAACCGCGCTGCTGACCGCGCTGATCGGTCATGCAGTCAAGCTGCGCTGGAAGCTGTCCTTGCAGGTCCGCGGCAAGGGGGCGGCGCGGCTGATCGCGACCGATTATTATGGCCCAACCGCCGATGGCGAGCCCGCCCGCATTCGCGCCTATGCCAGCTATGATGCTGATCGGCTTGAAGAAACTGACAACCCCTTCAGCCAGATCGGCGAAGGGTATTTCGCCGTGATGCTGGATCAAGGCGAAGGGATGACCCCCTATCAGGGCTTTACGCCCATCGCTGGCCGGTCACTTTCCGCCTGCGCCGAGACCTATTTTGCCCAGTCCGAACAGATTCCCACCCGGTTTTCGGTGGCCTTCGGACGCAGCACCGAACCGGGCCGTCCCGCGCATTGGCGGGCGGGGGGCATGATGCTGCAACACATGCCCGCAGTCGGCGGTGTTGCCGCCGATCAGGGCAGCGGTGACGGCGGGCTTTTGACCCACGCCGATATCCTTTCCGGCGCTGATTCGGAAAACTGGACGCGGGCGAACCTTCTTCTCGACACGGTAGAGGAGCTTGAGATGATCGGCCCTTCGCTGCCGCCGACAGACCTTCTGGTGCGCCTTTTCCACGAAGAAGGCCCCCGCGTGTTTGATGCCCAGCCCGTGCGGTTCGGCTGCTCTTGCTCGGCCGACAAGGTGGTCAACACCATGTCGATCTACAGCCAGAAGGACATCGCCAAGATGACGACTGACGAAGGGATCGTCACCGCAGATTGCCAGTTCTGCGGCGCGCATTATGAGCTGGACCCCAAGGCGCTGGGATTTGAGGGCACCATCGCCAAGGGTGAAGCTGCACAGTGACAGATCCGGTCGAAGCGGGCCCGGTCGAAGCCAGACTGCGGCAAGCGCTGTCCCGCCCGGCCGGGCCATCCTCGGACTTTGACCTGAACCCGGCAATCCACCGCTCGGCGGACAAGCCCCTGCGTCCGGCGGCGGTGCTGGTTCCGGTCTGGCTGCGGCCCGAAGGGGCGGCGCTGATCCTGACCAAGCGGTCTTCGCACCTCAAGCACCATCCGGGTCAGATCGCCTTTCCGGGGGGAAAGGTGGATGCAGGCGACGCTGGCCCGCAAGCCGCCGCTTTGCGTGAGGCGTGGGAAGAGATTGGCCTTGATCCCGCCCGCGTCACTATTCTGGGCACCCTGCCGCTGCATGAAACGGTCACCGGGTTTGCCATCACCCCCTTTCTGGGCCTGATCCGGGGCGACTTTGCGCCGGTCCCCGAGGCGGGTGAGGTTCATGAGGTTTTTACTGTCCCCCTTGCCTTCGCGCTTGATCCTGACAGATTTTACATCCAGCGGCGGCGCTGGATGGGCGAATGGCGGCGCTATTATGCCGTGCCCTATGGCCCCCATTACATCTGGGGCGCCACCGCGCGTATCCTGCGCGGGCTGGCAGATCGGATGGGGCGATGAAGGTTTCGGGCGATTGGCTGGATCATCCGGGGACACAAGCCCTGTGCGCGGCATTGGAAAACGCGGGTTACCGGGCGCTGTTTGTGGGGGGCTGCGTGCGCAACGCGCTGCTGGACGAACCGGTGGCCGATGTTGACCTGGCCACCGACGCGACGCCCGAAAACGTCACGAACATTGCGGAAAATGCAGGTTTCAAGGTTGTTCCCACCGGGTTTGACCACGGCACTGTCACGGTCATTGCGGCGGGCAGGCCGCATGAGGTGACCACCTTTCGCCGTGATGTGGAAACCGATGGCCGTCGCGCCGTCGTCGCCTTCTCTACCCGGATCGAAGAGGACGCCGCCCGCCGCGACTTTACGATGAACGCGCTTTACGCTGATGCGCGTGGCGCGGTCCTTGACCCGCTGGGCGGCTTGCCTGACCTGCAATCGCGCCGCCTGCGGTTCGTTGGTGACGCTGAAACGCGCATCCGTGAGGATTACCTTCGCATCCTGCGCTTCTTTCGGTTTCACGCCGCCTATGGTGACCCGGAAAAGGGGCTGGACCCCGACGCCCTTGCTGCCTGTGCGGCACTTTCTGCCGGGTTAGAGACGATTTCCAAGGAACGCATCGGCGCTGAGATGCGCAAACTTCTGTCCGCGCCAGACCCTGCGCCAGCCGTCGCCAGCATGGCCGCCGCCGGGGTTCTGGCGCAAATCCTGCCCGGTGCCGACCATCGCGCGCTGGCCCCGCTGATCCATCTGGAGGGTGAGGCGCCGCTCCGGTGGTTGCGCCGTCTTGTGGTGCTGGGGGGTGGCGATGCAGATACGGCCTTGCGCCTGTCGCGGGCTGAGGTCCGCGATCTTGCCGCCCTTCGCGATGCCATCGCGGGGCTGCAAACCCCTGCCGCGCTGGGCTGGCAATTGGGCGCAGACCTTGCCGCCGACGCCATGCTGGCCCGCGCTGCCACCTTTGGCTTTCCGCCCCCCCAAGGTTGGGAGGTTGCGGTTGCCCGTGGCGCCGCCACCACCTTCCCCGTCACCGCTGCTGACCTTATGCCCGCCCTGCAAGGCGTGGCGCTGGGCCAAAGGATGCGGGCGCTTGAGGTTGCATGGCTTGCCTCTGACCTAACCCTTGGGCGTCAGGACCTGCTGAATTCCTGACCTGAAAGGGGCGTGACAATCCGGCTCCGTTGCGCTACGAAATCGACACCCAATAAGGAGACCAGCATGGACAACGGGACATCGCCTCGACTCGCCTGAGTTGACCGGTCCCGTCGTGGCGGTCGCTTGCAGGCACCGCTTCACCCCATCGCTGCCACTTCTTTCGGGTTTCCCCACATGTTCCGTTTCTTCGAAAACCTTGTCGATCCCTATCAGCCCTATGTTGAACAGGACGCCCCGCCCACCCGGCTTTGGCCGTTCCTGAAAGACTATGTCCGCCCGTTCAAGGGCGTCTTTGCTGTCACCGCGCTGTTTTCAGTGGGAAATGCGGTGCTGGACGTGGGCATGATCTGGTATCTTGGACGTCTGGTTGACCTGATGTCCGGCCAGACCCCCGCTGATTTCCTGTCAACGCATTGGGTTGAGCTGGTCATTGTCACCTGCGTCATCCTGTTTGTTCGCCCGCTTGTCGCGGGTGGGTCGGTGGGCCTTTTGCACAACACGATCCTGACGAACTTTGGCACGATGATGCGCTGGCGGGCGCACCGGCATGTGCTGCGCCAACCCGTCGGCTGGTTTGAAAGCGATTTTGCCGGGCGGATCGCCAACCGGATCATGCAGGCCCCGCCTGCTGCCGGGGATGCCGTCTTTCAGGTCTTTGACATGGCCGCCTTCGCCGCCGCGACCTTCATCGGCGCTTTGCTGATGCTGTTTGAGGCTGACCCCCGGCTGATGGTGCCGCTGCTGTTGTGGGTGATTGGCTACCTCGCCCTGATGCGCTGGACGATCCGCCGCGCTGGCCCCGCTTCGCAAGCGTCAAGTGACGCGCGCAGTGCCGTGACCGGGCGGGTGGTGGACAGCTATGCCAACATCCACTCGGTCAAGCTTTTCGCCCATCAGGATTCTGAACTGAACTACGCGAAAGAGGCGATCGAGACGGCCCGCAAGACCTTTCAGCATGAGATGCGCATCGTCACCCGGATGGATGTGGCGCTGACCCTGCTGAACGGGTTGATGATCATGGGCGTCGGCGGGCTGGCGATGTGGTTCTGGGTGGAAGGCAGCGCCACCATCGGCGTGGTCGCCGCCGCCGTGGCACTGGTGCTGCGGATCAACTCGATGACCTACTGGATCATGTGGGCGTCAACCAACCTTGTGCAGAACCTTGGCACCCTGGCCGAGGGGATGCAGACGATTGCCCAACCCATCACGCTGGTGGACAAACCTGCCGCCCAGCCGCTGGTCTTCACCGCTGGTCTGCTGGAACTGCGCGATGTCAGCCACCATTACGGGCGCGGCTTTGGCGGCCTGCGCAATGTCAGCCTGGCCATCCGTGCGGGGGAAAAGATCGGCGTTGTCGGCCGCTCGGGTGCGGGCAAGTCCACCTTGGTCAAGCTGATCCTGCGGTTTTACGACACTGAATCCGGTGCAATCCTGATCGACGGGCAGAACATCAGCGAGGTGACACAGGAATCCCTGCGACAGCAGATCGGGATGGTGCAGCAGGACAGCAGCCTTTTGCACCGGTCGGTCCGCGACAACATCCTGTATGGTCGCCCCGATGCGACTGAGGACATGATGATTGACGCCGCCAGAAAGGCCGAAGCCCATGATTTCATTCTGACGTTGGAGGACCCACAGGGCCGCACCGGCTATGATGCCCATGTCGGTGAACGCGGGGTGAAACTTTCCGGCGGGCAAAGGCAACGGGTCGCCCTTGCGCGCGTTATCTTGAAGGATGCGCCGATCCTGATCCTTGATGAAGCCACCTCTGCCCTGGACTCTGAGGCTGAGGCTGCGATCCAGCAGGCGCTTTACGGGGTGATGAAGGGAAAAACGGTGATCGCCATTGCGCACAGGCTGTCTACCATCGCGGCCATGGACCGGATTGTCGTTCTGGAGGATGGTCAGGTGGCAGAAGATGGCCCACACGCCGTGCTTTTGCGGCAGAACGGGCTATATGCCCGGTTCTGGGCGCGTCAATCCGGCGGGTTCATCGGGCTGGAAGAGGACGCCGCAGAGTGAGTTCCCTGATCCGTCTTGGCAATGCGATTGATGCTTTCCGCCCCGCGGAAGGCAACCCGCCGCAAAGCCTGGGTGCCTTCATGCGCTGGTGTCTGGCCGGGTCCTGGCCGATGTTGCTGATAGCGGGTGTCCTGTCCTCAATCGCTGGGGTGACCGAAGTGGTCAGCGCCCTGATCCTTGGTTGGGTCGTGGACGCTGCCGTGACCACCAGCCCGGCCGGATTTTTCACCGAACACTGGTCGCTGATGGCTTGGTTTGTGGCCTTTTACCTGCTGCTGCGCCCCTTGGCCTTTGCGGTCTCATCAGCGTCCAACAGCATCATCATCGGCCCGAACGTGATGCCCCTTGTCCTGTCGCGCCTGCACCGCTGGACGCTTGGGCAGGCCGTCACCTTCTTTGACAACGATTTCGCCGGGCGCATCGCGCAAAAGCAGATGCAGGCCGCCCGCGCCGTTACTGACGTGGCGACCGAGGTGATCAACACCGTCTGCTTTGCGCTTGCCTCGGTAATCGGGTCGGTCGCGTTCCTCATCCTTGTGGACCTGCGGGTTGCGGGCGCGCTTATGGTCTGGCTGGTCGCCTATATCCTTTTGATCCGCTACTTCATGCCGATGATCCGCAAGAACTCGGCCGCGCGGGCGTCAAGCCGGGCGATGGTGTCCGGGCAGGTCGTCGACACCATCACCAACATCAAGACGGTCAAACTTTTCGCCCATGCCGCGTTTGAAGACCGCGTTGCGCTGGACGCGATGGAGGTTTTCCGGGATCGGTCGCTCGAATTCGGCGTGATCTCCACCTGGTTCCGGTTCAGCCTGATGCTGCTGGCGGGCGTGCTGCCCGTGCTGCTGATCGGCGGGACGGTGATGCTGTGGCAAGAAGGCCAGGCGACGGCAGGCGACATCGCCGCGTCGGGTGCCATCGCCATGCGGATCGCGCAGATGTCGGGCTGGGTCAGCTTTACGCTGATGAGCATCTACACCAGCGTTGGCGAAGTCGAAGATGGCATGCGCACCCTTTCCGCCCCCCACACCCTGACCGACACCCCCGACGCGGAGGCCCTGCCGCGCGTCCAGGGTGAGATCCGGTTTGAGGGCGTGACCTTCGCTTATGGCCGCGAACGGGGCGGGGTTCAGGATGTGAACCTGACCATCCGCGCCGGGGAAAAGCTGGGGATCGTTGGTGCCAGCGGCGCGGGGAAATCGTCGCTCGTGTCGCTGCTGTTGCGACTTTACGACCCAGAGGAAGGCGCGATTTCCGTCGATGGCCATGACCTGCGCCATGTCACGCAGGAATCCCTGCGCCGTCAGATCGGGATGGTCACGCAGGAAACCGCGATGTTCAACCGGTCAGCCCGCGACAACATTGCCTATGGCCGGCCCGAGGCGAGTGAGGCTGAAATCATCGCCGCCGCCAAGGCTGCCGAGGCGGATGAATTCATCGAAGGCATGGCCGACCACCAGAACCGCAAGGGCTATGACGCTTTCCTTGGCGAACGCGGGGTCAAGCTGTCCGGTGGCCAGCGCCAGCGCATCGCCCTGGCCCGCGCCTTCCTGAAAGACGCGCCGATCCTGGTGCTGGACGAAGCGACCTCTGCGCTGGACTCCGAGGTTGAGGCCAGCATTCAAGAGGCGCTTTCCCGCGTGATGGTTGGCAAGACGGTGCTGGCCATCGCCCACCGCCTGTCAACGATTGCCGAGATGGACCGGATCATCGTTCTTGACCGTGGCTGTATCGTCGAAATCGGGTCGCATGACGACCTTCTGGCAAAAGACGGGCTTTACGCGCGCTACTGGAAGCGTCAATCAGGCGGCTTCATCGGCACCGAAGACGAACAGGAAGCGGCAGAGTGATCCTCACCATAGACCGCCTGGGTCACCACGGCGACGGCATCGCAGCCAATCCGGATTCCGGGCCGATCTTCGTGCCTGGCACCCTGCCGGGCGAGGTGGTCGAAGGCACGCTGGACGGTGACCGGCTCTTGAACCCCAAGATCGTTACCCCCTCAACCGACCGGGTGAAACCGCCCTGCCGCCACGCCCGCGCCTGTGGCGGCTGCCAGTTGCAGCACGCCTCGGACAGTTTTGTTGCAGTGTGGAAGCAGCAGGTTGTCGAAACTGCCCTTTCCGGGCAGGGCCTTTCAGCCACCTTTCTGCCGCTGCACACCTCACCCCCGCACTCGCGCCGCCGCGCCACGCTGTCGGCCCGGCGCACGAAGTCTGGCGCGCTGATCGGATTTCACGGCCGCGCCTCGGACACCATCGCCGAGATCCCCGACTGCCAGCTTCTGCATCCCGCGTTGATAGCGGCCTTCCCGGGGCTTCAGGCGCTGGTTGTGCTTGGCGGGTCGCGCACGGCCGAACTGTCGCTGCAGATCACGGTCACCAAAGGCGGCCCCGACGTCGTGGTGACTGGCGGCAAACCCCTCGACAGCGCGCTGCAGCTTGATCTTGCCCGCACGGTTGAGGCGCACGCCTTTTCCCGCCTGACCTGGAACGGTGAGGCGATTGCCCTGCGCGACCGCCCGGCGCAAAGCATCGGCACTGCCACGGTGATTCCGCCCCCCGGCGCCTTTCTGCAGGCCACTCCGCAGGGCGAGGCAGCGCTTCTGGCCGCGGTTCGCAGGGCCCTTGGTCCGCAAAAGCGCGTGGTTGACCTTTTCTGTGGCGTCGGCACCTTCGCGCTTCCCCTGGCCGAGGCGGCGGAGGTTCACGCCGTCGAGGGTGACCGCGCCATGACCGACGCGTTGGAAACCGCCGTCCGCCACACCCAGAACCTGCGCCGCCTGACGGTTGAGACCCGCGATCTGTTCCGCCGTCCGCTGGACGCCGAGGATCTTAAATCCTTCAGCGCCGCCGTCATCGACCCCCCTCGCGCCGGTGCCGAGGCGCAGATTGCCGCCCTCGCGCAATCGAAGATTCCGGTCATCGCGGCGCTGTCGTGCAACCCGGTCACCTTCGCCCGCGACGCGAAAACCCTGCTTGCCGGGGGCTACCGTCTGGACTGGGTGCAGGTCATCGACCAGTTCCGCTGGTCCACCCATGTTGAGCTTGCCGCCCGCTTCAGCCGCCCCACCTGACACATCCGTGAACATTACCCCGCGCCGCCATGACTAGGCAGGCTGCGCAGTTTGCTGTAAAGTATGGAAAAAAATGGGGCTTGGGCAGGCATGCGGCTATTCAGACTGTTGGTCATCCTGGTGATGGCGCTGGCCCTGACCGCCTGCGGAAATTCCAAGTTCCGCAAGTATAACGGCCCCGAGGTGACGCAGGTCCACGTCTACAAGACTGACCGCAAGATGCTGCTGATCCACAATGATCGCGTGCTGGAATCCTATGACATCGCGCTGGGTTTTGCGGCGGAAGGTCACAAAGAGTTCGAAGGTGATGGCAAGACGCCGGAAGGCGCTTATTACATCACCCACAAGAACCCAGAGTCGAATTTCCACCTGTCGCTGGGAATTTCCTACCCCAACGCCGCCGACATCGCCTTTGCCGAGGCTGCTGGCAAAGACCCCGGTGGCGAAATCTTTATTCACGGCGGCCCGAACAAGCCGATCTCACGCCGCGACTGGACCTGGGGCTGTGTCGCAGTTTCCGACAAGGAGATGGAAGTGGTCTACTCCATGGTAAAGCCGGGCACCCCGATCTTCATCCTGCCCTGAACCGGGCAGGATCAGGCGCAAAATCAGGCGCCGGTCACCATTGTCCACCAGATCTTGCCGTTGGTTTCCTGGAACCAGGCAAAGCCGATCGTCCGTGCGGTAGGGTCCATGATCACAGCACGGGTGTCGGGCTGCGCCATCCAGGTCGACAGCGTCTCAAGTTCTGTCTCATAGGTTTCCGAGATCAACTCGCCGACAAGACGCCCGGTGTACCCGCTGCGCTGGACGCGCAAAAGCGGCGAAGACCCGTCTGACCCGAAATGCCAGGGCCGGTTCTGCACCGCCATGTCGCGGGCATGGGTGGCGGCGGCGGCATTCAGATTGGCATTGAAAGCCAGCGGTGGCAGCGACCGTGCGGCACGCAGCGTGTTCACCGAATCCAGCAGGCGGAACGAAATAACCTGCTCATCCCCCGGCTTGATCGTGTACACGCGCGGCAAGGGCCGGCCATCGGCGCCCAAAGTTGGTGCGCTGGACGTACAGGCCGACAAGGCCAGGCCAGCGCCCATCAGCAGAAAGAATCGTCTTTGCATTGCGTCCACCACTTCGTGCCGCAGGCTGCGGCGGTTCCCCCTTCCATAGCGAATGCGCGCGGCGGGTTCAAACGGGCTTGTTGCCGATCGGCAAAGGCTGACATCTGTTTGATTTGCCGTTGCGCCGTAAAAGGACTATAGCCCTGCTCAAAACCAATGAAGCAGGAGAATTCTGATGGCACAGGACCCGATTTCCCGGCGCGCTTTGCTGGGTGGCGCCGTGGGCGTTGCAGGACTTGCGGCGCTGCCAGCCTTCGCGCTGGAAGACAGCACCGAGTTTCAAGCCCCCGTGTCGTCCAGCGTGCGCAACAACGCATCCAGTTTCCGGATGCTGCAGTGGCAGGACTACTTTGACAACACCCGCAACGGGGCCATTCTGGTCGACATCACGTCGCGCGCGCTGCACTACTGGTCGGAAGATCAGTCGATCTACCGGCTTTATCCAAGCTCGGTTCCCTTGTCCGAGGATCTGACCCGCCGTGGGCGGACCGAAGTTGTGCAAAAGGTGGTCAACCCTACCTGGCGCCCAACGGCATCGATGAAAGAGCGTCACCCGGAATGGCCCGACGTTGTTGAAGGTGGCTCCAAGGACAACCCCTTGGGCACCCGCGCGCTGTATCTTTCCTGGACCTACTACCGCATCCACGGCACCCACGACACGCGCAAGATCGGCCGCCGGTCGTCGAACGGCTGTGTGGGGCTTTACAACGAACACATTGAAGAGCTGTTCGAGATGGCGAAGGTCGGCACGCAGGTTCTGCTGATCTAGCGCCCGGCACTGGCCCAGGACTGGAGGGGTTCAGCCCCCCAGTCCGCGCGCGCCGCCGCTGGGGTGTCACTCCAGCCGTGGCAGCCAGCCGGTCAGGTTTTCTTCGATCACCGTCACCAGCGCCTCGATATGGGGGGCGTCGTCATTCAGGCAGGGGATGTAGGTGAAGGTTTCGCCGCCGGCATGTTCAAAAGCCTCGCGGATTTCGCCGTTGATTTCTTCAAGCGTCTCGATGCAGTCGGCGCTGAAGGCCGGGGCCATCACGGCGATATGCTTTTTCCCCGACTTGGCCAGTTCCGCCACATGTTCCACGGTGTAGGGCTTCAGCCATTCCTCGGGCCCGAAGACCGACTGGAAGGTTGTGTCGATTGCCCCTTTCGCCCAGCCCAGCCGTTCGCGCAACAGGCGTGAGGTTTTCTGGCACTGGCAATGGTAGGGGTCGCCCTCCATCAGATAGCGCTGCGGCATGCCGTGGTAGCTGGCAACCAGCACGTCGGGGGTGTGGTCCAGCTTGGCATAGGCAGCAGTGACGGATTGGGCGAGGGCGTCGATATAGGCCGGATGTTCAAAGTATTCCGGCACGGTCCGCACGGCGGGCTGGCGTTTTTCCTTCATCATGGCACGGAAGAACTGGTCATTCGCGGTGGCAGAGGTGGCCCCGGCGTAATGCGGGTAAAGCGGGAAGAACAGGATCTTCTCACACCCCGCCTCAACCATGGCGCGCACTTTCACGTCGGTCGAGGGATTGCCGTAGCGCATACAGAAATCAACCATGATCTCGGCCCCGTGCCGCGCCGATATGGTCTGTGCGATGGCGGCGGTCTGGGCCTTGGTGATCGTCAGAAGCGGGCTTTCGTTCAGGTCGTGGTTCCAGATCAGCTTGTAATTCGCACCGGATGAGAAGGGCCGCTTGGTCAGGATGATCAGCTGGAGCAGGGGTTGCCAAAGCCAGCTGGAGTAGTCGACCACCCGCTTGTCGGACAGAAACTCATTCAGGTAACGGCGCATTGACCAGTAGTCATAGTTGTCAGGCGTGCCAAGGTTGGCAAGCAGCACTCCGATCTTTGCCTTGCGGACAGGGGGGTGCGTGGCGGGCGCATGGGCCAGCCGGCCTTCACCCGGGTTGACCTGTCCTTCGACCGACGGCGTGGGTTTTGCGTCCAGCATTGGGCTTCTTTCCGACTTGTCCATTGCGGGGACATATAGGCTATGGCGGTCGGGTCAACCGCCCTTGGGCAAAGGTTCTTCGGGAACACCAAGCACATCGGCCAGTCGCGTCTTGGCCGAGCCGGGGCGCAGGGGCTTTTGCTGGCTGTCATGCGGGGCCCAACCTGTCAGAAAGACCAGGTCAAAGGTTGCCCGCAGCCGCCCTTCGGGCGTGGCAAAGTTCGCGCGATAGACCGCTTCGGTCGCGGCCATGACGGCGCGCCCGGTAAAGCGGCGCAGGCGGGCGGCAAGGGCGTTGCCTTCGCCCATCGCCCGCAGATCGGTGCAGAGGGAGGCAAAGCTGGCGTAATGCACCGTCTGGGTAAAACTGTCTGCGACCGGCAGGGCAAAGCCTGCGCGCTGCATCAGCCCGCCCAGATCACGGATTTCCGCCATCGGCAGGACGCGGGGTGACAGGCCGCCCGACACCATCGCCTCAGCCTCAGCCAGGCTGGAGCGCAGTTCGTTCAGCGTGCGCCCGCCAGGCAGGACCGCGATGAACAGGCCATCGGGGCGCAGGGCGTGGCGGCATTGGACCAGCTGGCCAAGGGGATCATCTGCCCATTGCAGGCCCATGGCGTGGATCACCAGATCATGCGCGCCGGGGGTGAGGGCAAGCGTCTCGGCATCCTCGACCAGCTTTGCCCCGCTGATTTCTGACCAGATTCCGGGAAATCCGGTGACAACGGCGGGGGTTGTAAAGGTTCTGTTAACCTCAATCAGCCTTTCCTGAACATCGGCAAGGGCGGCGCGGTGCAAAAAAAGCGCGTCGTCATGGGTGGCCAGGCGCTGGGCGCGGGCGCGCTGGCGCAGCAG
>JBBQVR010000002.1:0-68955 GCA_038211355.1 Rhodobacterales bacterium | reverse complement strand
GGCATGATCAACGGTCTGATGACGCTGTCAGGCGCCTGGGACAAGCTGCGCACCGATCCGATCATCCGGATGATGGTGGTTTCCATCGGCTTTTACGGCATGTCGACCTTCGAAGGCCCGATGATGTCGATCAAGGCCGTCAACAGCCTGTCGCACTACACCGACTGGACCATCGGTCACGTCCATTCTGGCGCTTTGGGCTGGAACGGGATGATCACCTTCGGCGTGCTTTACTACCTGGTGCCGCGTCTGTGGAACCGCAGCGGGCTTTACAGCCTGAAGCTGGTCAGCTGGCACTTCTGGTTGGCCACCATCGGGATCGTGCTTTACGCGTCCTCGATGTGGGTCACGGGCATCATGGAAGGTCTGATGTGGCGTGAAGTGGATGCGAACGGGTTCCTGGTGAACGCTTTCGCCGACACGGTGGCCGCGAAGTTCCCGATGTATGTGGTGCGGGCACTGGGGGGCGGGCTGTTCCTCGCTGGCGCGCTGATCATGTGCTACAACTTGTGGATGACGGTGCGCGCGCAGCCCCAAAGGGTTACGCAGCATGCCGCAGTCCCGGCTGAATAAGGAAACGGGACAATGGGTATCCTAGACAAACACAAGGTCATCGAGACCAACGCGACGCTGCTGATGATCCTGTCCTTGCTGGTGGTCAGCATCGGGGGGATCGTGCAGATCGTGCCGCTGTTCTACCTTGAGAACACGATTGAAAAGGTGGAAGGGGTGCGCCCCTACACCCCCCTCGAACTGGCCGGGCGCGACATCTACATCCGCGAGGGTTGCTACAACTGCCACAGCCAGATGATCCGCCCGATGCGCGATGAGGTGGAGCGGTATGGCCACTATAGCCTGGCGGCCGAATCGATGTATGACCGGCCGTTCCAGTGGGGGTCCAAGCGCACCGGCCCGGACCTGGCCCGTGTGGGAGGGCGCTATTCGGACGAATGGCATCAGGACCACTTTACCAACGCCAAATCGGTCGTGCCGGAATCGGTGATGCCGCCCTATGGCTTCCTGTTCAACACCACGATTGACGGGCGCTATATCCAGGACGTGGTGGCCACGAACCGGATGGCGGGCGTGCCCTACACCGATGAGATGGTGGAAAACGCGCTGGCCGACTTTAAGGCGCAGGTTGACCCCTTGGGTGACTATGACGGTCTGGAAGCGCGCTATGGCGAAGAAGCCTTCGGCACCCCGATCAACGTGCGCAACTTTGACGGGATCGACGCGTTGACCGAGATGGACGCGCTGATTGCCTATATTCAGGTCCTGGGCACGATGGTCGACTTTTCGACCTACACGCCCGTGGCGAACCGGTAAGGGGGCAGAAATGGAAACCTATTCATTCCTTCGAGCGATGGCCGACAGCTGGTTCCTTCTGGCGATGACGCTGGGCTTTCTGGCCCTTTGTGTCTGGGCCTTCCGGCCCGGCGCCCGCGCGATGCATCAGGATGTGGCAAACTCGATCTTCCGCAACGATGACCATCCTGCGGACCCCGACGCTGCCAATCCAACACCTGCTAGAAGGGAGGGCTAAGGCCATGTGCGCCAAGCCAGTCAAGAAAGAACCCCGGCAGGTTGAGACGACCGGCCACGTCTGGGACGGTATCGAAGAGCTGAACAACCCCATGCCCCGCTGGTGGGTCTGGACCTTTTACGCCACCATCGTCTGGGGGATCGGCTATTCGGTCGCCTATCCGGCTTGGCCCCTGATCACGGGGGCAACGCCGGGGCTTTTGGGCGCCAGCACCCGTGCCGATGTAGCGGTGGAAATCGCCCGAGTGGACGCCGGCAATGCCGAGATCAAGGCCAAGCTGGTGGCCGCTGATCTGAACGGTATCGGCACTGACCCCCAACTTGCGGCCTATGCTGAACGGGCCGGGGCGGCGGTCTTTCGGACCAACTGCACGACCTGCCACGGGTCGGGCGCGGCCGGTTTTGAAGGCAAGGGGTACCCCAACCTTCTGGACGATGACTGGCTGTGGGGCGGCACGATGGAGGACATCCATCTGACCATCACCCACGGCATCCGCAACACCACCGACGCCGATGCCCGCTATTCGGAAATGCCGAAATTCGGGGCAGATGAGTTGCTGGACAAAACGCAGATCGGGCAAGTGACAGAGTATGTGCTTGCCATGTCGGGGCAAGACCATGACGCGGCCCTGGCCACCGATGGCGCGGTGATCTTCGCCGAAAACTGCGCGGGTTGCCACATGGAGGATGGCGCGGGCGATCCGACGCAGGGCGCTCCTACCCTGAATGATGCTATCTGGCTGTATGGCGGGTCGCGTGAGGCGGTCACCGAAAGCATCTACTACGCGCGCTACGGGGTGATGCCGAACTGGAACGTCCGGCTGTCCGAAGACGAAATCCGCGCCGTGGCCTTCTATGTCCACGGGCGTGGCGGCGGCGAATAAGCGCAGCACAGCAGGCCGGGCGGCCATATTGCCGCCCGGCACCATACTGAATTCCCCGGAGCCCGGACGTGAGCCAAGAAGACGCCAACCCTCCCAGCCTGTTCGTCGCGCGTGAGCCGATCTTTCCCCGCCGGGTAAAGGGCAGCTTCCGCACGATGAAATGGTGGCTTCTGGCGCTGATGCTGGGCATCTACTACGTTACGCCCTGGCTGCGCTGGGACCGGGGCCCGAACCTGCCCGATCAGGCCGTGTTGATCGACTTGCCGGGGCGCAGGTTCTTTTTCTTCATGATCGAAATCTGGCCGCATGAGTTTTACTTCATCGCGGGCCTGCTGATCATGGCGGGGCTGGGGTTGTTCCTCTTCACCAGTGCGGCGGGCCGGGTCTGGTGCGGGTATGCCTGCCCGCAGACGGTGTGGACAGACCTGTTCATCCTGGTCGAACGTTGGATCGAGGGCGACCGCAACGCCCGCATCCGGCTGCATCGCCAGCCGTGGAACTGGGAAAAGCTGATCAAGAACGGTGTAAAGTGGTGGATCTGGCTGCTGATCGGTCTGGCAACCGGGGGGGCTTGGGTCTTTTACTTCACCGACGCGCCAACCCTGCTGCGCGATCTGGTGACGTTTCAGGCGCATCCTGCCGCCTACATCACAATGCTGATCCTGACCTTTACCACCTTCTTCTTCGGCGGCTTCGCCCGTGAACAGATCTGTATCTATGCCTGCCCATGGCCGCGCATCCAGGCGGCGATGATGGACGAAGACACCCTGACCATCGGCTATCGGGAATGGCGGGGTGAACCACGCGGCAAGCAGACCGTAGAGGGCAACGGTGACTGCATCGACTGCATGGCCTGCGTGAACGTCTGCCCGATGGGCATCGACATCCGCGATGGCCAGCAGATGGCCTGCATCACCTGCGGGCTGTGCATCGACGCCTGCAACGATGTGATGGACAAGATCGGCAAGCCGCGTGACCTGATCGGCTATCTGGCCCTTACGGATGAGACGCGCGAACGTGCCGGCCAGCCGCCGAAATCGGTCTGGGCGCATGTGTTCCGGGTGCGGACAGTGCTTTATACGGTGCTTTGGGCCGGGGTGGGCATCGGGCTGGTGGTGGCGTTGTTCCTGCGCTCACCCATTGATGTCAGCGTGACGCCGGTCAGGAACCCGACCTATGTCACCCTGTCGGATGGCAGCATCCGGAACGCCTATGACCTTCGCTTGCGCAACATGCAGGGGGCGGATGCGCAGTTCACACTGGCGGTCACGTCGGACGTGCTGGTGGGAATGTCGGTGGAGGGATCCGACACCCTGACCGTGACCGTGCCCGCAAATGAAACGATGCAGCAGCGCGTCTACCTGACCGCCGCTCCGGACAGCGACGCCGCCACCGAGGATCGCAGCGAGGTGCGGATCTGGGTGGAAGAAATCGGAACGACGAACCGGATCCATCAGGATACGGTCTTTAACGGGAAGGAAAACTGAGATGGCCGAACTGACAGGCAAGCATGTGCTGGCAATCACCGTTGGCGCGTTCTCGGTCATCATCGCAGTCAACCTGACGCTGGCGTTCAAGGCGGTCAGCACCTTTCCGGGGCTGGAGGTCGACAATTCTTACGTTGCAAGCCAGGGGTTCAACGCCCGCAAGGCCGCGCAAGAGGCTTTGGGCTGGCAACTGGACCCCAGCTATGCGGGTGGGCGGGTTGATCTTGCCTTCACCGACCGCAACGGGGTGCCGGTTCAGGTGACCGATCTTGAGGTGTTGATCGGGCGCACGACATCCACCATGGACGACGCGCGCCCGGTTTTCGTGGCGATGGGCGACGTCTACACCACCGAACTGCCACTGGCCCGGGGCAAGTGGATGGTCAAGGTCACCGCCCGGTCGGTTGACGGCACGCTGTTCGAACAGCGGTCTGAACTATTCGTGCAGGGCTGACGCGATGACCGTAGTCGAGGATTTTGCCCAAAGCTCTGGGCGGGCGCCAATCTCGGCCTGCCCGGCTTGTGCTGCGGCGCCTTCGGCGGAACGCATCGCCGCCCTGCGCGCTGAACGTGACGGGCGGATCATGCTAAGCCTGCCCTTGGCACATTGCGCGGCCTGCATCTCGACCGTGGAAGGGGCCTTGTCTGCGGTGCCGGGCGTGCGGTCAGCGCGGGTGAACCTGACGCGCAAACGGGTGAGTGTGGAGGCCGCCCCAGAGGTGACGCCCGCCCAGCTGATCGCCGTGCTGGCCGGCGAAGGGCAAGAAGCGCATGAGCTGGACCCCGGCCTTTTGTCGTCAACCGAGACGGACCGTCAGGGGCGTGACCTTCTGATGCGGCTGGGTGTGGCGTTCTTTTCGATGATGAACGTCATGCTTTTGTCGGTCGCCGTTTGGTCCGGGGCCGAGGCCGCGACGCGTGACCTGTTCCACTGGATTTCCGCCGCGATTGCCCTGCCCACGGTGATCTTTGCCGGGCAGCCGTTTTTCAAATCCGCCTGGGCCAGTCTTCGGGTCGGGCGGCTGGGGATGGATGTGCCGATCTCGCTGGCGCTGATCCTGGCCTCCTCCATCTCGGTCTATGAGACGTGGATGTCGGGGAAGCACGCCTATTTCGACGCGGCGGTGATGCTGGCGTTTTTCCTGCTTTTGGGGCGCTATCTGGACCATCGCACCCGTGCCATCGCACGTTCGGCGGCCGAAGAGCTGGCGGCGTTGGAAGTGCCCCGCGCCATCGTGCTGCTGGACGGGGTTGAGGTTGAGACGGCGATTTCGCTGGTCGTGGCAGGCGATACGGTGCTGGTTCGCCCCGGCGCGCGGATGCCGGTGGACGGTGTGGTGCTGACCGGCGCGTCCGAGGTGGACCGCAGCCTTCTGACCGGCGAAAGCCTGCCGGTGCAGGCGCAGCCCGGCACCGTGGTCAGCGCGGGTGAGGTGAACCTGACCGGCCCCTTGACCCTGCGGGTGACTGCGGCAGGCAAGGACAGTTCCCTCCACCGGATGGCCGATCTGGTCGCTGTGGCTGAGGGGGCAAAGACCCGCTACACCAGCCTGGCTGACCGGGCGGCGGGGCTCTATTCGCCCTTGGTGCATATCCTGTCGTTCGGGGCCTTTGGCTACTGGATGTGGGCCACGGGCGGCGACATGCGCTATGCGATCAACATTTCAGCCGCCGTTCTGATCATCACCTGCCCTTGTGCCTTGGGGCTTGCGGTGCCGGCGGTGATTACCTCGGCCTCAGGCAAACTGTTCCGCAAGGGATTGCTGATCAAGCACGGCACGGCGCTGGAGCGGTTGGCCGAGGTTGATACCGTGGTTTTTGACAAGACCGGGACGCTGACCATGGGTGTGCCGGAACCCGTTGCGCTGGCTGATCAGCCGGCGCAGGTGCTGGGGCTGGCGGCTGCGCTGGCGGCAGGATCGTCGCACCCCCTAGCGCGGGCTTTGGCCGAAGGCGCGCTGGCGCTGGGCGTGCAAGCTGCGGCGGTTACGGATATTCGTGAGGTGCCGGGCTACGGGATCGAAGGCCAGTGGCAGGGCGCCCGCGTCCGGCTGGGCCGGGCCGATTGGTGCAGCGCAAAGGCGGTTGCCCAGACCGCGACCTATCTGGCCGTTGATGGGCAAACCCACGCCTTTGCCTTCACCGACCGCCCCCGCCCCGGTGCGTCCGAGGCGGTGACCGCCCTGAAAGCGGCGGGAATGACGGTTGAGCTGTTGTCTGGCGATGCCGAAGCCCCGGTGCGCGAACTGGCCGAACGGCTGGGGATAGCCAACTGGAAGGCCGGCGTGCTGCCTGCCGAAAAGGCCGCGCGGGTGGCCGAACTGTCGGCCAGGGGCCGCCGGGTGCTGATGGTGGGGGACGGGCTGAACGACACGGCGGCGCTGGCGGCGGCGCATGTGTCAATCTCGCCCGCGACGGCGCTGGATGCGGCGCGTGTCGCCTCGGACATCGTGCTGCTTGGGCAGGACATGGCCCCCATCGCCGATGCCGTGCGGATCGGGCGGCAATCGGCGCGGCGGATGGTCGAGAATTTCGCGATCTCGGGCGGTTACAACGTGATTGCGGTGCCCTTGGCGCTGGTCGGGCTGGCGACGCCGCTGGCGGCGGCGCTGGCAATGTCACTGTCGTCAATCACCGTGTCCTTGAACGCCATGAGGCTGAAGTAGATGGAAATCCTGGCAATCCTGATCCCGGTGTCGCTGTTTCTGGGTGGGATCGGGCTGGTGGCCTTTTTCTGGGCGATGAAGACCAAGCAGTTCGACGACCCCGAAGGGGATGCCCAGCGTATTCTGACCAAGGAATTCGACGACAAGCCAAGGCAATAGAACGGCGGCGGCGCCGCCGTGGCCCTGCCAAAGGCCTTGTTGATTTCCCGTGACCGGGGCGGTATTCGCAACCGGACCGAACCGACCGGGAGCACCCATGGAGCTTGAGATCGATATCGAAGCCGAGGTTCGGCATCCGACCGTCTCGGCGCTTGACCTTGCCTGTCTTGCACCAGAAGACATTGCCAACTTGATCCTGCAGCGGTCGGAAGTGCTGTATGATCAGCCGCGCTATGGGCCGGCCATCAAGGCGTGGAGCGAAGGAAACAACGATCGGCTGATGGGCTATGCCCGCGACCGGGGCGAGACGTTGGCGCGCCGGGCTGCGGGGTTCATTCACGCCGAGTATCGGGCCATTGCAGACGAATTGGCCGCGCTTCAACCCAAGCGCATTGCCGACATTGGCTGCGGTTATGCGTTCTTTGACTTGTTCGCAGCCAAGGATCTTGGGGCCAATCTACTGCTGATCGACCTTGAGCAAAACGAGCGTCGGCATTTCGGCTTTCAGGCAGAAGGGGCGGCCTACTCGTCCCTGGCCAAGGCCCGGGAGCTTCTTGAAAGCAACGGAATTCCTGCCAATCAGATTGAGACGTTGAACCCCAAGGACAAAGATCCCCTTGAGGCAGCGCCAGTCGATCTGGTGGTGTCATTCCTGTCCTGCGGATTTCACTATCCGGTGGATTTGTACCTGGATTTTCTGGACAAGGTGCTGCGCCCGGGTGGCGTGGCGATCTTTGACCTTCGATCGCGCACCGCGGACCGGCAAGCCGCGAAACTGTCCCGCTTTGGCAGCCTGACGGATCTGGCCGCCCATGCAAGCTCTCGCCGGGTCATGCTGCGCAAGGCGGTGTAAGCGGATCAGGCGCCTGATCAACCGATGGTGACGCTGGCCGATTGCAGGCCGTCAACCTCGACCTTGCAGGTATCGCCGCGTTTCAGTGCGCCGACGCCTGCCGGGGTGCCGGTGAAGATCAGATCACCGGGCGACAGGCTGACCAGTTGCGACAGGGCGGCGATGATCGCTGCGGGCGACCAGATCATGTCGGCCAGCCGCGCCTCTTGCCGGGTGACACCGTTTACAGTGCAGCGCAGCGCGCCGTCCGGCATCGCTCCGGGGCGGATTGCGCCCAGGACGGCGGATTTGTCGAACGCTTTGGCCATATCCCAGGGGCGGCGGGCGGCTTTTGCTTCGGCCTGCAGGTCGCGGCGGGTCAGGTCGTTGCCAGCGGCGTGGCCCCAGATCAACGCGGGGGCATCCGCCTCGGAGACCATGGCACCGCCTTTGCCGATGCAAAGGACCAGCTCACCTTCATGATGCAGGTTGGTGGTCCCGGGGGGGTAAGGGATCCGGCTGCCCGATTCGACAACGGCATCGGCGGGCTTGGTGAAGAAGAACGGCGGTTCCTTGTCATCGCCGCCCATCTCACGCGCGTGGTCGGCGTAGTTGCGCCCGACGCAGAAGATGCGGCGCACGGGGAAGCGTTCCGCGCGGCCCGTGACGGGCAAAGTGACCGTGGGAAGCGCCGGAAAGACAAGGGCGACCATCTCAGCCCCCCACGGTTTCACAAGGCACGGCACGGGCGCGCAGGCGGCGGCAGGCGAGTTCGGCCTGCTCTTCCGTCAGGCCCATGAAGCTGGCGCGCCAGCTGCCGTCCGATTGCGCGGTCTTGCGCAGGCCGTCGTTCAGCGTGGCGCTTTCGGCCAGCGCGGTTTTCAGCAGCGCACGTTCCGCCTCATAGCGCGACGGGTACTCGCCGACGTTCACCCCGAAATGCCGCCCGCCAGAGCTGGACATGACAACCACGACCTTTTCAACCTCTTCGGCGGGGGCTGTTGCGACGGCGACGCTGTCGAAGATCGGGGCCTGACGGTCGGGAACGACCGCAGCGGCGAGCTGGGTGTCAGCTGGGGCAATTGCTGTGCCACCGGCCACGGTTTCCACATCGGTGATCTCGGCCAGAAGACCGGTCGTCAGCGCGTTTTCCTGCGGCGGAAGGATTGCCCCAGGATCAGACGCAAGCTCGGTGGCGGGCGCAGCATCTGGGTCCGTTCCGGGATCGGTGACCACAAGTTCAGGCGCGGCGGCGGTCTGTACGTCTTCTACCGGCAGCACAGCCTCGGCAGTTGCTTCGGCCTGGGCCAGCGTGGCCGCATCGGGGGCGATGATGGTGGCTGGGCGCGGCACCGGCTTCAGGGCTGCAAGGCCCGGATCGGTAACGCCTGCCTCAGCAATGCCTGCGTCCGCTGCGGCCAGCTGAGTCTCAGCAGCTGGGGCGCCGGACGACAACGCGGCGGCTTGGGCATCAAGCGTGCCCTCTGGAAGGGCGGGCTGCTGCAGATCGGCGGGGGCAGCGGTGGCAAGCTGGGTGTCGTCAGCGGCCTCAGGGGTCACTTCAGCCACCGCTTCGGCGACTGGGGCCTCAGCAACTGGCGCTTCGCCCGAGGCGATTGCGGCGGCCTGGAAATCCAGCGTGCCTTGCGGCGGCGGCTCGGCGGTCGCCTCAACCAGCGCATCGGCGATGCCATCGGCCATGGCGATGGCCACGGCATCGGGCACCGTAGGCACCGTTGGGCGGGCCTTGGGCCGGGGGGATGTGGTGACCGCGCCGGACACGCGCACCGTCTTTGCGGCACCGCCTTCGGCATCAATGTCGTCGATGGGAAGTGTGACCGAGGCCACCAGCGCCTCATCCGCCGCAATGCCCGGGGCCTGGGGCGGCTGTTCCTTGACGCGGTTCTTGGCAATGCCAAAGCCAAGGTCCATCAGCTCCTTCATCTTGGCGTTGCGGTTCACGGTCGAGGTGCCGCCAAAGACAGTGGCGATGATCCGCTTGTTGCCGCGCACCGCCGAGGCCGTCAGGTTGAAGCCGGCGGCCGAGGTGTAGCCGGTCTTGATGCCGTCCGCGCCTTCATAGCCATCCAGAAAGCGCGAGTTGGTGTTGGTCACCTGCGCCATGCCCGCATCCGCGGTCCGGCGTGAGAAGATGTTGTAATACTGGGGGAAATCGTAAAACAGGTGGCGGCCCAGAATGTTCATGTCCCGTGCGGTGGACAGATGCCCCTCGGCCGTCAGTCCGTTGGCGTTGCGAAAGGTGGTGCTGCTCATGCCAAGCTGTTTGGCGGTGCGGGTCATTCGCTTGGCAAAGGCGGTGTAATCGCCGCTGATATGGTCCCCGATGGCCGAGGCCGCGTCATTCGCCGATTTCACCGCAGCCGCGCGGATCAGGTAGCGCAGGGCAATTTTCTGCCCCTGCTTCAGCCCCAGACGCGACGGCGGTTGCGAGGCGGCGTATTTCGTCACCGTGATCCTGGTGTCCAGCGACAGGCGGCCAGCCTCAATTTCCTGAAACGCGATATAGAGGGTCATCATCTTGGTCAGCGAGGCCGGGTGCAGCCGCGCTTCCGAGTTCTGTTCAAACAAAACCTCGCCCGTTCGGGCATCCATGACGATCGCGGCGAAAGGTGCCGCCTGCAGCGGAGCGGTCACCAACACGGCAACTGCAACGACCACGACCAATGATGCGCGAAGAATCCGCCCGAGAAGCGATGCCACGTCGCCTGTCCCCTTGCCTGTGCGGCCCGAATTTCCGGTGCCGAGTTCTGCCTCGGCTCGAAGGCTAGCACAGCGGAACGACTCCGAAAACCCAAAAAATCCAATGGGTTTGCGGCTGTTGTTCATGTAGTTGCGCTTGGGCCGCAGTCAGCCCAGATGCTGCGGCCATATCTTGCGGGGGACGGGGGGGCTGCCCCTAGCTGTTGCGTTTGGGCTGCAGGCTGGCCGCAAGATCAGGCAGGCCGCCCAAATTGTCCAGCGCGTGAAAGCGGGGGTTATCCGCCGGAGGATCGGCCATTTCCAGCGCCCAGGTCAGGCCATGGGGCACATGCACCCCCCAGGCCCCAGCGGCCAGCGCAGGGATCACATCGGATTTCAACGAGTTACCGACCATCAGCGCCTGATCCGCGCCGGTGCCGTGGCGGGCAAAGATCGTCCGGTAAGCGGCTTCGGTCTTGTGGCTGACGATTTCGACGCCGTCGAAAAGGTCACCCAGGCCGGACTGGGCAAGCTTGCGTTCCTGATCCAGCAGGTCGCCCTTGGTGATCAAAAGCACCCGGTACTCAGCGGCAAGCGCGGTAACAGTGGCGCGGGCATGTGGCAAAAGGTGGATCGGATGCTCCAGCATCTCCCGCCCGGCGGCGATAAGCTCGGCGATGACGGCGGTGGGCACGCGGCCATCCGTTACCTCGATCGCGGTTTCGATCATCGACAAGGTAAAGCCCTTCACGCCAAAACCGTAATGGTCAAGGTTACGGCGTTCTGCCGCCTCAAGCCGCTGGGCCAGATGGTCAGGGTCGGCATGGTCGGCCAAAAGCAGGGTGAAACGGTCCTGCGTCAGGCGAAAGAACGCCTCATTCTGCCAAAGGGTGTCGTCGGCATCAAAGCCAATGGTTGTCAGCATATCCTGTCCTTTTGCGCCTGTCTGAACGCCGCCCCTTTTCGCCAGCCCAGAAAAGGCTATATTTCCTCAATCCGGTGCAACCCCCGAATCTGATAGGAGCGAACCTTCGTGTCGTCACGCCCGCTGACCATGTCTGACAAGACCGATGGCCCGGGCCAGGACACGTCGATTCTGACCAAGACCAAGGCCAAGACGGAACGCCCGCCGCTGTACAAGGTGATGCTGCTGAACGACGACTACACCCCGATGGAATTTGTCGTTCATGTGCTGGAGCGGTTTTTTGGCCTGAACCACGCGCAGGCCTTCGACATCATGCTGACGGTCCACAAGAAGGGCCTCGCGGTCGTGGGGGTGTTCTCGTTCGAGGTGGCCGAGACGAAAGTCGCGCAGGTGATGGATTTCGCACGCCGCCACCAGCACCCGCTGCAATGCACGATGGAAAAAGAGTGACCGATCACGGTCCATTTGCCATCGCCCATCGGAAAGGGCTTTAGGGGGCTGCGGCCCCTGCCTCATGCGATCCGCTCGATTGACACTGGCGCTGGACACCGGCGCGCTGACCCTTCCGGCTGAGGGGGCGATTGCCGTTTATCGCCCCCGGACCGGTGATGACCTGACACCCTTGCCGCAGGACCGGGTGGTGGTGGTGACCGGGTTCAAGCCGGACCATGACCATTTCGCCCGGATGTATTCCGTCACGCCCGCCCCGCCCTATGCCATGGGGATCGTCTGCCTTCCCCGCGCGCGGGAGGCGGCACGGGCGCTGATCGCACAGGCGGCGGCTGAGGTCGCGCCCGGCGGGCTGGTCGTGATCGACGGGCAGAAGACCGACGGGATCGACACCGCGCTGAAGGATCTGCGCGCGCGGGTGGATCTGTCGGAAAGCCTGTCCAAGGCGCATGGCAAGCTGGCGAGTTTCAAGGCCGGGCCGGACCTGTCGGACTGGCTGGCGCAGCCGCGCCAGATTGACGGCGGGTTTCAGACCTTGCCGGGTGTCTTCTCAGCCGATGGCCCTGACCGGGGGTCGGTGCTGCTGGCGGGGGCCTTGCCGGCCAAGTTCGGCGGCAAGGTGGCCGATCTGGGGGCGGGCTGGGGCTATCTTGCGCGGGCCATCCTGGCCTATCCCGGCGTCAAGCGGCTGGATCTGGTTGAGGCTGAGGCGGACGCGCTGGCCTGCGCGCGCATCAACATTGCCGACCACCGCGCGCGGTTTCACTGGGCCGATGCCACAGCGTTCCGCCCCGAAACCCTGCTGGACGCGGTGGTGATGAACCCGCCTTTCCACCATGGCCGCGACGCGGACCCTGCCTTGGGTGCCGCCTTCATTCAGGCGGCCCGGCGGATGCTTGCGCCCAGCGGGGCGCTGTGGCTGGTTGCAAACCGCCACCTGCCCTATGATGCCGCCCTGTCCGCCGCGTTTTTGGAACACCGTGAGGTTGCCGGTGACGGTGCGTTTCGCGTGATCCAAGCCATCAAGCCCATCCGGGCAAAACCCTGACCGAACACGAGGCAGACCATGTCCTTTTCCGTTTCCGGCAAGACGGCCATTGTCACGGGTGCTGCGGCAGGCATCGGTCTGGCCATCGCACGGCACCTTGTGGACAAGGGCGCGAACGTCATGTTCGCCGACATCGACGAAGACCGGCTGGAGGATGAGGTGGGCGAAGAGGCCCGCGCCGAAGGGCCGATCCGCATGTTTGCAGGCGACCTGACGGAAAAGCTGACCATCGCCAACCTTCTGTCGGCCACGATTGACGCCTTTGACCGGGTGGACATTCTGGTGAACGCCAACCGCAAGATGGTGGTGTCGGACATCCTGTCGCCCGAGGGTGACGGTGTCGAAGACCTGTGGCGGCAGAACGTGCTGACCGCGCTGCGCATGTCGCAGATCACCGCCAAGCGGATGATCCAGCACGCCGCCCGGACCGAGGCAGAGCCGGGGGCAATGGTGGGGACGATCATCAACATATCCTCGATCACCGCGCAGACGACGCGGCCGGAATTGCTGGGCTATTCTATGGCGGCGGCGGCGATGGACCAGATGACACGCTCACTTGCGGTGGGGCTGGCGTCCAAGGGCATCCGCGTCAACGCCGTGGCCTTCGGGTCGGTGATGAGCGCCAGTTTGCAAGCCGCGCTGAAGGACAACCCCTCCTACCGGGACGAAATTGCCGAGGCGACCCCGCTGAAACGCATCGCCGCCCCGGTGGAACTGGCCGAAACGGTGCAGTTCCTTGCCTCGGACGCATCCAGCTTTATCACCGGTCAGGTGATCGCGGTGGATGGCGGGCGCAGCATTCTGGACGCGGTGCCTGCGCCCGCGCACTGATGATTGCGGGGGATCACTCCGGGTATTCGACCTTGCATTGGGCAATGACGGCCTTTGCCTGACGCGCCAGATCCGTGCGTTTGGCTTGCAGGCCCTCCAGCTTGCGCGCCTCGTCTGCAAGGTCGATCGCCTTGGGCCGCTGTTCGGTGTAGCTGCGTTCCTTCAGGCACAGGCGGGGCCGGGTGACGGTCTGGCCATCCACGACGACCCGGTCCTGGCAGGTGGCCCAATAGTCCTCATACCTGGTCACCGTTTCAAGCGCATAACCACGGTCCAGATTGCCCTCGGTTTCGGCGATCAGCCGGTCAACGACCCGCAAGTCGCGCGTGTTGCGGTTGATGCACTGTTCCTGCGGGGTGCCACAGGCGGCAAGCAGGGCGAAGGCAAGAGGGGTGAGGCGTTTCATCAGACGTTCCCTCAGGGTCTTGGAAAGCGGCGGCAAGGGGTGCTAGGCATGCGCTTGGAAACCGGCGCTGTCAGAAGATGGAGACAACAAGATGACCGATCCCTTTGACAGTCGCAAGGCGCGCGCGGCAGACTGGTTCCATACCCTGCGCGACCGGATTGTCGCGGCCTTTGAGGATCTGGAGGACCGGTTCAGTGACGGCGCCCCGGGCCGGTTTGAGGTGACACCCACCACCCGTGCCGACGGCGGCGGTGGGATCATGAGCGTGATGCGCGGCGGCAATGTGTTCGAAAAGGTTGGCGTCAACTGGTCCGAAGTGCACGGGGTTCTGGGCGAACGGGCGCAAAAGGCGATGGCCGCGCGTGGTGTGCCCGGCATGGCTGAGGACCCTCGGTTCTGGGCAAGCGGCATCAGCCTTGTGGCGCATATGCAGAACCCTCACGCCCCCGCCGTCCACATGAACACGCGGATGTTCTGGACGCCCGGGGCTGCGTGGTTTGGCGGCGGGTCTGACCTTAACCCGGCGCTGGAATATGCCGAGGATACCGCGCTTTTCCACGCTGAAATGCAGCGCGCCTGCGATGCGCATGGCACGGATTACTACCCGCGTTTCAAGGCCTGGGCTGACGAATACTTCTTTGTCCCCCACCGGGGCCGGGCGCGGGGCGTGGGCGGCATCTTCTACGATGACCTGAACACCGGCGACTGGGAGGCTGACTTTGCCTTCACCCAAGCTGTTGGCAGCGCCTTTCTGCCCGCCTTCCTGCCGGTGACGGAACGGCGGCTGGGCACGACTTGGACCGAGGCGGACAAAGAGGCACAGCTGATCCACCGTGGCCTTTATGCCGAGTATAACCTTGTCTACGACCGGGGCACCAAGTTCGGGCTGGAAACCGGCCATGATGCGAATGCTGTGCTGATGAGCCTGCCACCGGTGGCCAAGTGGACCTGAGGGGTATCCGGCATGGCTGATATCACCGTGAAGGCGGCTTATGGGTCGGTGGTTGAGGATGAGGGCTTCCTTTTCGTCGGCTTTGCCGAGGGCGAGGAGGAAGACGAAGGCTATGTCCTGTTCCGCCAGTCGCTGGACGGTGGGCCGGTCTGGTTTGAAGTAAACGACGAGGCCTTTGGTGCCGAGGATGCGGTGGCCGGGGTGACGGTCGGGCCAAAGGGGTTTGAGGTGGCGCTGCGGCCGGAACTGGCGGTGACCTTCGGCTTTGCCACCAGCGTGGCCGTCAAGATCGGGCCGGGGTGTGAGGATGCCGCCCCCGCGCTGGAAGCGCTGCGCGAGATGCTGGGTGGGCTTTGGCCGCAGTGACCCTTTGCGTCAAAGCTGGCCGGTCGTCATGTGGCGCTTGCGGCCAAAGCCTGGCTGGCGGGTCACGGTGAAGCCCGCGTCGCTCAGGCTTTGCCGGACGTGGCCCGCCGCCGTGTAGGTGGCAAAGGTGCCGCCGGGGGCAGTGTGGCGGGCGACTTCGGCCATCAGGGCGGGCGACCAAAGCTCGGGGTTTTTGGCAGGAGAAAACCCGTCGAGAAACCAGGCGTCAGCGCGGCCTTGCCATTGCGGCAGGGTGTCGCGCGCGTCGCCGATGATGATTTCGGCGGTAAGGCTGGGGAAGTGCAGGATGCGGGCGCCGTTGGCCCATTGGGTCAGGAAGGGTTCAGCCACCAGCGCGGTTTCGGGGAAGGCTTGCAGCGCGCGGGCGATGTCTGAGGCGGGCAGGGGGAAGGCCTCAAAGCTGGTGAAATGCAGGTGGCCATCGCCTTGATGCGCAAGCAGGGTGGCTAGAAGGTTCAGCCCGGTGCCAAACCCAAGCTCGGCGATCTGGAAGCCGTCGCGAAAGCGGCCGGGCAGGTGGTTGCCGGCAAGAAAGACGTGGCGGGTTTCGGCAAGGCCGCCGCCAAGCGAGAAATAGGGATCATCGAACTGGCGTGAGACGGGGATGGTTTCGTCGCGCCAGTCGAGTTCAGGATGGTTTGCAGCGGGCATTGGCAGTAGTCCTTTGGCCCTGTTGATGGGTGCGGGGCAGCGGAATGGCAAGCATGGATGTAACCGTGCGCGGGGCTGGGATCTTTGGTCTGTCGGTGGCTTGGGCCGGCGCGCGGCGCGGTGCGCGGGTGCGGGTGGTTGAGACAGTCGGGGTTGGCGCAGGGTCTTCGGGCGGCGTGGTGGGGGCCCTGTCGCCGCATGTGCCCGAGGCGTGGAACCCGAAGAAGGCATTTCAGCTTGATAGCCTTTTGATGGCGGCGGGTTGGTGGGCGGGGGTTGAGGCTTTTGCCGGGCTGCCCTCAGGCTATGGCCGCATGGGGCGGTTGCAGCCCTTGGCCGATGACCGGGCGGTCGAGGCGGCGCGCCGGCGCGGGGTAGAGGCTGAGGGGCTGTGGCAAGGCCAGGCCGCCTGGCGCGTAGTGCCCGTGACGGGCGCGGCCTGGGAGCCGATGTCACCCTCCGGCTGGCTGGTCGAGGATACACTGTCAGCCCGGATTTCCCCCCGGATGGCGCTTGAGGCGCTGGTGGCGGCAGTGCGCGCCGCGGGGGGGGAGGTGGTGCTGGGCGAGGCTGCTGATGCCGGTGCGGTTGTGCATGCCACAGGGGTGCAGGGGTTGGCTGACCTGTCGGGCGCTTTGGGCAGTCGTGTCGGGTCCGGGGTCAAGGGTCAGGCGCTTGCCCTGCGGTTTGACGCGCGGCAGGCGGCGCAGGTGTTTGTTGACGGCCTGCACATCGTGCCGCACGCGGATGGGACGGTGGCGGTGGGGTCGACCAGCGAGACGGTGTGGACCGACGACGGACCCGATGGCCAATTGGACAGTCTGCTGACGCGGGCGGTCGCGGCGCTGCCGGTCTTGCGCGGGGCTGAGGTGGTTACACGCTGGGCCGGGCTTCGGCCAAGGGCCACCAGCCGCGCGCCGATGTTGGGGGCATGGCCGGGGCGGGATGGGCACTTCATTGCCAACGGCGGGTTCAAGATCGGGTTCGGCATGGCACCAAAGGTGGCCGAGGTGATGGCCGATCTGGTGCTGGACGGGCGCGATACCATTCCCGACGGGTTCCGGGTTGAGGCGTCACTTTAGGCCTTACGGCAGGAACATGCGCAGCAGGACAGGGGCCAGCAGCGCCGTCAAGACCGCGTTCAGCGCCATGCCAAGCCCCGCGAAAGCGCCGGCAGTGGGGTGGACCTGAAACGCCCGGGCGGTGCCGATGCCGTGGCTGGCGACCCCTACTGCAAAGCCCCGCGCGCGCCAGTCCGTCAGGCGCAGAAGGTTCAGAAGCGGGGTCGCAATGATCGCGCCGGTGATGCCGGTCAGGATCACCAGAACGGCCGTCAAGGTTGGCTGGCCGCCCATCCCCTCGGCGATGCCGATGGCGACGGGCGCGGTGGCCGACTTGGGGGCAAGGGCGGCAAGAAGGGCTGCATCAGCCCCGAAGGCGCGGGCAATGGCGAGGGCCGAGGCCATGGCCGTGACTGACCCCACCAGTAGCGCGGCGGCGACCGGCAAAAGGGCGCGGCGCAGGCGAGGCAGGTTGTCCGCCAAGGGCAGGGCCAGGCAGACCGTGGCGGGGCCAAGCAGGAAGTGGACAAACTGCGCGCCCTCAAAATACGTGGCATAGGGGGTGGCGGTCAGCCACAGAAGTGCTCCCAGCAGGACCACGGCGATCAGCACCGGGTTGACCAGCGGCAGCCCGTTGGCTGCGCGATAGCAGGCATCGCCGATCCCGTAGGCGACCAGCGTGGCGGTCAACCAAAGAAGGGGGCCTTGGGAAAGATAGCTCCAGATCTGGGCAACGTCAGTCATCGCTGGCACCCGTCAGTCGGGCGACGAGGGCGAAGGTCAGCGCACCGGCGGCAATGGCAAGGGCGGTGGACACAAGGATCGCCAGTGTCAGGCCAAGCCCCATGCCCTGCAGCGCCGACAGATTGCCGATCACGCCCACGCCGGCGGGCACGAAAAGCAGTGACAGGTGGCCAAGGATGCCTTGGGCGACGGGGCGCACGGCCTCACGCACTTTGGGCAGCGTGGCGAAGGCGATGGTCAGGGCGACCATGCCAAGGACCGGGCCGGGGACGGGCAGGGCAAGGCTGCGGGCGATGACCTCTCCTCCCAGCTGGGCGATGAGGATCAGGGTGAGGGAATGAAGCATGGGGGCCTGCGGGCTTGGGTTGGGGCAGGGTAGGCGATTGCGGCGGAAAGGGAAGGGCTGAGCAAGCGAACAGCGCAACATCTTGGGGATAAGCGGCGCAGATTGGCCAGATGCTGGGGCTTCGGGTTGACTCTGCGGTGGTGCGACGGGACCATGTATGCCAGCGACTCATGAGGGACCCTTGCGGCTTACCAAACTTCGGCTGAACGGCTTCAAAAGCTTTGTCGACCCCACGGATCTGGTGATTCATGAGGGTTTGACGGGCGTGGTGGGGCCGAATGGCTGTGGCAAGTCCAACCTTTTGGAGGCGTTGCGCTGGGTGATGGGGGAGAACCGACCCTCAGCCATGCGCGGCGGGGGCATGGAGGATGTGATCTTCAACGGTGCCGCCACGCGGGGAGCCCGGCACTTTGCCGAAGTCGCGCTGGTGATGGACAACGCCGACCGGCTGGCCCCCAGCGGCTTTAACGACGCCGACCAGATCGAAATTGTTCGGCGGATCACCCGCGATGCCGGGTCGGCCTATCGCTGCAACGCCAAGGACGTGCGGGCGCGCGATGTGCAGATGCTGTTTGCCGATGCCTCAACCGGGTCACATAGCCCGGCGCTGGTGCGGCAGGGCCAGATATCTGAGCTGATCAACGCCAAGCCCAAAGCTCGGCGGCGGATCTTGGAAGAGGCGGCCGGGATCAGCGGCCTTTACGCACGGCGCCATGAGGCGGAACTGAAGCTGGCAGGGACGGAACAGAACTTGCTGCGCGTCGATGACGTGCTTGAGGCACTGGCCCAGCAGTTAAGCGTCCTTACCCGGCAGGCCAAGCAAGCCGCACGCTACCGCGAGATCGGTGAGGACTTGCGCAAGGCCGAAGGCATGCTGCTGTGGCGGCGCTGGCGTGAGGCGGATGAGGCGCGCAGCACGGCCGAAGGTGTCTTGCGCGAACGGCTGATCGCCCAAGGCCAGGCCGAGGCTGCGGCGCGGGCGGCTGGCAAGGCGCGTGAAGCGGCCGAAGACGCCCTGCCGCCCAAGCGCGAGGAAGAGGCGATTGCCAGCGCCATCCTGCAGCGCCTGACCTTGCAGCGTGACGCGCTGGGCGACCAAGAGGCGCGCGCGCTGGCGACCATCGACACGCTGAAGGCGCGGATCGACCAGCTTTCCCGCGACATGGAGCGTGAGGCAGGCCTGAACCGCGACGCGGGCGAAGTGATCGAACGGCTGGACTGGGAGATTGAGCAGCTTGCCCGCGCGCATGAAGGCCATGATGATAAACTGGCCGAGGCGATGGAGGCCGCGCGGGAGGCGGGCGCGATCCTTGGTGAACGCGAAGGCGCGCTGGCCGAACTGACGGAAGATGCCGCAAGGCTGGCGGCACGGCACCAATCGTCACAACGGATGCTGTCGGACAGCCGCGCCGTCCTTGACCGGGCCGAGGGCGAAGCCGCCTCATCGCGTGGGGCGGTGGCCGGCGCGACCGAGGCGCTTGACGCGGCGGGTGAAGCCTTTGCTGCCGCCGAAGAGGCGCAAGAAACTGCAATGGCCGAGGCCGAAGCGACCGAGGTCGCGTTGGAAGCCGCCGAAGTGGCGCGGGCCGAAACCCAAGGCCGTGAGGCTGAGGCGCGTGGCGCGCGATCCTCAGCCGAAGGCGAAGCCAACGCCCTGCGGGCCGAAGTGGCGGCGCTGGCACGGCTGGTTGAGCGTGAGGCGCAGGCCGGGCATCAGCTTCTGGATCGGCTGGTGGTGACGCCTGGTTTTGAAAAGGCGCTGGGGGCGGCTTTGGCGGATGATCTGCGCAGCCCCGAGATTGCGGGCGGTGCGCGGTCCGGCTGGGCGGTGCTGGAGCCCTATGGCAACCCGCAGCCGCTGCCGGTTGGTGCGGTTCCCTTGGCGACGGAGGTTCAGGGCCCCGCCGTTCTGGCGCGGCGGCTAAGCCAGATCGGGCTTGTCAGCCGCGAACAGGGCTTTGCCTTGCAAACGGCGCTTCGCCCCGGTCAGCGGCTGGTTTCCGTTGAGGGCGATCTTTGGCGCTGGGACGGCTTCCGCGCGGGGGCCGAAGATGCGCCAAGCGCCGCTGCACTGCGCCTGCAGCAGTTGAACCGCCTTGTGCAGGTGAAGCGCGATCTGGAAGAGGTTGCCGCCCGGGCCGATGGTGCCGCCCGTGCGCATGAGGCGTTGCAGGCGCGGCTCGCCGATCTTGCCAGCGCCGACGCCCGTGCCCGCGATGCCCGCCGCGCCGCCGATGCCCGCGTGACCGAGGCGAACCGCGCACTGGCGCGGGCCGAGGCGGACCGTTCCATCACCGGCGGCAAGCTGGAGGCCGCACGGCTGGCCGTCAGCCGCTATGAGGATGAGGCGCTGGTCGCCCGAACCCGTCTGCGCGAAGCCGAAGGCGCGGTGGCCGATCTGGGCGATATTGATGCCGCAAGGGGCGCGGTTGAGGCGGCAAAGATCACGGTTGAGGCCGCGCGGATCACGATGATGACCCGCCGGTCATCGCAGGATGAGGTTCGGCGTGAGGGGGAGGCGCGGGTGCGCCGCCGGCAAGAGGCGGTAAAGGAGCTGTCGGGCTGGAAGCACCGGCTTGAAACCGCCTCTCGCCGGATGGAAGAATTGACCGACCGCCGCGCCACCTCGACCGAAGAGTTGGCCGAGGCGATGCTGGCCCCCGAAGAGATTGCCGCCAAGCGCGATGAGCTGGTGGATGCGATGGCTGAGGCTGACGTGCGCCGTCGCCGGGCAGCTGATGCATTGGCCGAAGCTGAGGGCGCGTTGCGCGACGCCGCCATCACCGAACGCGACGCCGAACGTCTGGCAGGCGAAGCGCGTGAGGCCCGCGCCCGCGCCGAGGCCCGGCTGGATGCCGCGCGCGAAGGCGTGGCGCTGGCCGCCGAACGCATCCGCGAAGATGATGACCGCACCCCGGATGAGCTGTTCGCCAGTCTGCGCGTGGAGGCCGACAAGATGCCCGACGCCGAGACCCTTGACGCCGACGTTGGCCGCCTGAAGCGCCAGCGTGAGGCGCTGGGGGCCGTGAACCTGCGCGCCGAAGAAGACGCGAAAACGGTTGAGGCTGAATATGACGCGCTCGCCTCAGAAAAGGCCGATCTGGAAGAGGCGGTCAAAAAGCTGCGCTCTGGCATTGCCGGGCTGAACAAGGAAGGGCGGGAACGGTTGCTGACCGCCTTTGAACAGGTGAACGCCAACTTCGCCACCCTCTTTACCCATCTCTTCGGCGGGGGTGAGGCGCGGCTGGTGCTGGTGGAATCCGATGACCCGCTTGAGGCGGGGCTGGAAATCCTGTGCCAGCCGCCGGGCAAGAAGCTGGCCACTCTCAGCCTGTTGTCGGGGGGGGAACAGACCCTGACCGCACTGGCGCTGATCTTCGGCGTGTTTCTCGCCAACCCCGCGCCGATCTGCGTGCTGGATGAGGTGGACGCGCCTTTGGACGATGCCAACGTCACCCGCTTCTGTGACCTTCTGGACGAAATGGCCCGCCGCACCGAGACGCGGTTCCTGATCATCACCCACCACGCGGTGACCATGGCGCGGATGGATCGCCTCTTTGGCGTCACGATGCAGGAACAAGGGGTTAGCCAGCTGGTGTCGGTCGATCTGAAGAAAGCCGAGGCGCTGGTCGCATAGGGTGCGGCTGGCTAATCGCATGTTAACCTGATTCGGGCAGAACGAGAGGTGAACATTCACCCGGAGCCTGCCATGAACCCGATTTTCACCGTTGCAGCCCTGTTGGCCGCCATCGCCTGGTCGGATGGCCGGCTTGTTTTCGACATACCCGGCTTTGGCGCCCCGCCTGTGCATCGCGGGGTCAAATAGCGCGCGGACGGATGGCCGAAATGAACAAGGGGATGGCGAAAATGGCTGCGTAAACTTCTGCTTTGCGCCCTAGAACAAAGGGCAAGAACAGGAGACTGATCGTGCGCTATTCCGGGTTTCGCGTGATTGCCGAGGCGTTGACGGGCCACAAGGGGTGGAAGCCCGTCTGGCGCGATCCGCCTCCGCAGGCCGAGTATGATTACATCATCATCGGCGGTGGCGGGCATGGTCTGGCAACGGCCTATTACCTTGCCAAGGAATTCGGTCAGGCGCGGATTGCCGTGCTGGAGAAGGGCTACCTTGGCGGCGGCAACGTGGGTCGCAACACCACGATCATCCGGTCGAACTACCTGCTTGACGGCAATGAGCCGTTCTATGAATTCAGCCTGAAGCTGTGGGAGGGGTTGGAGCAGGACTTCAACTACAATGCCATGGTGTCCCAGCGCGGAATCATCAACCTGATCCACACCGATGCGCAGCGAGACGCCTTCACCCGGCGGGCCAACGCGATGATGCTGCATGGCGCGGATGCCCAGATGCTGAGCCGCGAGGATGTGCGCAAGCTTTACCCCTGGCTGAACTTTGACAACGCCCGCTTTCCGATCAAGGGCGCGATTGCGCAGAAGCGCGGCGGGACCGTGCGGCATGACGCCGTGGCTTGGGGCTATGCGCGCGGGGCCGATCTGCGGGGCGTCGACCTGATCCAGAACTGCGAAGTCACCGGAATGAGGATTGTCGGTGGTCGGATTCAGGGGGTGGAAACCTCTCGCGGGTACATCGGCGCGAAGAAGGTCGGCGTTGCGGTGGCGGGGTCGTCGTCCAAGGTGATGGCCCATGCCGGGATGCGGCTGCCGATTGAAAGCCATGTGCTGCAGGCCTTTGTCAGTGAGGGGCTGAAGCCGCTGATCGACGGGGTGATGACCTTCGGCGCGGGGCATTTCTACGTCAGCCAGTCCGACAAGGGGGGGCTGGTGTTTGGGGGCGACATCGACGGCTACAACTCCTACGCCCAACGCGGCAACCTGCCGGTGATCGAGGATGTGGCCGAGGGGGGCATGGCACTGATGCCGGCGATTGGCCGCGTGCGGCTGTTGCGATCCTGGGGTGGCATCATGGACATGTCGATGGACGGATCACCGATCATCGACAAGACCGGGATTGAGGGGCTCTATTTCAACGGCGGCTGGTGTTACGGCGGGTTCAAGGCCACGCCCGCCAGCGGCTGGTGCTTTGCGCATCTTCTGGCAAAGGATGAGCCCCACATCACCGCAAAGGCCTATCGGTTTGACAGGTTCCTCAAGGGTCTGATGATCGACGAAAAGGGTCAGGGCGCGACCCCGAACCTGCATTGAAGGGCGTTAACGAATGATCATTCACCATCCGATCCTTGGCCCCCGCGATGCGCAGGAATTTGTCTATCTTGGCGATGCAGCCCTGATCAACAGGCCCGACGGCATGACCGCCGGGGTCGAGGCGTTTCACGATTACGCGTACAACCGCGACAACCCGGCGGGCGAACATCGTGAGCTTTGGTATCACGAACAGGGTGACCGGTCCTGGCTGGTCGTGACGCGCAACACAGTGACGCATCAGGTCTTGAAGGTCGAATTCGCCCGCGATGTGGCGCGCAGTCAGGGGCGGTCGAAATGAGCCAGTCACATCGGACCTCTGGCGGGCAGATCGACCGGTCAAAGACCCTGCGCTTTACCTTTGACGGGCTGCCCTATCAGGGGCATCCGGGGGATACCCTCGCCTCGGCCCTGCTGGCGAATGGCGTGCGTCTGATGGGGCGCAGTTTCAAGTATCACCGCCCGCGCGGACCTTTGTCTGCAGGATCGGAAGAGCCGAACGCCCTTGTCGAGCTGCGCAGTGGCGGGCGGCAAGAGCCGAACACACGGGCGACAGTGGCAGAACTGTTTGAGGGGTTGGAGGCCAATTCCCAGAACCGCTGGCCATCCTTGCGGTTTGATGCGCTGGCGATCAACGACCGGCTGAACACCTTCTTCGCGGCGGGGTTCTATTACAAGACCTTCATGTGGCCCAAGTCCTTTTGGGAAAAGGTTTATGAGCCGATCATCCGCCGGGCCGCAGGGCTGGGGTCCGTCAGCCGTGAGGAGGACCCCGACACCTATGACAAGGGCTTCCTGCATTGTGAACTTCTGGTCATCGGGGCGGGGCCCGCTGGTTTGATGGCCGCGTTGACGGCTGGGCGCGCGGGTAAAAGCGTGATCCTTGCGGACGAGGATTTTTGCCTGGGCGGTCGCCTGAACGCCGAGACCTACGCGGTTGGCCAGGCCGCCGGCGCGGCTTGGGCCGCAGCGACGGTGGCGGAACTCAGTGCTATGCCGAACGTTCGGCTGATGGCACGGACGACGGTTTTGGCGGCCTTTGACCACGGGATTTACAGCGCGGTAGAGCGGGTGTCGGATCATCTGCCTGTCCCCCAGCCGGGCAAGCCCCGGCAGGTGCTGTGGCGCATCTACTCGGGCCGCGCGATCCTGTGTGGCGGCGCGACAGAGCGGCCGATAGCGTTTGAAAACAACGACCGGCCAGGGATCATGCTGGCCGGTGCCTTGCGCGCCTATGCCAACCGTTGGGGCGTGAAGGCCGGAGAGCGGGTGGCGATTTTCACCAACAACGATGACGGGCTGCGGACGGCTGGGGACCTCAAGTCAAAGGGGGTTGAGGTGGTGGCCGTGATCGATGCGCGACTTGGCGATGAGGTCATCAATACCTCTGGCAGGTTGGGGCTGACGGCGGTCACGGTGCGGGACAGCGCCGGCCGGACCCGTGAAATAGCAGTGGATGCCTTGGGGGTTTCGGGTGGCTGGAACCCGAATGTGAACATTCATTCGCATCACCGGTCGCGGCCGGTCTGGGATGCCTCGATTGCGGCATTTGTGCCGGGGGTTGACGGGCCCTCCGGGCTTGCGGTCGCAGGTGCGGCACTGGGTGCATTCACCACCCATGCGGCGCTGCGCACCGGGCGGGATGCAGCGATCAGCGCGCTTGGTTTGACGGGCGCCGCCGAGTTGCCGGAGGCCGAGGATGCGCCGGTTCGGATCACCCCCCTGTGGCATGTGAACCATGGCAAGGGTCGCGCCTGGATCGACCAGCAGAACGATGTGACCGTGAAGGACATCAAGCTGGCGCAGCAAGAGAACTTCACATCTGTCGAGCATATGAAGCGCTACACCACGCTGGGCATGGCGACGGATCAGGGCAAGACCGGCAACGTCATTGGCCTTGCGATCATGGCAGAGCTGACCGGGCGGTCGATCCCCCAGACGGGAACGACGATCTACCGGCCGCCCTACACTCCGGTGGCGTTGGGCGCGCTGGCGGGGCGGTCGCGGGGCCGCGAATTCAAGCCCTTCCGGCTGACGCCCAGCCATCACTGGGCGGCAGAGCAGGGGGCGACGTTTGTCGAGGTTGGCAACTGGCTGCGCACGCAATGGGTGCCAATGGCCGGGGAAACCGAATGGCGGCAGTCGGTCGACCGTGAAGTGCTGGCGACGCGCCGGTCGGTGGGCATTTGTGATGTCACGACCCTGGGCAAGATCGACATTCAGGGCACCGATGCAGGGGCTTTCCTCGACAAGGTTTATGCCAATACTTTCAGCACCCTGGCGGTCGGCAAGTGCCGCTATGGCCTGATGCTGCGCGAAGATGGGATCGTCTTTGACGACGGAACCACCGCGCGGATGGCGGAACATGAGTATGTGATGACCACGACCACGGCCAACGCGGTTACGGTGTTCCGGCACCTGGAGTTTTGCCGCCAGTGCCTGTGGCCGGATATGGATGTGCAACTGATCAGCACCACCGAGGCCTGGGCGCAGTTTTCGGTTGCCGGGCCGAACGCGCGGAAATTGCTGCAGATGGTGGTTGATCAGGACATTTCAGACGCCGCTTTCCCTTACATGGGGGCCGGGAACATCACCGTTGGCGGCCTGCGGTCGCGGCTGTTCCGGATCAGCTTTTCTGGCGAACTGGCCTATGAAATCGCGGTGCCGACCCGCTATGGCGATGCGCTGTTGCGCGAGATGCTGGCGCGCGGGGCAGAGTTTGATCCGATCGTCTACGGCACCGAAGCCTTGGGCGTGATGCGAATTGAAAAGGGCCATGTTGCGGGTGGGGAACTTAACGGGCAGTCGACCGCGCTGAACATGGGACTGGGCAAGATGGTGTCTAAGAAGAAGGACTTCATCGGCATGATGCTGTCCCAGCGCGAGGGGCTGACGAACCCGAACGGCTATCGACTGGTGGGGGTGAAGCCGGTTGATCCGGCGGGCAAGCTGACTGCCGGCAGCCATTTCCTTGAGATTGATGCCGCGGCGGTGGCTGCAAATGACGGGGGGTGGCTGTCCTCCAAAGTTTATTCCCCCCATGTCGGCAGCGATATTGCGCTGGGCTACCTGAAAGGCGGCGACGGCAAGATTGGCACCCGAATGCGGGCGGTCAATCTGGTGGGCGGTACCGAAACGCTGGTTGAGATCGTCAGCCCGCATTTCGTCGATCCGGAAGGGGAGCGGTTGCGTGGCTGATCTGCAGGCAATGACGGCGCTGGGGGCACATGACCCCCGGACGGTGATGGTGGGCCCGCTGACCGTGACAGAGCGGTTTGATCTGGCGGTTGCCTCGCTTGCCCAGCGGCGGGGGCAGGATCTGACGGCAGCGGCCACGGGGGCAGGGGTGCCGTTGCCGGGGCCGGGCCGCTATCAGGCAGGTGTGCCCTACAGCGCGTTTTGGGTCACGCCGGACATGTGGTTCGTCGAAGCCCCATTCGCCACACATGAGGGGATTGCGGCCCTGCTGAAGTCGGCGTTCACAGACGCGGCCAGTGTCACTGAACAGACCGACGCCTGGGTGATCCTTGACCTTGCGGCCCCCAACCTGGCCCCCCTGCTTGAGCGGCTTTGCAACGTCGATTTCCGCGTTGTGCCGGACGGTCATGCCACACGGACGGTGGTGGATCACCTGGGCTGCTATCTGGTCAAGCACAACCTTGGCGCGGCACGGCTTTATGGGCCGCGATCTTCTGCGCAAAGTCTGCTGCATGCGGTTGAGGTCGCAGCCGCCGCCGCTTTCTAAGGGTTGGGCTTGATGTGAAGGGTGTTTCCCGGTAGTGAAAATCTGTAACGATTGCATGTTGCAGGGCACAACCATGTCAGACGGTGACACCAGCCAAAGCCTGCCGCGCGGCAAGCCTGCCTTTGACCAGGACCCCCACCGCCTGCGCGAAATCAGCGAGCGGAACCTTGAGGCCGCGATTGGCCGCGAAGTGCGGAACTTTCGCCGCCAACAGGGGATGACCGTGGCCGATCTTGCCGCCGTGACGGGGCTGTCGATCGGGATGCTGTCGAAGATCGAGAACGGCAACACCTCACCCAGCTTGACGACGTTGCAGGTCCTTTCCCATGCGTTTTCGGTGCCAGTCACGGCCTTCTTCAAAAGCTACGAAGAACGGCGTGAGGCGCAGCATGTGAAGGCCGGTCAACATATCGAGATCGAACGCCGTGGCACCCGCGCCGGGCACCAGTACAACCTGTTGGGTCATATCGGGTCCAACAATTCGGGCGTGGTGGTGGAGCCTTACATCATCACCCTCACGACCGAGAGCGACACCTTCCCTGCCTTCCAGCATGAGGGGTTGGAGCTTTTGTACATGCTGGAGGGCGAGGTCGACTATCGCCACGGTGATGAGGTCTACGCGCTGAAACCCGGTGACAGCCTGTTTTTCGACGCCGACGCCCCGCATGGGCCCGAGAACCTGGTCAAACTGCCGGCGCGCTATCTTTCGGTGATCTGCTACCCGCAAGGATAAGCTGGCTCAGCGCGGCGTGTGGTCCCAGACCGCGCGGCGGATGCGGGCGGTCTTGTAGGCGTCAAGCACTGCCATAGCCCAGACGAACAGCCCGCCAGAGATCTTGCCGACAAAGGACACATCCGGCGCGGCGGTTTTCAGGGTGAAGGCGCCCAGAAGGATTGCAAAGCACACAAAGATCAGTCCGCGCACCGGTTGGCGGTTCAGGACCTGACCCATGCCGGGCAAAAGGAGCGCCACGGCAAGGACTACGCGGGGGTTCAGGGGCGGTTTCATGCGTTGTCTTTCAAGATGGCGTCGCGCAGGGCCTGCAGCCGGTCAAGGACCGAGGCAAGACGGGCGGGGGAAAGCGGGGTCATGCCCATCTCCGCCTCGCGGAAGATCAAAAAGCGGCCACGGTCGGCTTCCTCGGCCAGAATCACGATGCGCAGGCCTTTGGGCGACAGGACCAGCTCTTTGACCTGCGGGTCGTCGAAAAGGTCGGCATTGGCGCTGATCAGATCGGCAAGGGGTGCCCGGGCCGCGTCATCGGTGCGGATGGCCACATGCAGCGGCAGGCCGGGCGGAGTGGGCAGCGATTGCGGCAGGGTCGCAAAGCGGGAGAACGGCTCATTCCCCGTCGGGCGGGCCATAAGGCTCAGGGTTGCTTGCAGCGGCATCGGTTCGGGAAGGGTCACCAGCACCCAAAGTGCCGGCAGTTTGCGGAAAGTCAGCGTGTCGGGGATGGCTTGCAGGTCAAAGGCATGCCCGCCGCGCTTGCCCGTCATGCGGGGAAAGCCTGTGGGTTGCAGGCGCGTCTCGCCCCCGTTGAACAGGGGTTTCAGCGCGGCGAAATACCCGGCATGGGCCGCAGTCCGCGCGCGGGTTTCACGCACCAGACGCAGGCCTAGCCAAAGGCCAAGGGCGGCAAGGGCAAGGCCAAAGGGAACAAGGGGGGACATGGGAAATGGCCCGCCCCGTGCAGGGCGGGCCTTGGATCCTTAGTAGCCGCGCGGCTTTGGCCAGGGCATGGTGAACTGCGCCCCCCGGTTCACAAAGCGGTAGCGCCAGAAGTGGAACCACAGCGACACCACGATGTAGAACCCGATCATTGCCACCAGTTGCGTGCCATAGCCCAGGAACACCGCAAAGAAGGTCACGGCACACAGCGTCAGAAGGGTGATCGCGGGCAGCGGGTGGAACGGGTGTTCATACCCGCGCTTGATCGTGTTCAAGGGCCATTTCCGGCGGAACATGATGATGTTCAGCGGCATGAAGGTGTATCCCAGCAGGCCCGAGAGGATCGAGAAGGTGATGACCTGATCCAAGGGTGCCCCAAGCGCGAAGATCAGTGCGATAGGGACAAGGAACACGATTGCCCGGTAAGGTGTGCGGTACTTTGGATGCACCGCGCCGAACCAGCCTGGCAGATATTTGTCACGGCCCATGGCGAACCAGGCGCGGCTGGCGTCATTGATGCAGCCATTGGCGGAGGCGAGCGTCGCAAAGAGGGTGCCGAAGCCCAAAAGCCACACCAGCCCGGTCGATCCGGAAAGCCGTGCGGTGTCAAAAAGCGGTGCCACCGACCCGTTGACGCCGTCGCCCAGAAACTCCCACGGCAGGACGCCGCTGCAGACGTACCAGGTCAGGGTCGCTGCGATTAGAAGGGTCATGATCCCGGCCAACGTGCCAAAGGGCAGCGCGCGGGCGGGGGAACGGACCTCTTCCGCGGCCTGGGTCGTGCCTTCGATGCCAAGGTAATACCACAGGCCAAAGTGCATGGCGGCAAGAACGCCGATCCAGCCGTAGGGCAGTTCATGGCCTTCAAACAGGGCCGCATGTTCCATGATGCCAGCGCCGACGATGCCAGAAGTGGACAGGAACAGGACCAGGATTGCGGCAAAGGCGATGGCGGTGATGACGAGGTTGAAGGTCAGCGTCGCCAACACGCCACGATAGTTCAGCCAGGCCAGGAACATGATGACCAGAATGATGAACGGCCGCTGGTCCAGCGCATCCGCATGCCCGGTCATCGTCGCCACGACCGAGAAAAGATACCCCGCCGTGATCGCATTGGCTGCCTCCAGCATCGTGTAGGCAAAGACAAGATAAAGCCCGACGTTGAACGCCATCAGCGGGCCGACGATGTGCTTGGCCTGGGTATACTGCCCCCCGGCCGAGGCGACGGTCGACGTGACCTCGCTGTCGATCATCGCGACGCAGGTGTAGAGAATGCCCGCAAACCAGCAGGCGATAAGGGCTGCATAGGCCCCGCCTTTGCCGACGGCAAAGTTCCAGCCCATGTATTCGCCAACCAGCACGATGCCGACGCCAAGTGCCCAGACATGCGCCGGGCCAAGCACGCGCAAAAGGCCGACCTTGGTGCCATGCGGACCCATGCCGTCCATCGTCCTGGACGTGATATCGACCTCGGTCATGATTGCACCCTGTGTTCTTCGGCCATCGCCTCAAGCTCACCCTCGCGCGAGGAGGTGAGGACGTCTTCGGTATAGGTGCTGTCGGTCTTCAGCCAGTCGACAGCCATGTGCAGGCCAAAGGCCGCGCTCAGCCCCCAGGCCGCGTATTCAAACCAGTTCCACATATCCATCGCGGTTACTCCCCGAATTTTTCGGAAATGACCTCGCGGTATTCCACTTCGGAAAACCGCAGAATCAGGACGTAGTAAAGAACGATGACCACGATCATCGCCCCAAGCGCGCCGATGGAAAATGAGTAGTCAAAGCGCGACAGGATCAGGTCATGGGCGCTTGCGGGCGTGTAACCCAGCGCCTCATACTTGGCCGCCTGCGCGGCATTCTGGCCGAGGGTTTCCCATGTCGGGTTTTCGACCGCGGCTGTGACGGATTTCGCCGCCCCCGCAAGTTTTAGCCAGATCGGCACAAAAAGGGCGCCGACGGTCAGGACCACCAGCACGATGACGTCGACCAACTGGCTGGCCTTGCCCTGAATTGGGGGTTGATAATGTGCCATGTCAGCCCCCCAGCCCCTGAGATTTCATGGCACGTGCTTCGTCGCTGAACTTGATGTCGAGGCCATACATGAAATCCCGGTCCTCGCGGTAATGGCGCAGCATTGCCAGGATGGCGGCAGTGTTGAACACAAGGACCACCGCCCCTGCGGCCAAAAGCAGGGTCCGCGCGCCGCTGCTTGGCGCCAGGTCCCAGGTTGCAACCGCCACGAAGATCATTGCGCACCAAAGGCCGACCACGAACGCCCATGCCACCAGCATGTCGCGTTTGTGCATCGCCTCAATCCGGTGATTAAGGTCAACCACGTTTCCCTCCCTTGGGCTGTTTTGCCTGCCGATCCCGGACGCAGCCCCAACGTCGCGTTTCAGAAGATTTTCCCGTTCGGCAAGTTCCCTGTGCGGCAAGATTGTTTTCCATAGGGAAAGCCACCTGCGACATTCTGTCAAGAAAAACCGCATCTGCCTATGAATTAGGCGGCAGTTTTCCTGCAAGGTGAAAAAAGTTTCTCACCAGTTGATAGACGCACGGGGTGGTGCTAGCGTTCAAGACAACGAAGTGAGGGAGGCGAATCCATGTGCGGCATCGTTGGGCTGTTCTTGAAAGACCCGAAGCTTGAGCCCCGGCTGGGCGAGATGCTGACGGACATGTTGATCACCATGACTGATCGTGGGCCGGATTCTGCCGGGATCGCCATCTATTCGGGCGCGAAGGACGGGTTGGGCAAGATCACCGTGCAGTCGGCCCATCCCGAAAAGGACTTCAAGGACCTGGACGGTGACCTTCACGACGCCATCGGGCAGCCGGTTGCCCTGCTGGTGAAATCTTCCCATGCGGTGATCGAGGTGCCGCTGGCCCAGATGGAGGCAGCCCGCTCGGCCCTGTCGCACCTGCGCCCCGACGTGAAGGTCATGAGCGCGGGCGACAGCATCGAAATCTTCAAGGAAGTCGGCCTGCCAAAAGACGTGGCCCGCCGCTTTGACGTGGCAAAGATGCACGGCACCCATGGCATCGGTCACACCCGGATGGCCACGGAAAGCGCCGTCACCACCATGGGCGCGCATCCGTTTTCCACCGGGCCGGACCAGTGCCTTGTCCACAATGGCAGCCTGTCCAACCACAACGGCCTGCGCCGCGAACTGATCCGCAAGGGCATGACGTTCGAGACCCAGAACGACACCGAAGTCGCCGCCGCCTATGTCAGCCAAAAGCTGAAGGAGGGTCAGGATCTGGGCTCGGCCCTCGAATCCGGGCTGGATGATCTGGATGGCTTTTTCACCTTTGTCGTCGGCACCAAGAACGGCTTCGGCGTGGTCCGTGACCCCATCGCCTGCAAACCCGCCGTGATGGCCGAAACCGATGCTTACGTTGCATTCGGGTCGGAATACCGCGCGTTGGTGAACTTGCCGGGGATCGAGGATGCCCGCGTGTGGGAGCCCGAACCCGCCACCGTCTATTTCTGGGAGCGTTGAGAGAATGCAGACGTTCGACCTTGGCGCAGAGGGGCTGCGCGCGCTGAACTCATCCCTTCACGCCCTCAAGGGCCAGACCAACATGACCGCATGGGAGGTGATCAACCCCAAGGGCGCGCATGCGATTGCCGCCGGGGTCGATGCGCCGGTGGATATCACGGTGCGCGGGTCCACGGGGTACTACTGCGCCGGGATGAACAAGCAGGCGACGATCCGCATCAAGGGGTCTGCCGGGCCGGGTGTGGCCGAGAACATGATGAGCGGCACGGTCATCATCGACGGCGACGCCAGCCAGTATGCCGGGGCGACGGGGCGGGGTGGCCTTCTGGTCATCAAGGGCAACGCCAGTTCCCGCTGCGGGATTTCGATGAAGGGCATCGACATCGTGGTGCATGGCAACATCGGCCACATGTCCTGCTTCATGGCGCAGTCTGGCAATGTGCTGGTCCTGGGCAACGCCGGTGAGGCGCTGGGCGACAGCCTTTATGAGGCGCGGATCTTCGTGCGCGGCACGGTGAAATCGCTGGGAGCTGACTGCATCGAAAAGGAAATGCGCGATGAGCACTTCACTCTGGTCGAGGATCTCTTGCGCCGGGGCGAGGCGGAGGGGAAAGCCAAGCCGGAAGAGTTCCGCCGCTACGGTTCGGCCCGCAAGCTTTACACCTTCAACATCGACAACGCCGCCGCGTATTGAGGCATAACGAATGACCGAATTCCCCAAGACCCCGCCGCGCTATTCGGCCACCTTCACCCCCGCCGTGAACGCCGAAATCCGCCGTGCCGCCGCCTCTGGCATTTATGACATTCGTGGCGGCGGCACCAAACGCCACCTGCCGCATTTCGACGACCTGCTGTTTCTTGGCGCATCGATCAGCCGCTATCCGCTGGAAGGCTACCGCGAGAAATGCGCGACTGACGTCTGGCTGGGCACTCGGTACGCCAAGAACCCGATCCATCTGGAAATCCCGATCACCATCGCGGGGATGAGCTTTGGCGCCCTGTCCGGCCCCGCGAAAGAGGCCCTTGGCCGTGGTGCCACCGCGGCGGGAACCAGCACCACCACCGGCGACGGGGGCATGACCGAAGAAGAGCGTGGTCATTCCAAAACCCTTGTCTATCAATATCTTCCCAGCCGCTATGGCATGAATCCGGACGACCTGCGCCGCGCAGATGCGATTGAAATCGTTGTCGGTCAGGGTGCGAAACCGGGCGGCGGCGGGATGCTTCTGGGCCAGAAGATTTCTGACCGCGTGGCCAACATGCGCAACCTGCCCAAGGGGATCGACCAACGCTCTGCCTGCCGGCACCCGGACTGGACCGGGCCGGATGATCTTGAAATCAAGATCCTGGAACTGCGTGAGATCACGAACTGGGAAAAGCCGATCTATGTGAAGGTCGGGGGTGCGCGGCCCTATTATGACACGGCGCTTGCCGTGAAGGCCGGGGCCGATGTGGTCGTGCTGGACGGCATGCAGGGCGGCACGGCGGCGACGCAGGATGTGTTCATCGAACATGTCGGCATGCCGATCCTGGCCTGCATCCCGCAAGCCGTGAAGGCGCTGCAGGATCTGGGGATGCACCGGAAGGTGCAGCTGATCGTCTCGGGCGGGATCCGGTCTGGCGCGGATGTGGCCAAGGCTATGGCGCTGGGCGCAGATGCAGTCAGCATCGGCACGGCGGCGCTGATTGCCCTTGGCGACAATGATCCGCGCTGGGAGGCCGAATATCAGGCGCTTGGCACCACCGCCGATGCCTATGACGACTGGCATGAAGGCAAAGACCCCGCCGGGATCACCACCCAGGACCCCGACCTTGCCGCGCGGTTTGACCCCGTCCTTGGCGGGCGGCGGCTGAAGAACTACCTCAAGGTCATGACGCTGGAGGCGCAGACCATCGCGCGCGCCTGCGGCAAGAACCATCTCCACAATCTGGAACCCGAAGACCTGTGCGCGCTGACCATCGAGGCGGCGGCCATGGCGGGTGTTCCGATTGCAGGCACCAACTGGATCCCCGGCCGAACCGGGTTCTGACATAAAAAACGACAGGGACAGGGAGTTGCGACCATGACGAAAGACCTTGCCAAATGGGCCAAGGAAAAGGGCGTCAAGTATTTCATGATCTCCTACACCGACCTGTTCGGCAGCCAGCGCGCCAAGCTGGTGCCGACGCAGGCGATAAACGACATGGCGGTGGAAGGGGCCGGGTTCGCCGGGTTCGCCACCTGGCTGGATCTGACGCCTGCCCACCCTGACCTGATGGCCGTTCCAGACCCGTCGTCAGCGATCCAGCTGCCGTGGAAAAAGGACGTGGCCTGGGTCGCGGCCCGGGCCACGATGGAGGAAAAGCTGGTCGATCAGGCCCCGCGCAACGTGCTGGAGCGGTTGGTGGCCGAGGCGGCCAAGGAAGGTCTGCGGGTAAAGACCGGGGTTGAGCCAGAGTTCTTCATCCTGAACGCCGATGGGTCTGGCCCGTCCGACATCTACGACACCGCCGAAAAGCCCTGCTACGACCAGCAGGCGATAATGCGGCGCTATGACGTGATCAGTGAAGTCTGCGACTACATGCTGGAACTGGGCTGGGAAGCATACCAGAACGACCATGAAGACGCGATCGGCCAGTTCGAGATGAACTGGAAGTATGACGATGCGTTGCAGACCGCGGACAAGCACAGCTTTTTCAAATTCATGGTCAAGTCGGTGGCCGAAAAGCACGGATTCCGCGCAACCTTCATGCCCAAGCCGTTCAAGGGGCTGACCGGGTCGGGGTGCCATGCCCACATCTCGGTCTGGTCGGTGGATGGCAAGACCAACGCCTTTGCCGACAAGTCCAAGGAATTGGGCCTCAGCGATCAGGGGCGCACGTTCCTGGGCGGGATCATGAAGCACGCCAGCGCCTTGGCTGCGATCTGCAACCCGACGGTCAACAGCTACAAGCGGATCAACGCGCCACGCACCTCATCCGGGGCGACCTGGGCGCCGAACACGGTGACCTGGACCGGGAACAACCGGACCCACATGGTTCGCGTGCCGGGGCCAGGACGGTTTGAGCTGCGGTTGCCGGATGGGGCGGCAAACCCGTATCTGTTGCAGGCGGTCATTATTGCGGCGGGCCTCGACGGGGTGCGGACGAAGGCCGATCCGGGCAAGCGGCATGACATCGACATGTACCAGATGGGCCACACGGTGAAGAACGCGCCGAAGCTGCCGCTCAACCTGCTGGATGCCTTGCGGGAATATGACCGCGACAAGACCCTTAAGGCGATGATGGGCGAGGAATTCTCCTCCGCCTTCCTGAAGCTGAAGACGCAAGAGTGGAACACTTATTGCAGCCACTTCTCGAAATGGGAGACGGAGAACACGCTGGATATCTGAGGTTTCCCAGCGATGGACAGCGCGCTCCGGGGGTTTCATACCCCCGGACCCCCGTTTGCAGACAGTAAGACCTGCAGGGCATAGGCGTTCGTCCTGCGGGGCGCGCCGGTCAGTCCACCAGCGTTTCGGGGCCGGCGATGTGGACGGCCAACAGGCAGCCGTTGGGCGTGAAGGAATGGTGTTCCGTCCCGTCGCGGTAAAACACCAGGTCGCCAGCGCGCAGGATTGTGCCGTCGCTTTCGTGAAGCTCACCTTCCAGAATCAGGAACTGTTCGTGGCCGTTGTGACGGTGGCCGCGTGTCGTCATGCCTGGGGGCATGCGGTAGACATGAAAGCCGACGCCCAGCTCTTTCGAGCCGTCAAGCTGCAGGACCATATCCCCAAGCATCGTGCCATCAGGATAGGCAAAACCCGTGTAATCGGCGGTGTGGATATTGGCGATCTTGCGGTCAGTCGGGTTGATCGGCGTCATGGGGTGGCTCCATTGTATTTTGTCAATCTTGTTTGCCCGCCGACTGGAAAGTCAATGAACCGAAGCGGCGCGACAAGCAGGCGGTTGCCCGTCCCCCGCTGATCTGCCAGTTTTCGCCCGAAGGTTGCGAGTCGGCGTTGCGGGTCGTCATTCGCCCAAGCCAAAGTGTTTACCACCAGGAAGAAGATTTGACAGATACGCAACTCTGCTTCTACGTTTCACCACAACAAGGTCTGCAAAAAAACGCAGGCAAGCCAACAGCCGGAGGTTTGACATGAAGAAGCGAGTTGCCGTGATCGGGGCGGGGCCATCTGGCCTGGCGCAACTGCGCGCGTTCCAGTCCGCGCAGGCGAAGGGCGCCGAAATCCCCGAGGTGGTTTGCTTTGAAAAGCAGGCCAACTGGGGCGGGTTGTGGAATTACACCTGGCGCACGGGCCTCGATGAACATGGCGAGCCGGTGCATTGCAGCATGTACCGTTACCTTTGGTCGAACGGCCCGAAGGAGGGCCTGGAGTTCGCGGATTACTCGTTTGAGGAGCATTTCGGCAAGCAGATCGGCAGCTACCCGCCGCGCGCCGTGCTGTTCGACTACATCGAAGGCCGGGTGAAGAAGGCGGGCGTGCGCGACTGGATCCGCTTCTGCACCACGGTGCGGATGGTGAAGTACAACGAGGCCAAGGGGAACTTCACGGTCACCGTGCATGATCTGGTGGCCGACCGGATGTATGAGGAAGAGTTCGACAATGTCATCGTGGCCAGCGGCCACTTCTCGGTGCCGAACGTCCCGGAATACCCCGGTTTCGACAAGTTCAACGGTCGCGTCCTGCATGCGCATGACTTCCGCGACGCGCGTGAATTTACCGGCAAGGACCTGCTACTGCTGGGGTCAAGCTATTCGGCCGAAGACGTGGGCAGCCAGTGCTGGAAATATGGTGCCAAGTCGGTAACCGTGGCCTATCGCAACGCGCCGATGGGGTTCAACTGGCCAGACAACTGGAAAGAGGTGCCCAAACTTGAGCGTGTGGATGAGACGACCGCCTATTTCTCTGACGGCACGTCGAAGAAGATCGACGCGATCATCCTGTGCACCGGCTACAAGCACCACTTCCCCTTCCTGCCCGATGACCTGCGGCTGAAGACCAAGAACCGGCTGGCGGCGGCGGACCTCTACAAGGGCGTGGCGTGGGTGCACAATCCCAAGCTGTTCTATCTGGGCATGCAGGACCAGTGGTTCACCTTCAACATGTTCGACGCGCAGGCCTGGTGGGTGCGCGACGCGATCATGGGGCGGATCAGCATTCCGACTGACAAGGCGGTTCTGCTGAAGGATGTCGAAGACCGGGTCGCGCATGAAGATGCCGGTCAGGATGCGCATGACGCGATCCACTATCAGGGCGACTATGTGAAAGAACTGATCGCCGAGACCGACTATCCGCCCTTTGATGTGGATGGCGCCTGTGAAGCGTTCTTTGAGTGGAAAGACCACAAGAAGATCGACATCATGGGCTTCCGCAACAACGCCTACAAGTCGGTGATCACCGGTACGATGGCCCCGGTGCATCACACGCCGTGGAAGGACGCGCTGGAAGATTCGATGGACAGTTATCTGAAGAACTGACCTTCGGTTCACCGCAAGCGGATGGAGGGCCCTGCGACTGCGGGGCCCTTGGCTTTTGCCCGCTTTTTGGGCATCGACCCCGGCCACCATGGACCATGCGGAAACTTTGTTGCCAGTGGTGAAGATTCCTGCCCGGGCTTTCCCCTACGGCATGGTTAACTTTTTGCACAAGCCACCCGGAGTGACAGGGGGCGAATGCAATAGGGGAAACAACGCATGGAAGAGCAAATCGCCGCCCTGACGGCGGAGCTGGCCGCCCTCAAGGATGGGATGGCCGGGCTGAACAAAACCACCGCCGAGACGTTCTACTTTCTGACGATCCCGCTGATGGTACTGATCCACGCCGGGTTTCTGAGCTATGAGATGGGGGCGTCGCGCGCCAAGAATGCGTTGTCGTCGGGCATCAAGAACATCCTGGCCTTCGCCTTCATCATCCCGACCTTCTACTATGCGGGTTGGTTCATCTACTGGGCCTTCCCCACCGGGTTTTCGATGACGCCGGGGCCGATTGGCACCTCGGGCTGGGAGTATGCGGTGGCGGTGGCGAACCCGGCGGGGTCGGTCATGGGGCCGAACGTGGCGGACAGTGCCACGGGGGTGTTCTTCGGGGCCTTCGCCATGTTTGCGGCGACGACGGCCAGCATCATGTCGGGCAGCCTGATCGAGAGGGTGCGGATCGTGGGCTTCACGATACTGGCCATCGTGTTGGGCAGCTTCGTGTGGATCCTGGGCGCAGCCTGGGGTTGGCATGCGGATGGCTGGCTGGTCACCTCGCTTGGCTACCATGACTTCGGTGCCTCGGGTGTGGTGCATGCGGTTGCCGGGTTCTTCACGCTGGGGGTGCTGATCAACCTTGGCGCGCGGATCGGCAAGTTCAACGCGGATGGCAGCGCCAATGCGATCCCCGGGCATTCAATGCCGGCAACGCTGGTCGGGCTGATGCTGATCATCGCGGGGTTCTGGGGGTTCCTGATGGGCTGCGTGATCTTCCCCGGTGAGGCGTGGAGCTGGTTTCCAAGCACGATCGGCACGATCTACGGCACGCCAGTCACGCTGTCGGCGATGACGTTCAACATCCTGATGGGCTTTGCCGGGGGTGCGATTGCGGCCTGGGTGATGACGCATGATCCGTTCTGGATGATGTCGGGCGCGCTGGGCGGGATCATCAGCGTGGCGGCGGGGCTTGACCTCTATTGGCCGCCGATGGCCTTCGTCATCGCGATGATCGGCGGGGTCATCATGCCGCTGGTCGCGCGGTTTGTCGAACGGATGCAGATCGACGACGCGGTGGGCGCGGTGGCGCTGCACGGGGTGGTGGGTCTGTGGGGCGTGGTGGCGGTGGGCATCTTTGCCAGCGGCTACCCAGCCTTGGCGACCGAAGGCGCGCCGGTGATCACGCTTTACGGGCAGGTCGTGGGGGCGTTGGTGATGGCGGTGCTGGGTTTCGTGCCGGGGTATCTGGTGTCGCTGCTCCTGAAGAAGATGGGCCTGTTGCGCGCCCCGCGTGAGGCGGAACTCATGGGGTTGGACAAGGCGAAGGTTCCGGCCATCGCCTACCCGGAACTTTTGGGCGAAGTCCGCGCGCCCACGTCGCCCGCAGAATGACCACAGGAAAGGACAAAGCATGATCGGAACCGACATCACTGACTGGGCCGCCGTGGACGGCGCCTATTACGCAGGCATGGGCAGCGAGGCGATCTGGCTGTTTCTGTCGATGGCGCTGTGCGCCGTGGCGCTGGTCGTCGGAGCGCTGCACGAAAAGAACGCCTACAAGAAAACGCAGTAAGCAAAGGCTGAAATCACATTCGGGGGCTTCGGGGCAAAACCCCGGGGCCCCTTTTGCATGGGCGCATCAGTGCCCCGGATCAGCGGGTCATGCGCAATCCATGAAACAAAGTTTCGCGAGAATAAAATTTTCCTCGCAATACCGGACGCCACATGCTTAATTTCGCGACATCAGGTCGCAGGGCATCTTTCCCGGGCCTGACGCGAATCCACGCGGCAAAGGGAGACATTTGCAAAGTGGGCACTGGCCGCAAGCGGCCTGATTTGGCGGGGCTGACATAACAAAACAGCTGGGCAACGACCGTGGGCAGTGACCCCGGTCAAGGCACCAGCGACACATCCAACAGGAGTGAGGGAATGACGACTGAAACGGGATCGGGCCAGATGGTCCGGGCGCTAAGCTGGAAAGGCGCCTTCTGGGTAGCCGCCGGTGTGCCGCCGCTGGTGTTGTTTTCGATTGGCGGGATTGCGGGGACCGTGGGGCAATATGCCTTTGTGGTCTGGATGCTTTCGATGATCATGGGGTTTTCGCAAAGCTTCACCTATGCCGAAATGGCCGGAATGTTCGGCAACAAGTCGGGCGGCACAAGCGTCTATGGCGCAACGGCCTGGCTGCGCTATGGCAAGCTGATCGCGCCCCTTTCGGTCTGGTGCAACTGGTTTGCGTGGTCGCCGGTGCTGTCCCTGGGCTGCGCGATTGCGGCGGGGTACATCCTGAACGCGCTGTTCCCGATCCCGCTGGAGGGTAGCCAGCCGGTGCTGGAGTGGGTGGCGGCGAACTTGGCGGGTTACACGGCCGAGACTGCTTCGGTCGTGCAGTACATGACCGATAATGCCGGCACGACGGCGGAGGCTGCAATTCAGGCGGTGGCTTCGTCCGATGCCGTGACGGCGCTAACGCCGTGGTTCCGGGTCTATGAGGCCTTCACCATCACCATTCCGGGGCTGGGGACGCTGCACTTCAACTCGACCTTCCTGATCGGCGTCGTGCTGATGCTGATCATCCTGGCGATCCAGGAGCGGGGCATCGCCTCGACTGCGTCGGCGCAGAAATGGCTGGCGATCATCGTGCTTGTGCCGCTGTTGCTGGTGGGTCTGGTGCCGATCGTCACCGGATCGATCGACTGGATGAACGTCACCAACCTGATGCCCCCGAACGCCGGACCGGATGGCGAGTGGAACGTCGGTGGCTGGACGCTGTTTCTGGGCGGCATGTATATCGCAGCCTGGTCGACCTACGGGTTCGAGACGGCGGTCTGCTATACGCGTGAGTTGAAGGACCCCAAGCGCGACACGTTCCGGGCGATCTTCTATTCCGGCCTCTTGTGCATGGTGTTCTTCTTCCTGATCCCGTTCTCGTTCCAGGGCTATCTGGGGCAGGATGGCATGACCGAGGCCAGCATCGTCGAAGGCACCGGGGTTGGCGAGGCTTTGGGCAACATGATCGGCGGCGGGCCGGTGGTGACGCAGATCTTCGTGATCCTGATGATCATCGCGCTGTTCCTCGCGATCATGACGGCGATGGCGGGGTCTTCGCGGACGCTTTACCAAGGGTCGCGCGATGGCTGGTTGCCGAAGTTCCTTGGCACGGTGAACGAACACGGCGCGCCCCGCCGGGCGATGTGGACGGACGTGGCCTTCAACGTGTTCCTGCTGGCACTCGCCTCGGACGCGGGGGGGTATTTCTACGTTCTGGCCATCTCGAACGTGGGCTACATCCTGTTCAACTTCCTGAACCTGAACGCGGGCTGGATCCACCGGATCGACTCCGCGCATATGGAGCGGCCCTGGAAGGCGCCGACCTGGCTGATCGGCCTGAACACGGTACTGGCCTTCGTCAACGCCCTGTTCCTTGGGGCCGGCGCGAAAGTCTGGGGCTACGAGAACGCGCTTTGGTCGGGTCTGGCCTTCGCGGCGTTGATCTTCCCGGTGTTCTGGTACCGCCATTACATCGTCGATCAGGGCAAGTTCCCGAAGGAAGCCTATGAGGACCTTGGCCTGCCCTACGGCGAGTTGGGCGCACGCAAGGCCGGGGTGCTGCCCTATCTTGCGCTGATTCTGGGCGCGGGCGTGGTCTTGTGGTCCAACTGGTTCTTTGTCCTGCCCGCCTAAGCGGCACAGATCGATAAGGCCGCCTTCGGGCGGCCTTTTCTTGGGCGTGTGTTTGCTGGCAAGAAAGAATGTTGCACTGAATTATTGCTTTCTGGCGAGAATCGCCCGAGACTGTCGGAAAATATATAATCTGCAGGGAGACAGTAGATGACCAATTCCTGGCGCTTTTCGACCTTGATCGACCGCCACCGCGCTTTGGGTTCGGACCTTGAGGATTGGAGCGGGATGGGCACGGCCTGGTCCTACTCCAAGGGGGACCCGGACGCCGAATACATGGCGATCCGCACCAAGGCGGGGCTTATGGATGTGTCGGGCCTGAAGAAGGTGCATATCACCGGGCCGGCGGCTTCCCATGTGATTGAACGCGCCACGTCGCGAAACATGGAAAAGCTGATGCCGGGCCGGTCGGTCTATGCGACGATGCTGACCGACGCGGGCAAGTTCGTGGATGACTGCGTGATCTACCGGCTGGGGCCGAATGCCTTCATGGTGGTCCATGGATCGGGCGGCGCGTACGAGCAGCTGACGATGGCCGCCACCGGGCGGGACGTGTCGATCCGGTTCGACGACAACCTGCATGACCTGTCGCTTCAGGGGCCGCTGGCAGTGGAGTACCTCGAAAAGCACGTGCCGGGCATCCGTGCGCTGCCATACTTTGCGCACATGCAAACCTCGCTTTTCGGCAAGCCAGCCATGATCTCGCGGACTGGCTACACCGGTGAGCGGGGGTATGAACTGTTCGTCCGTGGCCAGGATGCGCCGATGATCTGGGACCAGATTCTGGACGAAGGCAAGGGCATGGGAATCATCCCCTGCCGGTTCACCACGCTGGATATGCTGCGGACGGAAAGCTACCTTCTGTTCTTCCCCTTCGACAATTCCGAGATGTATCCGTTTGCCGATGAAGGCCCCGGTGACACCCTGTGGGAGCTGGGTCTGGATTTCACCGTCTCACCCGGCAAGACCGGCTTCCGGGGGGCAGAAGAGCATTACCGTCTGAAAGGACGCGAGCGGTTCAAGATCTGGGGGCTGAAACTTGAGGGCAAGAATGTCCCCGGTAACGGCGCGCCGGTGTTCCGCGATGGGGTGCAGATTGGCCTTGTGACGCAAGCGATGCATTCGCCGTTGAACGACTGGACCATCGCCATCGCCCGCCTGCCGGTGGACTGCGCGAACAACGGCACCAAGCTTGAGGTCCGTTGCGGCACGCATGGGCCGATTGCGGCCACTACCCATTCGATGCCGTTCTACGACATCAAGAAAGAACGTCGCACCGCGAAGGACTAAGATGCTGACCCCCGTCACTCCCACAATCCGCAGCCGCCCAGTCTATGCGCCCTTGGAGCCAAGGCCCGGGCGGCTGCATCTGATGATCGCTGATGGTGAAGGCGCCGATGCCTTGGTGGACATGCTGGGAAAAGCGAACAATCGTTCGGAAACCCTGGCCTCAGCGCATGTGATGTATACGCCGGGGCCGAATGGCACGGACCAGAGCGATGCGTTGAAGGCGTTGGGCGTGGCGCAATTCTTCCGGGCGCCGACAATCCCCGCGCTGCTGCCGCGGCTGCAACGCGTTCTGGCCGATGCGCATATGGGCACGCAGTTCTACCTTGCCGGAACCGAAGGCCTGATCGGCCAGGCTGAACGGGAGATCATGGCGACGGGCTTTCCGATGGGCGCAATCCAGAAGGAACATCGCGGATCCACCCTGCGGCGGGTGCAATGCGTGCATTGCAAGGGCATCACCGAGAACGTGGCGACTGATCCGTTCAAGTGCAGCCATTGTGGTCTGAACCTGTTCGTGCGTGACCACTACTCGCGCCGCATTGCTGCCTTTCAAGGGGTGAACATTGATGCCGAAGACCCCGGCCTTGTGCCCGACCCTGTGGTGAAGTTCAAATGAGTGGCGGTGCAAAGCTGCAGGTCCGCGTTGATCAGGTGGTGCCGGTCAACGACCTGATCACCCGCTTTCGTTTTGTAAGCCGCGATGGGTCGGCGCTGCCCGCGTTTTCCGGTGGGGCGCACGTTGTGGTCGAGATGGATGACCACGGGACCCGTAGGTTGAACCCTTATTCACTTATGTCTGATCCCGAAGCTCGGTCCGGCTATGAAATCAGCGTCCGGCGGGATGATCAGGGGCGTGGCGGGTCGCTTTTCATGCACCGGCACGTCAAGCCGGGGATGGAACTGACGCTGTCCTACCCGGTCAACCTGTTCCCGCTGGACAGTCGGGCGAAGAAGCACCTGATGATCGCGGGCGGCATCGGCATCACTCCATTTCTGGCCCAGATTGCGCAGCTGACACACTTTGGCGGCAAGTTCGAGCTGCATTATGCCGCCCGAAACCGCACGCTTGGGGCCTATATGGACAGGCTGACAGCTGCGCATCCTGCCCAAGTGCATTGCTATTTTGATGAGGAAAAACAGGCCATTGACCTTGGCCGTATCTTGGCAAACCAGCCGATCGGCACGCATCTTTATGTCTGCGGGCCGAAGGGGATGATTACTTGGGTGCTGACAACCGCCGAAAGCATGGGCTGGCCGAAGCTGGCGCTGCACCACGAGGAATTCCTTGCCCCCGGCACTGGTCTGCCGTTTCAGGTTGAGCTTGCCGCCAGTGGCAAGACCATCACCGTCGGCACTACGCAATCCTTGCTTGAGGCGATGGAGGCAGCGGGTGTTGATGCCCCCTACCTATGCCGGGGCGGGGCCTGTGGACAATGCGAAACGAATGTTCACAAATGTGACGGCACGATCCTGCACCGCGACCATTGGCTAAGCCTTGACGACCATGCCGGCAACACCAAGATCATGCCCTGCGTCAGCCGCTTTGAAGGCAAGACCCTTGTCATCGACCGATAGGAGACGACCATGAGCCTTGATTTCAAAACCGATTTCCGGCCCGCTGCCTTTGGTGGTTTCTTCAAGGACGAAACGTTCCGGGGTGACTTTACCTATCGCAACTCACCTCAGAATATTCGCCGTTTTCCGTTCCCGTTCGACCGTGACGACTACATGTATTCCGTCAACATGGAGCCGCATGTCCCCGGTCGCAAAGGCACGGCGTTTGAACACGTCTTTGACGTTGATGAACACTATGTGTCCGAGATGATCGACCGCGCCAAGGTGCTGGCGGACGATCCTCTGCGCTGTCAAAGCCTGCCGCACATGACGCTGGCCGGGTGGGACCTGCTGGAACTGATCATGGAGGCAAAGGCGCGGGATTATCCGCAGTGGTTTTCGCTGACCAAGGATGGCAACCGCTGGCACTGGGTCAACCGGCCGCTGGGTATTGAACAATCGTTCACATTCCTGGATGAAAGCACGCTGCCTTATGGGCCGTTCGAGTATATCACCCGGCAAACCCAGGGCGATTTCAGCCTGCAGGACGAACGCGACAACGATCTATGGATGGATGCGGGGATGATCACCAGTCAGGCGGATTGGTCCCTCGATTTCGACATCGGGATGAGTTTCATGGAATGGCACGCCCCGGTTCCCCTTGCGCATGAAAAGGGGGTGTTCGATCGGGCTCTGAAGTTTCTGATGAAGCTTCAGCACGGGGCGCCCGTGCGGCGGTTCAACTGGACGATGACGGTAAACCCGCTGCTTGATACCGCGCCCGAGACCTACCCCATCTGGGGACCGACCAAGGCCACGATCACCCCTGACAACCTTGGCGAAAAGCAGCATCTGCGGGTGGAATTGCAAAGCCTGTGGCGGCTGCCACGCTCCAACGCGATTGCCTTTGACATACGCTGTTATCTGGCCAGCTTCAACGAGGTTGTCACCGTCCCGAAATGGGCCCGCCGCCTGCACCGCGTGGTGCGCGACCTGCCGGAAGAGCTTGCCACCTACAAAGGCTTTGCACGCAACCGCCCGGCGATGGTGGACTGGTTGGCGAAACACGACGATGGCGCCCCGACATCCCCCGGATGGTGGCCAGATGACTGACCGGGGGCCGCTTGCGCTGGGGTTTCTGATGTTCCCGGGCTTTCCAATGGCTTGCCTGACATCCGCCATCGAACCCCTGCGCGCGGCAAATGAAATCACCGGCCGACGTGAGTTTGCCTGGACGCTGATCTCGGAAACCAAGGGTGCGGTGCGGTCTTCGGCCGAAATCGGGTTTGAGCCTGACACCAACCTGCAAGAGGTAGAGGGGTTGGATCACCTTTACCTTCTGTCACCGCCGACAGCCCAGTTCGCCGACCCGCGCCGCAGTCCGGCGCGGCTGCGCTGGCTGGACCGGACGGGGGTGGTGCTAGGGGCTTTTTCCGGCGGAATTTTCCCCTTGGCGCGCGCAGGGCTGATGGAGGGGCGGCCTTGCTCTGTCCACTGGTGCTATGAGGCGGCGTTCCGGGCAGATTTTCCGGGGGTGGAGGCGCGTGAGGCGGCGGTCCTGCGCGAAGGGCGGCGGATCACGGTATCTGGCGCGGGGGCGGTGTTTGATCTGATGCTGCGCCTGATCGAAGACCGCCTTGGCCGCGACTGCATGACGGAAGTGGCCTGCTGGTTTCAGCATCCTTTCGTGCGCGATGCCGATGCCAGCCAGAAGGTGCCGGTGGCCCGGTCCGGCGGCACGACAGACACCCTTCCCGCCGCAATCCGTGAGGCGATCCGCCTTTTTGAAACCCATGTCGAAGACCCCCTGCGCATCCCTGACGTGGCGGCGGCAGTGGGCCTGTCGGGCCGGCATTTTGAGCGGATCTTCAAGCGGGAAACCGGGCAAAGCCCCTTGCGCTATTACCACCATCTGCGGCTGATGAAGGCGCGGCAGCGGGTGCTTTATTCCAACGACTCCTTGCGTGAAATTGCGGCCTCGGTCGGCTACATGACCTCTAGCCCGATGATCCGGCACTATACGGAGTTTTTCGGTGTCGCCCCGCGGGATGAGCGGCGGTTGACCCAATCCGTCCGCCGCGCCGCCCCGGCTGAGGCCGCCGAATAGCCTAACTTTGGGAGGAGAGCACGGCCACGCCCGCAAAGACGGTTGCGATGCCGGCCCATTGCACCGGACGAACGGGCTCTGCCAGAAAGCGCCAGGCGAGAAGGACGGTGACCAGCCCGAAGCAGGATGAGGTGACGGACGCAAATTCGGGCCGGGTAAAGCTGCCTGCAGCGGTGACGGCGAACATGCCACCAAGGTCAAGCGCTGCCATCATCCCAAGCGTGGGCCAGACCGAAAATGCAGGCCGCATCGGCACGCGCTGCGCCATCACCAGCACAAGGATACCCGAAAAACCGGCGATGCGGGCGATCATGGCGACGGGCAGGTCAGCGGCCTGGTCCGCGGCGGAATGGAGCATGCCAAGGCTGGCAAAGAATCCCGTGGCGGCCACCACCGCCCAAGAAATTGCGGCGCGGCTTGGGCCCTCAGCGCCAGCGCCTTCGCCGCGCGCGACAAGTGCCACACCGGCGACAACCGCCGTTGCGGCCAACCAGACCAGCGCCGTGATCTCTTGGCCCTGCACCATCGCAAGACCGACCGAGAGCAGCGGATAGGCCCCGCAGATCGGTGCCACCAGCCGGACCGGGCCAATGGCGAAGGCGCGGTAAAGGGCGTAGACACCGAAGGCATAGATCAACCCGGCAAGGGCGGTAAAGCCAACCAGACCGGCTGTCAGATCGGCCCATCCGGGCGTGGCAAGGGCGAAGGGCAGGATCCACAGGACCCCAAAGCCAAGCACCAGCAGATAAAGCGCCCCTGCGTTGGCGGCGGATGAAACCCGGCGCACGGAAAAATCGTGCAGGCCCCAGACAAGTGCCGCTGTCAAACCCAGAAACAGGGACTCCATGAACACCTCTCGCAACACAGTTATTGCGGGCGTATCATGCAAGTGGGTTGCGATGAAAGTGAAGCCACGATATTCCTGTGGTTAAAATTCGTTCTCTTAAGGTCAAGTCGAAAGCGGGTGCAGATGCTGGACGCAATCTATCCGATGGTCACTCCCGGCCCGCCCCGGCCAAGCCGGATTCTGACACCAAAAGGCTTTTCTCGTCACCACGGGGAGGAGCGGCATGTCGTGCCCGGCGGTGGCGCGGTGCTGTTGCAGGTGATGCCGGGGGACCGGCTTACGCTTGTCAACGATGAGGGCGGGCAGCCTTGTGAGGTTGTGGCCGCGACCAAGGATGGGCAGATCGACGCAAGCCTTCTGGGTCAGGTTGCAAACTCGGGCGCTGAGGGGCTGAAGGCGATGCTTTCGCAGGGTGATGCCAGTCTTGCACGTCTGCGCAAGGGTTTGGTGCAGCGCGGCATTGATCTGGCACGGGCTGGGGGGTTGCGGCTGTTCGGACCGGAGACCCCGGCAGGCACAAAGGCTGGGCTTGTCGTGCAGGACGCGGGCTGGCTGGTCGTCGCTGCCCCCGGTCTGCCGATGGCCCCGCAAGCGCAGGACACCGCCACACCGCTGACGCTGCTGGTGCAGCGCGCAACGCCCCGGCTGGTCGGCCTGCATGACCTGCCCGACCCCTTGGCCGACCCGATCCTTGACCTGCGGGTGAAATCGGCGACGGCGGAAAGCTATTTCGTCAAGGCGGGCGATTACATCCAGATCGTGGATGTCGATGGCCGCCAATGCACCGACTTCCAGTGCTTTGATGCGCGCAAGCTGGACCGGGGCATTCAGCACCCCCTGGACGTGACCACCAGCCGGACCTTCATGGGCCATGATTACTCAATGCCCGGCCTGCATTCGAAATACTACGATCAGGACTGGCTGCCGCTGGTTGAGGTAGTTCAGGATACTGTGGGTCGGCATGATGCCTTTGCGATGGCCTGTGCCAGCAAATACTATGACGACATCGGTTATCCCGGGCACGTCAACTGCTCAGACAACTTCAATCTGGCGCTGGCCGGGCGGGGTATTGACCCGCGCCCCGGCTGGATGGCAGTGAACCTGTTTTTCAATACGAACATTGATTCACATGGGGTGCTGATCAGCGATGAGCCGTGGAGCCGCCCCGGTGACTATGTTCTTTTCCGCGCGCTGACTGACCTTGTCTGCGTGAATTCGGCCTGTCCCGATGACACCTCACCCGCGAACGGCTGGTATCTGTCAGATATCCATGTGCGCACCTATTCCGGGGCAGAGACGTTCAGCCGCTCTGTCGCCTATCGCCCCACGCCTGATGCGGAGCCGAAGATGACCAAGGAAACCGCCTTCCATTCCCGGATCGCCGAAAAGACCCGCCATCATGTTGAATACAAAGGGTATTGGTTGCCGCAAACCTATTCATCCAATGGCGCGCTGGAGGAATACTGGGCCTGCCGTCAGGCGGCCGTGGTGCTGGACCTGTCCCCCTTGCGCAAGTGGGAGGTGACGGGACCGGACGCCGAGGCCTTGATGCAATGGGTGCTGACGCGGGATGTGAAGAAGCTTTCGCAGGGTCAGGTGGTCTATTCTGCCATGTGCTATGACCACGGCGGGATGATCGACGACGGCACGCTGTTCCGGCTGGGGCGTGACCAGTTCCGCTGGATCGGCGGCGATGATTACGGCGGGGTCTGGATCAGGGAACAGGCGGAAAAGCTGGGGTTGAAGGCGATGGTTCGCAGTTCCACGGACCAGTTGCATAACCTTGCCGTGCAGGGGCCGAACAGCCGCGAGATCATCAAGCGGATGATCTGGACCGCGCCGCACCAGCCGACGATTGATGAACTGGGGTGGTTTCGCTTTACGGTGGGGCGGATCGGTGGGCCATCGGGCGCGCCGGTTGTGGTGTCACGCACGGGCTATACGGGTGAGCTGGGGTTTGAGGTGTTCTGCCATCCAAAGGACGGCACGGCGGTCTATGACGCGGTATGGGAACACGGGGGCGACCTTGGCCTGCGGCCGATGGGCCTTGCCGCGCTGGACATGGTGCGGATCGAGGCCGGGCTGATTTTCGCGGGCTATGATTTCAGCGACCAGACTGATCCGTTCGAGGCGGGAATTGGGTTCACCGTGCCCCTCAAATCCAAGACCGACAATTTCGTGGGCCGTGAGGCCCTTATCCGCCGCAAGGACCACCCAGCGCGCCGCTTCGTGGGGCTGGAGATTGATGCAGCGGTCGATGTGGGCCACGGCGACAGCCTGCACATCGGGCGCGCGCAGGTGGGGGAGGTGACCTCCTCGGTCCGCTCACCCCTTCTTGGCAAGAACATCGCGCTGGCCCGTGTCGACCTTGCCCATGCCGAGGTTGGCACAGCGCTGGAGGTGGGCAAACTTGACGGCCAGCAAAAGCGTCTGCCGGCGGTGATCGTGCCCTTGTCGCATTACGACCCCAAGAAAACCCGGCCGCAAAGCTGACCAGATGGACCCGATGCCCCCGAAAACCATGATCGACAGGATCGGTGGTGAAGGGCAGGTCCAACTGCTGGTCAACCACTTCTATGATCTGATCGAAACCCTGCCGCAGGGCGCAGCCATCATGGCGATGCACCAGCGCGGGCACGGGCTGTCCCATGTCCGGCCCGAACAGTTCGACTTTCTGTGCGGCTTTTTCGGCGGTCGGCGGTATTATCAGGAACGCCACGGCCACATGAACCTGCGCGAGATCCACGCCCATGTGGAAATCCGCCGAGCCGACGCCGAGGATTGGCTGTCAGTAATGGACCGGGCAATGATCGACACCGGGGTCGGCACTCAAGAGCGGGCAGAGATCATGGCCACCTTCCACCGCGCGGCGCTGATGCTGGTGAACTGCGACTGAACGTCAGTCAAAGGCCCCGGATTTCAGCGCCGCAACCTTGGCCTTCAGCCCCAGATCGGCGGTGATCAGCCTGCCATGCCGTTCCAGAAGGGCCGCCTTTTCCGGCGTCAGAGTTTGGGTCGCCTGGTAGAACCGCCAGATTTCGGCATCGCTGGCTGTGGTCAGGTGCGCCTGCACTTCGGGGTGGTATTGATAGGCCCCCCGGTCCAGCCGAAAGGGCAGGGCGCGGCGCCAGGCTTGATAATCCTGGGCGTGGAAATGCAGAACGCGCAGGTCTGGATGGGTGGGCGGCTCCAGACGTGTGCCATGCAGGGCAACCGCATGCAGCCGCAGGGCAAGACCGGGTGTGGCCGGGCGGCAAAAACTTTTCCCGGCGGTGTGGCTGAGGTTCCCCTTGGGCAGCATTGACCGGTAATCGCCAAGGACCGGTTCGCGCAGGTCGCGATGGGCGTCGCGCAGGGGGCCGCGAAAGTGGCGGCTGGTAAAGATGTCATCGGGCAGGGCGGGGTCGTGCATCGCCTCAAACGGCTCCAGCCGGAGGGCGGGTTGCAGGCTGGGTTGTTCGCCCAGAATGTCGGCAACCGGGCGGGGGGCGTGCAGAAACTCATCCACGTCCAGGTGGCCAAGCCAGTCAAGATCACAGGCGCGCTGGACAAGCCTGGCGTTGCGGGTCTGGCGGTTCTGATGGCGGTCATGCCGCCCGCCGTTGGCCTGCCACCAGGCATCAGTGCAGCGCTGGGCCGTGACGCGGGGTAGCTTTTCAACTGTGGCAAAGGCGGGGTCTTCGGGGTCATCAAAGCAGATCCACAGCCGCGCCGCCCCAAGCGAAAGGTGATGCGCGATAAACGCCAGAACCTGATCTTCAGGCGCCTTTACCGTGGCGACCAGACCCCAGCTTGCCATCACAGTGCATCAAGAAGGGTGCGCGTGGGCCAGCCGTCAGCGGGCATGCCAAGGCGGGCCTGTTCCTTTTGCACCGCCGCCCGGGTGCCTGCGCCAAGGATACCGTCGATCTTGCCCACGTCATGGCCCAAAGCGGCCAGTTTTTCCTGCATCGCCAGCATCTCATCCAGACTAAGGGCGGGGTCGGGGCTTCCTGCGTTGTAGGGATCAGCGCCTTCGATCCGGGTGGCGAAATAGGCGGCGGTGGTGACGTAGATAAAGCTTTTGTTCCATTCAAAGAACACCCGGTAGTTCGGGTAGACCAGAAATGCGGGGCCCTTTCGCCCCTGTGGCAGCAAGATCGAGGCTGTCAGCCCCGCCGCCAACGCGCCACCGCGCGGGGTGACGCCCAGGGCGGCCCAGTCTTCGGTCGGGCGCTCAGTCTCTAGTCCGGTCAGCGACCAGTCAAAGGTTTCGGGCAAGGACACCTCAGCCATCCAGGGCTCGCCTGCGCGCCAGCCGTGGTATTGCAGCATCCGCGCGCCAGACAGGATCGCATCGGCGGGTGAGGTTTTCAGCAGGATCAGCCCGTCACCATCGCCATCGACGCCACGCTCCAGAATATCCTTCGGCAGCATCTGGACCATGCCGATCTCACCCGCCCAGGCGCCGGTGGTGCTCAGGTCAAACTCATCCAGCGCGTGCAGTTGCGCGGCGGCAAGGACCTGAGGCTGGAAAAGCTCGGGCCGCCGACAGTCATGCGCAAGCGTCAGAAGGGCGTTGCGCGTGTTGAAGTCGCCCTGGACCTGGCCAAAATCAGTTTCAAACGCCCAGAAGGCCAGAAGCACGCCGCGCGACACGCCGTATTCGGCCTCGGCCCGGGCAAAGATGCTGTCCAGGTCCGCTGACTTGGCACGGGCGGTGTTGAGGCGGCCCTTTGAGATCAACGATTGCGAGAAATCAAGAAACGTCTTGCGAAACACGCCCTGGCTGCGGTCTGCCTTCAGCACCGCCGGGTCTTGCCGGGCCCCCGCGAAGAATTCGGCCGCCGCGTCCGGCGGGGTGCCTGCGGCAATTGCCTCGGCCTGCATCGCCTGCAGGAAGGCGGCAAAGTCCTCGCCGCAGGGGGCGGCAGCGGCGGGGCTGGCCAGACAAAGGGCGATCAGGGCGGCGCGCATCGGAACCTCAATGTTTTGGGAAGGCTAAAGAAGCGCCACGATCACGGCAACCGCCAGCAGCACCGCCCAGACCCGCCACAACGCATTGGCGGCGGCGTCGATGTCATCAGGGCCGGGGTCGCGGCGACCTTCGGGCCAGACCCAAGGGTAATCCTTGCGAACCCCGTGATAGCTGCGCGGACCAGAGAGGGCGACATTCAGCACCGGGGCCATGGCACTTTCGGGCCAGCCCGCGTTGGGGCTGCGATGCTTTGGCGCGTCACGCAGGATGGGGGCGGGGTCAACCCAGCCATGGGTCAGCGCGATCATCAGCGCGGTCAGGCGGGCGGGGATCAGGTTCAGCACGTCGTCCAGCCGGGCTGCGGCCCAGCCGAACTGCAGATAGCGCGGGGTCATGTGGCCGATCATGCTGTCGGCGGTGTTGATCAGCTTGTAGGCCATGATGCCCGGCAGGCCCAGGATCAGATACCAGAATACCGGTGCCACAACGCCGTCAGACAGGTTTTCCGCCCCGCTTTCAATGGCAGCGCGGGCAATGTCGGGGCCGGTCATGGCGCTGGTGTCACGCCCGACGATCATCGCCACAGAGCTGCGTCCCTCAGGAACCGATCGGCGCAGCGCGGTGGCCACGGCGCGGACGTGTTCGACCAGACTTTTCTGCGCCAGAAGGATTGCAAGGGTGATGGCCTCAACCACCCCATGATCGGGCAGCGCATGGATGATCCAGCCCAGCCCCAACCCCGTGGCAAGCAGCGCCAGCGTGACGGCAACACCGCGCAGCCGAAGCGACTGCCCCCGGTTGAAGCGCCGCTCACTCCAGCCAACCAGACGCCCCATCAGGACGGCCGGATGGGGCAGGCGGTCCCACAGGACACGCGGCTCACCCAAAAGGGCATCAAGGACAAGGGCGACGACAAGGATCATGTCGCCGCTATCCCCGCGCCAGCAGTGATTCGCAAGCGGCGGCGTCAGGTTAGGGGGGTGCAGGCATGCCACAGACGCGGTTTTCCCGACCGATCAACCGCCAGTTGCCAAACCCTGCGACTTTCCGGACATGTTTGCTTTACAAACTGGCAATATCCTTGTGGCAGCTTGATTTTTACCACCCAGACCACAAACTTTGATTCCAGTGCGTACGAGGGCTGCCATGCTTGAGTTTTTGCCGAAAGAGGTGCGGGACGGTCTTGATGCCGCTCGCAAGAAGGATCTAAAGCGCAAGTCGCGCCTGCGGGTGCAGGTCGGTGACGCGGTTTATCCGGTGCTGCGGTTCTGGCATGACGGCTTTGCGCTGGATGCCGATTTCTCACCCGCCAAACTGCGCGGGCTGGTGGATGTCTACGATGGCTCACGCCACATCTTTCAGTGCCTGATCATGGCCAGCAGCATCGAGAATGGTGAACTGGTCTGTGATTTCAAGCGCGCAACGGCAGTGGCCGACCGCGCGGCGTTGGATTTCTGGCGCGATGAAAATGCTCCGGTCGGGTATCTGACCAAGGCATAGTGGCCGGGCCTATGGGCCGCAGGAGGGCCTCAGGGTCGGATTTCCACCTTGGTGCCGATGGGCGTGACGGCCCATATCTCGCGCATTTCGACGTTCGTTACGGCAACGCATCCCGCCGTCCAGTCACCCCGCAACTTGAAGCGTTCCGACAGGGCGTTTGGCTGGCCGTGAATGAAGATGTCACCCCCCGGGCTGTAGCCCCCTGCAGCGGCGCGGGCGCGGTCTTTGGGGCGGGGGTAATCCAGCCCCAACGAAAGATGAAACGCGCTGCGGTCATTGCGGCGGTCTATGGAAAATTCACCTTCCGGCGTGCGGCCATCCCCCTGACGGTCCTTGTCGCCGTCGGGGGCAAAGCCAAGCGCGATCTGGTAGGTCCGCACCACCTTGCCATCTTGCATCAGCTGCATCCGGCGGGCGGATTTCTCAATCACGATGCGGTCAACCTGCCCGGTCAGGGGCGGTGGCGGCAGGCTTGGCACCCGTTCCGGCCCAATCAGGACCGAGGCAGCGATCAGGCCCAGCACCGCCGCCAGCAATATCCAGGCCAGAAGGCGCGCAAGCCGGTTTATTGCCCAGTTCATTGCAAATCGGCGAAGGCCCCGGCCAGACGGTCCACCGCTTCGGCCACCTGTGCGCGCGGGCAGGCGAGGTTGAAGCGCAGGAACGCCTCACCCCCGGTGCCAAAGCTGGTGCCGTGGTTGGTGGCGATCTTGGCCACGGTCTCGACGCGGTCAACGACTTCGGCCGGGGTCATTCCGGTGCCGGAAAAATCGACCCACGCCAGATAGGTCGCCTCAAGCGGGGTAGAGCGCAGGCCCGGGATCGCGGCGATCCCTTCGTCAAACAGCCGGCGGTTGCCTTCCAGATACCGCATCAGATCATCAACCCATGCTGCCCCCTCAGGCGAATAGGCCGCCGTGGCCATATGCATCCCAAAAGAATTGGGCGAGATCCCCATTGCATTGATCTTGTTGGCAAAAGCCTTGTGCAAAACCGGGTCGGAAATGATGACATTGCCGATATGCGCGCCAGCGATGTTGAAGGTCTTGGTGGTGGCCGTCATCATCACCAGCCGGTCGGCAATCTCGGGCACGGCATTGGCCATGACGGTGTGGCTCTGGCCGGGAAAGACCAGATCATGGTGGATCTCGTCCGAGATCAGGATCAGGTCATGCCGGCGGCAGAAGTCGGCCACAGCGCGCAGTTCCTCGACCGTCCACACCCGACCGCCGGGGTTGTGGGGGGAACACAGGATCAGCAGCTTTTCCCGCCCCGTCATGCGTGCATCCCAGCCGGCGATGTCCAGCTGCGCCACGCCGTCTTGCAGGACCAGCGGGCATTCCACCACCTCACGCCCCGCGGCTTTGATGATGCGGGAAAAGGCGTGGTAAACCGGGGTCAGCAAGATCACCCCATCCCCCGGCGCGGTGAAGGCGTCGATGCACAGCGCGGTGCCATTCACCAGACCATGGGTGGTAAAGATCCAGTCTGCCTCAACCTGCCAGCCATGACGGGATTTCATCCACCATTGGATCGATGCACGATAGGCGCTGTCGTCGCCGAAATAGCCATAGACGCCATGGGCCACCATCCGCTCCAGCGCCTGCTGAACGACCTGCGGCGGGCGAAACTCCATGTCGGCGACCCACATCGCAAGGCCCTCATCCGGCGACAGGCCATACAGGCTTTGCATCGAGTCCCATTTGACGCAATGCGATCCAACGCGGTTGATGGGCGTGTCAAAGGTCATGCGATCAGTCCTTGGCAAGGGATTTTCACCCGATAATCGAAATATCTCGGGAAGTCATCCCTTATCTTATTGATCGCGTGGTAAATCGTTCCATTCTGATCCAGAATATTGGAACAATAATTCTGTCGCCTGTTGCGCATCGGCCCTGCTGCCTTCCCCTTGCCATGTAGGCCCGGCTTTCGTAAATCCCGCACATGATACGCCCCATCCTGATCCATCCTGATCCGCGCCTCAAGAAGCTCTGCGAGGCTGTGGGCGAAATCACGGCCGATCTGCGCCAACTGGCCGGCGATATGCTGGAAACCATGTATGACGCGCCGGGCATCGGGTTGGCGGCACCTCAGGTCGGCGTGATGAAGCGACTGATCGTGATGGACTGCATCAAAGAGGGCACGCCCGAACCGATGGTGCTGATAAACCCCGCGGTTGTGTGGTCGTCCGAGGATCAGTCGGTCTATGAGGAAGGATGCCTGTCGATCCCCGACCAGTATGCCGACGTCAAGCGCCCGGCTGAGGTGAAGGTGCGTTGGACCGACCTTGAAGGTGCAGCACAAGAGCGTCAGTTCGCGGGCATCTGGGCCACCTGCGTCCAGCATGAGATTGACCATCTGGATGGCAAGCTGTTCATCGACTACCTTGGCCCCCTCAAGCGGCAGATGATCACCCGCAAGATGGAAAAGCTGAAGCGGGAACGCGCGCGGTTCGGCTAAGGGCTGGTGGGGTCACCGGTCGAAAGGGGCTTTCATGTTGCTGCCAATCCTGCGCTGGCCTGATCCGCGCCTCTCACTACCCTGCGCCCCGGCGGTGCTGGATGATGATCTGCGCACGCTTGCGGCGGATATGCTGGAAACGATGTATGCCGCCCCCGGCCGTGGGCTTGCCGCGCCCCAGGTCGGGCGTCTGGTGCGGCTCTTTGTGATGGATGTGACCTGGAAAGACGGCACTCCCACCCCGCAGGTTTTTGTGAACCCGGAAATCCTTGCCCTGTCCGGCGCACGGGTGACGGGGCCGGAAGGGTGCCTGTCGATACCCGGCCCGGTGACCGAGGTGTCGCGCGCCGAAGCGGTGCAGCTGCGCTGGAGTGATCTGGAGGGGCAGGTGCATACCGCGGCGCTGACCGGCTTCGCCGCGATATGCGCCCAGCATGAATATGATCATCTTGATGGTATCCTGACGTTGGACCGTCTGGCACCCGAGGCGCGTGCGCTGGCCGAAGCGGCGGTGCTGGAATGACCGTGCGGCGCTGCGTGCCCTGGCCGGACCCGGTGCTGCGCCAGCCCGCCGCTGATGTGGTCGAGGTGACAGATGCGGTGCGCGCGTTGTGGGCCGACATGATCGACACGATGGATGCGATGCCGGGCTACGGACTGGCCGCCGTGCAGATTGGCGTGGCGTTGCGGCTGGCGGTGGTCGACTGCTCTGACGCGCGGGGGCAGGCGGTGCGGATGGCCAATCCGCAGGTCCTGCACGCCAGCGGGCAACTCCGTGAGCATGAAGAGGCCAGCCCCAACCTTCCCGGTGTATCTGCCGTGATCCGGCGGCCGCGTGCGGTGACGGTGCGTTTCCTGAACGATCAGGGGCAGATCGAGGATCGTGACTTCGTTGGCCTTTGGGCCACCAGCGCGCAGCATCAGATCGACCATCTGGCCGGAAAGATGTACTTCGACCACCTGTCGCCGCTGAAGCGGAAGATGCTGATCGCGCGGGCAGACAAGCTGCGGCGGGTAAAATGAAAATAGTTTTCATGGGTACGCCGGACTTCTCGGTTCCCGTGCTTGAGGCGCTGCATCAAGTGCATGAAATACTGTGCGTCTATTGCCAGCCCCCCCGTCCCGCCGGGCGCGGAAAAGCGGACCGGCCAAGCCCGGTTCAAGCCGGGGCCGAGGCGCTTGGTTTGCAGGTGCGGCATCCAGTTTCGCTGCGCAGCGAAGATGCAGCAAAGGCCTTCGCCGCACTGGGTGCGGATGTTGCGGTGGTGGTGGCTTACGGTCTGATCCTGCCGCAAGCCGTGCTGGACGCGCCACGCCTTGGCTGCCTGAACATCCACGCCAGTCTCTTGCCCCGCTGGCGTGGTGCGGCGCCCATCCACCGGGCCATCATGGCCGGCGACCGTGAAACCGGTGTCTGCATCATGCAGATGGAGGCGGGGCTGGACACCGGGCCCGTCCTTCTGCGTGAGGTGGCCCCGATCGGTGACGGCGAAACGACTGCCGACCTGCATGACCGCCTTAGCGCCATTGGCGCGCGGCTGGTCTGTACGGCGCTGGACCGTCTGCCCCTGCCCGCCGTTTCGCAGCCGGCTGAGGGTGTGACCTACGCCGCCAAGATCGACAAGGCCGAGGCGCGGGTGGATTTCAGCCGCCCGGCGGTTGAAGTTGATCGTCTGATCCGTGGCCTTTCGCCCTTTCCCGGGGCCTGGGTTCAGGTGGGGGGGGAAAGGGTGAAACTCCTCCGCTCACGCTTGGCTGACGGGCAGGGCGCGCCGGGGCAGGTGCTGGGCGGCTTTACCATCGCCTGCGGCAGCGGCGCGGTTGAGGTGACCGAGGCACAGCGCGAAGGCAAACGCCCGATGGCGGCGGATGAGGTGCTGCGCGGTCTGGTTCTGCCCGCCCGTCTGTAAGGGTTATTTCGCCCGCAGCCAGTGATACCGCTGGTGCTGGGGGCCAAGGGTTCCCATATTCATCGAACAAGGGATTGGAGGGGTGACATGCCGTTCATCTGGCTTCTGATCGTGGGCGTGGCGGTCGGGTTTCTGGCAACGCGCATTCTCAAGGTGGAACTGGATACGCCATCAACCATCGCGCTGGGGGTGCTTGGCGCGCTGGTCGGCGGGCTGGTGTTGCGCGGGCTGGTGATGATGGCGGGCATCGGGGCTGGCTTTGTCGGCGCGCTTGTGGGCGCGCTGGTGCTGATCTGGGCCTGGAAGACCTGGACGCGCTAGACCTCAGGTCAGCCGCTTGACGGCGTCCTTCAGGCGAAAGGCGCCTTCGCCTGTCGCGGCCCACAGCGCCTGACCCTGCCATGCTGCAAAGAGAAGTGCTGCAGATGAGCGCGCCTTGGCCCCGGTGCCAAGCCGCAGCGACAGTGCGGATTCCACGGTCGCCCGCCAGACAGCGGCGCGCTGGGCAAGGTCCGGGTCGCGCAGATCGGCGGCAAGGGCGGTGGTGTCAGGCGGCCCCAGCGCCTTGAGCAGGGCCTGCGGGCCCTTGTCGGCGGTGCTGCCAATGGCGTCGGCTGTGCGCGCTTCAACCGCAGTCCAGGCCGCCATCCGCGCGGCGCGCACCATTCCGTCTCGGCTGCCAAAGCGCTGGACCAGCGTTGGTGCGGCAAGGCCTGTCGCAGCGGCCACGCCGGCAAAGGACACTGCCCTGTCACCGCCCGTTGCCAGCAACTGGCTGACGGCGGTGAAGATCGCGGCATCGGGAATGGTTTTCTGGCGCGGCATGGGTCAAGCATAAAGCGAATGGTTGTTCGTAATCAAGCGCCTCGGCGGTGCCGTCCCTCACTGGACAGCCCCGCGTGCCTAAGACATCATCGCCGAACGCCTCTGGCCTAAGGAGCCCGCATGACACCTGCGCCTGCCCATACCCGGCCGATCGACTGCCACCGGCGGCACACGGCCAAGCGGGCCTGACGCGTGATCACGGATGCGCCACTGACGGGCCAGATGACGCCCGATGAATGGGCGACGCATGTCGCGCAGACGGAAATCATCGTGGCGATGCGGTTTTCCTATTGGGGTAAGTCGGGATGGCAAAGCGCGTCCTCCAAGGACCGCGACCTGCTGTTTGCGACCGACCGGCTTTTGCTGCGTCTGTCCTTGCTGCAGTCCCTTGCCTTGCCGTCACTTGCAGCACAAACCGACCAGCGCTTTCATTTGCATGTGCTGACCTCCTGGGGCTTGCCATCCTGGGCCAAGGCCGCCCTGCGTGAGGCACTGGAGGATGCGCTTGCCCCCGGCCAGTTTACCGTTGACCCCAGACGGTGGAGCCTGGCCGCCTCGCAATACCGCAACTATCTGAAAGACAAGCATGGCAACGCCCGCACCTTGCAGGTGGTGCTGGATGACGACGATGGGCTGTCCACCGATTTTCTGGCTACCCTGCGAATGGAGATGGCGCAGATGGCCCCACCGGAATCGATCAACGCTGTGCGCTTTCTGTCTCATTCCCAAGGGTTTGGGCTGGATGTGACCGATCTGGAAAGCTCGGCGATTGAGCTTTACCCCTTGCGGTCGCGGTTCATCAACCTTGGGCTGGCGCTGTCCTCGCAGGCGGGGGGGATCAACATCTATGGGATCGCCCACCAGCGCACCCCGCTGTTGCACCCCAATCTGGTGCGCAAGGACCGGCCGATGTGGGTCCGCACGATACATGAGCGCAACGATTCCCGCGCCAAGGTGCGCAACGGCTGGACCCCGGTGCCGACATGGCGGCAGAACCCCGACATCGCCGCCCGTTTCCCCTGGTTGATGCAGCTTTAGCGTTTCGGCGCGCCGGGGCGGGGCGGCTGTGACCGGTAGACCGGCAACCGCCAGCCAAGGATCATGCTGCCCGCCCGCAGGACAAAAACCACGCCTGCGCAGATCATCAGCGCATTTGGTGTCGGCAGTCCTGCGACGCCCGCCAGCACGGCACCAAGCGCCCCGGCAAAAGCGCAGGTGACGTAAAGCTCACCCTGTTTCAGGACCAGCGGCACCTCATTGCAGACCACATCGCGCATCAGGCCGCCCATGCAGCCGGTGATCATTCCCATCACCAGCACAACCGGCCAGCCTTGCCCCTCGGCCAGCGCCACCGCCACCCCGGCAGGGACGGCGACGGCCAGCGCAAAGGCGTCAAACCACAGAAGGGCACGGTAGCGGCTTTCCAGCAGGTGGGCGGTGAAAAACACCACGATGGCAGCCAGCGTGGCGACGCCAAGGATGACCGGATTGGCGACCCAGAACACCTCACGGTTCAGGATTGCATCGCGCAGGGTGCCGCCGCCAACAGCAGTCAGGCAGGCGATGAAGATGAAGCCGACGATGTCCAGTTGCGACCGGCTGGCCGCCAGCGCGCCGGTCAGTGCGAACACCAGGACCGAGGCATAGTCGAGGCCGGACAGAAGCGTCAGCGCGGGAAAGCCAGTCATCCTTGGGCTCTGCCAGCTGGTTTGCCCTCAGCCTTGAACGGGGCCATTCCAGCGCGGGCCAATTCATCCGCCCGCTCATTTTCGGCGTGGCCCGCGTGGCCCTTGATCCAGCGCCAGGTGACGGTATGGCGGGCCTGGGCTGCGTCAAGCCGTTGCCATAGTTCGACATTCTTGACCGGCGGGCCACCTGCTGTGCGCCAACCCTTGCGCTTCCAGCCGGTGATCCAGTCGGTGATCCCGTTCTTCACATAGGCGCTGTCGGTGACGATGGTGATCTCGGACGGCCGCGCCAAAGCCTCCAACGCCGAGATGGCGGCCATCAGCTCCATCCGGTTGTTGGTGGTCATGGCTTCGCCACCTTGCAGGGTGCGTTCCTTGACGACCGCGCTGCCGTCACGCGCCAGCATCAGGACGCCCCAGCCTCCGGGGCCTGGGTTGCCGGAACAGGCACCATCTGTATAGGCGAAAAGTTCGGTCATGCGGTCAGGCCTGCAAGGGAATGGCAAGGCAGCCAAGAACAACCACGGTCAGCATGACCCGCAGCCGCAGCCACCAGCCGGGGGCAAGGCCCCAGGCGGAATACATCGTGTCCAAAAGCAGCAGGCCCACAAACCCCGCCGCAAGATAGATGATCGAGTTGGCCGATGCGTCGGTGACCATGGCAAACACCCACAGCGCCGGGATCACCGACAGGGCATAGGCGAGGGCGGCCTGGGTCCCCTCGGCCTTGGTGGCAAAGCCCCACAAGACGCCGGACATGAACGACAGGATCACCGTGCCATAGGTCAGCCCTACCACCGCGCCCAGAAACATCGGCGACAAGAACTGCCCGGCCCAAGCGGCAAGTGCGGGGGAAAGCTGGGTCGCCGCCGACCACAGGAAAGGGATCAGTCCTGCCAGGCCAAGCAGCAGGGCGGGGCGGGGGATCTGGGTCATGTGGTCAAGGTCCTGATCATGCAGTGTCGTTTGCCCTGGGGGCAGGGGGTGCCTGTCCGGGCGGTAAGGCCGTGGCCGGTCAATCGGTCAGAAAGCGGTCAAAGCGCGGGGGGATGGCCGCCGTTACCGCGCCCAACACCCCGGCCACACGCGGGGTGTCCGCCGCGTCCGCGTCAGACGGCAGGGGGATCTTCGCGCCGCCCACATAAACCGCCCCGCCGCGCGCGCCGCCACCGACCTGCGGATATTCCGCAGACTTGGCGGGCGTCTCAGCCAGCCCGCTGGCCAAGGCTGCATCGCGGATCGCGGCAAGGGCTTCGGGCGAGACCTTGGCCTTGCGGTCCTTGCAGGCGGGGCCTTCAGCCGCATAGCCAGTGCAGCGCCGCAGCGTCAGACGACCGTCCTCAAAGATGGTGACAGTGGTTTCCCAGGCATATTCCGGCGGCAAGCTGCCGGAATCGGCGTAGTAAACCGCAAGGATGGGGGCCTCTTGCGCCAACGCAGGCAGGGGCAGAAGGCAAACCCCAAGGACAGCCGCGCGCAGCATGTCAGACCACCTCTTGCCGCAGGATGCGAGGGACCTTGAACTCGATATCCTCGACCGCCGTTTCCACCAGTTCGACCGTCACATCGAACCGCGCGCGGAAGGCGTCGATCACCTCATTCACCAGAACTTCGGGCGCCGAGGCCCCTGCCGTCAGGCCAATGGCACGCGAGGTTTCAAGCGCGCGCCAGTCGATATCCGTCGCACGCTGGATCAGCATGGAATAGCTGCAACCCGCTGCCGTCCCCACCTCAACCAGTCGTTTAGAGTTGGAGGAGTTCGGCGCGCCGATCACCAAAAGCGCGTCGATCCTGGGTGCAACAGCCTTGACGGCGGCCTGCCGGTTGGTGGTGGCATAGCAGATATCGTCATGCGCTGGCGCGTTGATCAAGGGAAAGCGGGCCTTCAGCGCGGCGGCGATATCGGCGGTGTCATCAACAGACAGGGTGGTCTGGGTGATGAAGGCCAGCTTGGCCGGGTCGCGCACCTGCAAGGTGGCCACGTCGGCAACGGTTTCGACCAGCAGCACTTCGCCCAATGGCAACTGGCCCATGGTGCCCACGGTTTCGGGGTGACCCTCATGACCGATGTAGATCATCTGGGTGCCCGCCTCATGGTGCCGCGCGGCCTCGTTATGCACCTTGGTGACAAGCGGGCAGGTGGCGTCAACGGCAATCATCTGACGGCTGGCAGCCTCGGCCGGGACGGATTTCGGCACGCCGTGGGCCGAGAACACCACCGGGCGGTCATCGGGGCAATCCGACAGTTCTTCGACAAACACCGCCCCTTGCGCGCGCAGGGCATCGACCACGAACTTGTTGTGCACAATCTCATGCCGGACATAGACCGGCGCGCCCCATTTCTGGATCGCCATCTCGACGATCTTGATCGCGCGGTCGACACCGGCGCAAAAGCCGCGCGGAGCGGCAAGATACAGGGTGAGGGGCGGACGTTGGGGCATGTGACACCGGATTGGACTACGCCAGAGGTAAGGCCTTGGCAGCCCAAGGTCCAGTCAGGACGTGCAAATCTGGGGGTGCGGCGCGTTCAGCCCAGTGCCGCCCCGGTGGCAAGCGCCAGCACGGCATAGCGCCCGGTCTTGGCAACCGCCACCAGCGCCAGGAACAGCGGAAAAGGCACGCGCAAAAGCCCAGCCACCGCCACAAGCACATCGCCCCCCGGCGCCCAGGCGAGGAGGAGTGACCACAGCCCCCAGCGCCGGAACCAGCCCTCAGCCTTGGCCATCTGTGCCGGGCGGATCGGAAAGCGTGGGTGGTCGCGCCAGCCGCCAAGACCCCGCCCAACCCCATAGGTCACGCAAGACCCCAGCACATTGCCGACCGAGGCGACCAGCACCAACGTCAGTGCAGGCCAGCCAGCAGCCTGCATGGCGATGAAAGGCAGTTCCGAATTGAATGGAACTGGCGTCGCTGCCAACAGCGCCGCCAGAAACAGGCCGAACAGTGCTAACACTGCAAAGCACCCAACGGGGACACCTTGGCCCCGCTACTTCGCCTCAACCGTGGCTGATTCATCCATCATCGGGCGTGGTTCGCGCGGCGGGCGGCCAATCACCTCACGCAGCTCGTCCAGCTCGATGAAGTTGTCGGCCTGGCGGCGCAGTTCATCCGCGATCATCGGCGGCTGGCTGCGGATGGTGGACACGACCGACACCCGAACCCCTTGACGTTGCAGGCTTTCCACCAGCGGGCGGAAATCCCCGTCGCCGGAAAACAGCACCACATGGTCTACCCGGTTGGCCAGTTCCATGGCATCGACGCAAAGCTCGATGTCCATGTTGCCCTTCACCTTCCGCCGTCCCTGGCTGTCGGTGTATTCCTTGGCTGGCTTGGTGCGCATGGTAAAGCCGTTGTAATGCAGCCAGTCGACCAGCGGCCGGATCGGCGAGTATTCGTCGTTTTCCAGCAGTGCGGTGTAGTAGAAGGCCCGCAGCAACTTTCCCCGCCGTAGAAACTCCATCCGCAACAGCTTGTAGTCGATGTCGAAGCCAAGCGCCTTTGAAGCCGCGTAAAGATTCGAGCCGTCAATGAACAGCGCAAGCCGTTCGTCCTTGTAAAACATCCCCTGGTCCCCTCAAAACCGCTGCGCTGAACAAACTTCCGTGTCTGGACCACGTGTTGTAAACAAGCCCGTCAGCCAACAGACTTTGAATATCAGTCGGAATCGCTGCCAGACAAGTCAAGTATGGGAAATTTCGCTTGCAAACGGGGAAATCTGAACACGCTCTGATTGCACTCGGCGCAAATCTGCCGTTCGACGGTCAGGGCTCGGCGGAAACCCTGCGCGCGGCGGTTTTGGCCTTGGCCAAGGAAGGCCTTCCGGTTCTGGCTCTTAGCCGCATTTACGCCACGCCCTGCTTTCCGGCGGGGGCGGGCCCGGATTATGTGAACGCGGCGGCGGTGTTGGAGTGCGGCGAAACGCTTGACCTAGCGTCAATTCTAACCCGCCTGCACCGGGTTGAGGCCCGCTTTGGCCGCGAACGGGTGCAACGCTGGGGGATGCGCACGCTGGACATCGACCTGCTGGCGCGGGGCGATTCGGTCCTGCCGGATGCCGCGACGCAAGACCAGTGGCGCAATCTGGCCCCCGAAGCGCAGATTCGCACCACGCCTGATCGGTTGATCCTGCCCCATCCCCGGTTGCAGGACCGGGCGTTCGTGCTGGTGCCCTTGGCGGATGTGGCGCCCGACTGGGTGCATCCGCGCAGCGGGTTGACGGTGCGCCAGATGCTGGACGCCTTGCCGCTGGCGGATCGTGAGGCGGTGAAACCGCTTTGATTTGCTGCGATTCAGCGCTTGTCACCGTCAGCCCAAGCGCCTAAACAGGCGGCTTCCAGCGAAGCTTCCGGATTGGAGTTGCCCCATGGCCCGAGTAACGGTCGAAGATTGCGTTGACAAGGTTCCGAACCGGTTCGAACTGGTTATGCTTGCCGCCCACCGCGCGCGGGAAATCCAGGCAGGGTCGCCGATTACCATCGACCGCGACAACGACAAGAACCCCGTCGTCGCCTTGCGCGAGATTGCCGATGAAACCCAGTCGGCAGACGTGCTGCGCGAACGGATGATCGAAAGCCATCAAACCCAGATTGAGGTTGATGAGCCGGAAGATGACCAGATGGCGCTGCTTATGGGCGGTGACATGGATCGGCCGATGGTTGATGACATGTCGGAAGAAAAGCTGCTGCGCGCCCTGATGGAAGCGCAAGGCGAGCTTTAAGGCGAAAGCCCAGCCAAGCGGGGCGGTGATGATCGACGTCGAAGACCTCATCGCTCTGGTTCGCAATTACAACCCGCGCTGTAATGCCGAGATGATCCGCAAGGCCTATGCCTACGGGTTCAAGATGCATGACGGCCAGATGCGCAAATCTGGTGAGCCGTATTTCACCCATCCGGTCGCCGTGGCCGCGATCCTGACGGAACAGCGGCTGGATGACGCGACCATCGTCACAGCGCTGTTGCACGACACGATCGAAGATACCCGATCCACCTACACCGAGGTGGCCAGCCTCTTTGGCGAAGAGGTGGCGGAACTGGTCGATGGCGTGACCAAGCTGACCAACCTTCAGTTGTCGTCCACCGAAAGCCAGCAGGCCGAAAACTTCCGCAAGTTGTTCATGGCGATGTCCAAGGACCTGCGGGTGATCCTGGTCAAGCTGGGCGACCGTCTGCACAACATGCGGACAATCAAAAGCATGAAGGTGGAAAAGCAGGCCCAGAAGGCGCGTGAGACGATGGAGATTTTCGCTCCACTCGCCGGCCGCATGGGTATGCAGTGGATGCGCGAAGAGTTGGAGGATCTGTCTTTCAAGGTCCTCAACCCCGAGGCGCGCAACTCCATCATGCGCCGCTTTGTGACGCTGCAGAAAGAGTCTGGCGATGTGGTCCACAAGATCACCGCCGACATCCGGCACGAACTGGAAAAGGCCCAGATCGAGGCCGATGTTTATGGCCGCGCGAAAAAGCCCTACTCCATCTGGCGCAAGATGCAGGAGAAGGATCTGGCGTTCAGCCGCCTGTCCGACATCTACGGCTTTCGCGTCATCTGCGGATCGGTGCAGGACTGCTACCGCATCCTTGGCGTGATCCACCAACGCTGGCGCGCGGTGCCGGGTCGGTTCAAGGATTACATCAGCCAGCCAAAGTCGAACGGCTACCGGTCGATCCACACCACCGTGTCAGGGCGCGACGGAAAGCGCGTCGAAATCCAGATCCGCACGCGTGAGATGCACGAAGTGGCCGAGGCGGGCGTGGCCGCCCACTGGTCCTACCGTGAAGGCGTGCGCGCCAAGAACCCCTTTGCCGTTGATCCTGCCAAGTGGATTGCCACCCTCACCGAGCGGCTGGACGCGGGCGACACGGATGAGTTTCTGGAAAACGTCAAACTTGAGATGTAGTCCGATCAGGTCTTCTGCTTCACGCCCAAGGGTGATGTGATCCAGCTGCCGCGCGGGGCAACGCCGCTGGATTACGCCTATGCGATCCACACCCGGATCGGCAATTCCTGCGTGTCGGCCAAGATTGACGGCATCCGCGTGCCTTTGTGGACCCGGCTGAAAAATGGCCAGTCGGTTGAGATCATCACGGCTGAAGGCCAGCGCCCGCAGGCGTCGTGGATCGACATCGTGACCACGGGCCGGGCCAAGGCAGCAATCCGGCGCAGCTTGCGGGAAGAGGACCGGGGCCGTTTCGTCAAACTGGGGCAGGAACTTGCCCGCGCGGCCTTTGACCATGTTGGCAAGAAGGCCACCGACAAGGCGCTGCGGACGGCGGCAAAGATGCTGGGTCTGGCGGATGAAAATGACCTTCTGGCCCGCATCGGATCAGCCGAAATGCCGGCGCGGCGGGTGGTGGAAACGCTCTATCCCGACCTTGCGCAGGCCACGGCGGAAGAGGTGGACGCCAAGCGCCCTGTCGTCGGCCTGACCGCTGACCAGACCTTCAAGCGCGCGCAATGCTGCCAACCGGTGCCGGGCGAACGCATCGTGGGCATCACCTACCGCGGGCAGGGTGTTGTGGTCCACGCCATCGACTGCCCCGCGCTGGAAGAGTTTGAGGATCAGACCCAGCGCTGGGTTGATCTGCACTGGCATTCCGGCCGCCATGCCCCGGTCTTCACGATCTCGCTGGATGTGACGATTTCGAACGATGCCGGTGTCCTTGGCCGCATCTGCACCTTGATCGGCGAGCAGAAGGCCAATATCTCAGACCTTCGGTTTACAGATCGCAAACCGGATTTCTACCGCCTTATCATTGACGTGGACTTGCGCGATGTTGAACATCTCCACAAGGTCATGACCGCGCTTGAGGCCGAGACGGATGTGGCGCAAATCTCGCGTCATCGGGATTTGACCAAGCGGCCGTAAGGCGGAACAACGGGCCATGGCCCGGGGCAGAGAGGCGGCAAGGTGGTTTTCAAGCGCAGGGACAGGTTGGGCTGGGGCGCATGGTTGCGCGAACAGATCTACCCGCGCGGTGGGTTCAAACGGGCAGTCCGCTATGTCGTGCACCGCATGCGCCGCCTGCCGGACCAGCCGCACCGCGTGGCGCGCGGCGTCTTTGCGGGGTCCTTCATCGGATTTCTGCCCTTGCCGGGCATGCAATTCCTGGCGGCCTGGGGGGCTGCGCGCCTTGTCCGGGGGAATGTTCTGGCGGCCCTTTTGGGCACCTTCAACACCAACCCGCTGACGACCCCGTTCTTTGCCGTCCTTGCGATGAGCCTTGGTCACTGGATCCTCGGGATCGAGGCACCCTTGAACGCCGAATACATCGGCCGCGCCTTCGCCCATGCGGGCCGCGACATGTGGTTCAACTTCATGGCGCTGTTCGGTCCTGAAAAGGCGCGGTGGGATGGTCTTGTCCAGTTCTGGCATGAGATCTATCTTCCCTACTTCATTGGCGCCCTTGGACCGGCCATTCTGATCAGCGCTGTCGCCTACTACGTCACGATCCCGCTGGTCGAAGCCTATCAGAAGGCCCGTGCCGCCACCGCCCATGAACGGGGCGAACGGCGCAGCCGGATGCGGGTCAAGCTGGCCGAAGCGGCGGCCAAGCTGAAACGACGGGCCGACGATGACGTTGTAGACCCCGGGGATGATGGCCCCGGCACACCCTGACGGGCATCGCCGTGCAGGGCCGTAGGCAACAGGGATAAGGCGTAGCAGCATGACACAGCCCACACCGCAGCGCAGCCTCCGCCTTGGGGTGAACATCGACCATGTGGCCACCGTGCGGAATGCCCGCGGCTCGGTCTGGCCTGACCCGTTGCGCGCGGCCCTCTTGGCCGAGGCGTCAGGGGCTGACGGCATCACCGCCCACCTGCGCGAAGACCGCCGCCACATCCGCGACGCCGATATTGAGGCGCTGATGGCCGCGATCAGTATTCCCCTCAACTTTGAATGTGCCGCCACGGCAGAAATGCAGGCCCTTTCGCTGCGGCACCGGCCCCATGCGGTGTGCCTTGTGCCCGAAAAGCGCGAAGAACGCACGACCGAAGGCGGGCTTGACGTGGCCGGCGACAAGGCGCGTCTGCGCGACTACATCGCGCCCTTGCGCGATGCGGGCTGTCGCGTCAGCCTGTTCATCAGCCATGATGCGCGGCAGATCGAAGCCAGCGCCGCCATTGGCGCGGCGGTGGTGGAACTGCACACCGGGCTTTATTCCGACCTTCTGGCCGATGGCCACGCCGAGTTGGCCGACCGCGAGCTTGCCGCCTTGTGCAAGGGCGCCGAGCTGGCTGCCAGCCTGGGGCTTGAGGTGCATGCCGGCCACGGCCTGACCTATGACAACGTCGAACCCAT
>JBBQVR010000001.1:0-70457 GCA_038211355.1 Rhodobacterales bacterium | reverse complement strand
CAAGCCCGACCATCACGCCCGGATGAAGGCTCATCTGGTCATGCCGTTCGACGATCAGCTTTTCCCCCGTTGGCCCGGTCAGGTGGACGTAGGACACCCCGCCCAGCGCCTCGGTCAGCTCAACACGGTGGGTCGTGCCAGCCGGATCAATCTGCAGATGTTGCGGGCGCAAGCCGATGGACACCTCGGCCCCTGCACCCGGCAAGGCGGCGGCGGTCGCCACGGGCTGTGCGAGGCCCTTTGCCAGCACGGACCCGGATTTTTCGACCACACCGGCGACGAAGTTCATCGCCGGGCTGCCGATGAAGCCCGCCACGAACTTGTTGTCGGGGTCGTTGTACAGGTCCAGCGGCTTGCCCACCTGTTCCACCCGACCGGCGCGCAGGACGACGATCTTGTCGGCCAGCGTCATCGCCTCGACCTGGTCATGCGTCACATAGATCATCGTCGCCCCGATCTCGCGGTGCAGACGGGCGATTTCCACCCGCATCTCGACCCGCAATTCGGCGTCGAGGTTGGAGAGCGGCTCGTCAAACAGGAACACCTCGGGTCCGCGCACAATGGCCCGGCCAATGGCAACCCGCTGGCGTTGACCGCCTGACAAGGCCTTGGGCTTGCGCGCAAGGTAATCGTCCAGTTTCAGGATGCGGCTGGCCTCGCTGACCTTGGCGTCAATCTCGGCCTTGGGGTGGCCGGTCATCTTGAGTCCGAAGCCCATGTTTTCCGCCACCGTCATGTGCGGATATAGCGCGTAGGTCTGGAACACCATCGCCACCCCGCGCTCGGACGGGTCGGCCTTGGTGACATCGCGGGCACCGATCCGGATCTGGCCACCGGAGGTTTCTTCCAGCCCCGCGACCATGCGCAGAAGCGTGGACTTGCCGCAGCCTGAAGGGCCGACGAAAACGCAGAACTCACCATCCTCCACCCGCAGGTCGACCCCGTGGATCACCTGCACATCGCCGTACTTCTTGGTCACCTTGTCCAGCGTCACGCCTGTCATGTCCGTATCCCTCCCCGTTAATTCTGTTCCGGAAAGCGCCAGCTTTCCGCTTCGGCCGCAATGCGTGCCGCGATGTCCTTGGTCAGCCCTGCCCAATCCTCCAAAGCTGCCAATGTCGTCCGCGCCGTGGTCGAGGTGACCGACAGCGCCCCCAGCACCCGGCCTGACCGGGTCAGAATCGGCACCGCACAGCAGATGATTCCCCGCTCATGCTCTTCGCGGTCGAAGGCATGGCCCCGGACGCGAATCGCCTGCAGCTCGGCCAAAAGCTTCTCTGGCGTGTCGAGCGTATGGTCCGTGTGGCGGTGAAACGATTGCCGGGCCAGGGCCTGTTCCAAGGCCTCGGGCGTGGCCCAGGCCAGCATCGCCTTGCCCACACCGGTGCAATAGGCAGGGCCCACCTTGCCCGCCTGCGCGAACATCTCAACCGGGCGGGCGGCGTTGCGTTTGTCGACGTAAAGAACCTGCCCCAGATCCATCTGCGCAAGATGGATCGTCTCACCGGTTTTTGCAGCGAGTTCATCAAGATAGGGCCGCGCGATCGGGGCCAGGGATGACTGCGCCCAGGCCGCGTGGGCCAGCCGCACCAGCCGCACCCCCAGCGCGTAGGTGCCCTGATCGGGGTCCAGCATCAGCATGCCCTGATGGGTCAGCGTCTGCAGCAGACGGTACAGCGTGGCCTTGGGATAGTCCGACTGCGCCAGAAGATCGGAAAAGCGGACCGGGCGGCCATGGCGTGCAACCATGTCCAGCACATCCAGCGCTTTGCCGACCGTCCCGTCCGCATGTCCCTCGGCGCCCATGACCCCTCCGTTGCAAGGTTGTTGACAGGTTAGACGATAGCCGACATAGTTTTCAATATTCAAGACTAAGTTTCAAATAATGGAACCAAACGGGAGGAAACCATGGTCCATAAGAAAACGGGCGCGCTCGCCCTAGTGGCAGCGTTGCTGTTGTCCACATCGGCCTTCGCGCAAGACAAGCGCGTTGTTACCTGGAACGCGGACTATGATCCGATTCCGCTGGCCGCCGCTGAAGCCATGATCGCCGACTTCGAGGCCGCAAACCCCGAGGTCGACGTTCAGCTGACCAACTTCGACCATGAAGCCTACAAGAACGCGATCCGCAACTTCCTGACCGCCGATCCGCCGGATCTGGCCAACTGGTACGCGGCAAACCGCATGCGCCCCTTCGTTGAGGCTGGCCTTTTTGCGGATATCTCGGATGTCTGGGCCGCGAATGGTCTGATGGACTCACTGGCCGCGTCGGTGCCGTCGTCCACGATTGATGGCAAGCAGTATGCCATCCCCTACACCTACTATCAGTGGGGCGTCTATTTCAACCGGGATGCCTACGCCGCCGCTGGCGTTGAAGTCCCCGGCCCGGAAGGCGTGAACTGGGAAACCTTCCTTGCCAACTGCGAGGCGTTCAAGACCGCCGGCATTGACTGCGTTACCACCGGATCTTCGGCTTTGTGGCCGGTTGCGGGCATCTTCGACTACCTGTCCTTGCGCACCAACGGCTACCAGTTCCACAGCGACCTTGCTGCTGGCAAGGTGTCGTGGACCTCGCCCGAAGCCCGCGCCGTGTTCGCCGAATTCGGCAAGCTGCAGCCCTTCGTCACCGAAAACCATGCGGCCATCGACTGGCAGGATGCGGCGGCGATCTTCGTGCAGGGCAAGGCTGCCAACTACGTCATGGGCAACTTCGCCGTCGGCGTCTTCAAGGAAGGCGGGATGACGAATGACAACCTCGGCTTCATGGTCTTCCCGGAAATCACCGCAGGCCTGGCCCGCGCTGAAGAAGCCCCGACCGACACGATCCACCTGACAAGCGGAGCCAAGAACCCGGACGACGCCAAGACGTTCCTGGCCTTTATGGCCAGCCCCGAAGCGCAGTCCAAGTGGAACGCCGCCGTGGGCCAGCTGCCGACGAACAAGAACGCCACCGTTGATGCGGCGGACCCGTTCCTGACGGCCGGTTTCCAGGCTCTGTCCACCTCGACCGGGGGTATCGCCCAGTTCTGGGACCGTGACGCGGATGCCGAATACGCCAAGGCCGGGATGGAGGGGTTCCAGCGTTTCCTCGTCCAGCCTGACGCTCTGGAAGAGATCCTGGCCCAGCTGGAAGCGACGCGCACGCGCCTGTTCCCGCAGTGATCTGACGACACGCGGGCGCCCCCTTGGCTTGGGGGCGCCCGTTTTCGACTCTGGGGGTGACAGATGGCCAACGTATCCGACACGTCAACAAACACCTCTGTTCAGCGGTCCGCAAGGCGTTGGAACCAGCGCACCCTTGCGCCCTGGCTGTTCCTTGCCCCCGGCCTGTTCATGTTTGGCGTCTATGTGCTTTGGCCGATCATCCAAAGCGTCACCTTGTCGTTCTACGACTGGAACGGCCTGTACAATCAGGACGGAGATTTCACCGGCACCTTCGTCGGCATGGCCAACTACGCCGAGCTGATGACGGATCCCGCATTTGAAACCTCGCTTTGGAACAACTTTTACTGGCTGGCGCTGTATCTGCTGGCCCTGCCCATCGGCCTTTTCATCGCGATCTTCCTGAACCAGACCGTGACCGGCATTCGGCTGTACAAGTCTCTGTTCTTCTTTCCCTTCGTGATCAGCCAGGTTGTCGTCGGCCTGATATTCGCCTGGTTCTACGCCCCGAACTTCGGCCTCTTCTATCTGTTGACCGAGGCGATCACCGGCAAGGGCACGGCAGTCCTTGCCGACCCAGACCTTGTGACATTCGGCATCATCGCAGCCGGGCTTTGGCCGCAGATAGCCTATGTGATGATCCTGTACCTCACCGGCCTGAACAACGTCGCCCCGGATCAGATTGAGGCAGCTAGACTGGACGGTGCCAAGGGCTGGAAGATGCTGTGGTATGTCGTCTTGCCGCAACTGCGCCCGGCGACCTTCATCGCGGTGATCGTCACCGTCATCGGCGCGCTGCGGTCGTTCGACCTTGTGTCGATCATGACCAACGGCGGGCCCTTCGGATCAAGCCGAGTGCTGTCTTACTACATGTACGAAAAGGCGCTGGGCGAATACGGGTTCCGTATGGGCTATGGCGCGGCCATCGCGGTTGTCCTTTTCGCCATCATGATGATCTTCATCTCGGGCTTCATCTGGAAGATGTGGCGCGACGAAACCCAACGGTAAGGAAGGGGCGATCCATGTTCCCACGTCCCATCCAGCAGTCCAGCACCGGCGCGCAGTGGCTTTATGCCGTCGCCCTGCCGATTACGCTGATCCTCTGGCTATTTCCCCTGCTTGGCGTGGCGCTGACCTCGCTGCGGCCGGCGTCCGATCTTGCCCAAGGCAACTACTTCGGCATGCCGTCAGGGATAGCGTGGGAAAATTACGTCTTCATCTTCACCGAAACGCCCATCGGGCAGTACATGATCAACTCGCTTTGGGTGACGGTCCCGACGGTGATCGGCGCGGTGGGGCTGTCCTTGATGACGGGCTTTGCACTGGCAGTTTACGGGTTTCGCGCCAACATCCTGATCTTCTTCATGTTTGTTGCCGGCAATTTCGTGCCGTTCCAAATCCTGATGGTTCCTGTCCGCGACATGACGCTGCAACTGGGGATGTATGACACCTGGTATGGCCTCGCGCTCTTTCACATCGCGTTCCAGACCGGGTTCTGCACCCTGTTCATGCGCAACTTCATCAAGGCCCTGCCGTTCGAGCTGATCGAGGCTGCGCGGGTCGAAGGCGTCACCGAATGGCGGATCTTCGTCTACATCGTCCTTCCCCTGATGCGCCCGGCCATCGCGGCCCTTTCGGTGCTGGTCTTCACCTTCATCTGGAATGATTTCTTCTGGGCCACGGTCCTGACCCAAGGCGTCGACAGCCAGCCGATCACCGCGGGCCTGTCGTCCCTCAACGGCCAGTGGATTGCGCAGTGGCATCTTGTCTCGGCCGGCTCCATTCTGGCGGCCCTTCCCCCGGTTGCGATGTTCTTCCTGATGCAGAAGCACTTCATCGCGGGGCTGACCCTTGGGGCGGTAAAGTAATGCAGTGGCGGATTGATGCGGGCGGTCAGACCATCGCTCTTGCGACCTCGGGCGGCATCCCCGCGGTGATCTGGTGGGGGCCGTCCCTGCCAATGGGCGAAGACCTTGCCCAGTTGGCGCTGGCGCAAGCGAACGACATCACCGGCGGGATGCTGGACCGGCTGCCTGCGCTGTCGCTGTCCCCCGAGCCCGGCCGCGCCTTTCAGGGCCAGCCCGGCCACCTGCTGGCGTCGGCGGATGGCACCCCCCTCAACCCCGCCTTCAGCTTCAGCCATGCCGAGGAAAGCCCCGGCCACCTGACCCTGATCAGCCGCGCCGAGGGCCTGACGCTCTCGCACCACCTCACCGCCCAATCCACCGGCGTGATCAGCTTGAAGACAACGCTGCACGCCGACCGCCCAATCCGCGTCCACTGGCTGGCCGCCCCGGTCCTGCCTGCGCCGCAAGACGGCGACATGATCGACGTTCATGGCAAATGGATTGGTGAGTTTCACCTGATCCGCACCCCCTGGGCCCCCGGCATCCGCAGCCGTGAGGCGCGCACCGGCCGGTCAGGTCACGAACACCCGCCCTACCTTGTCCTTGCCGGTGATGGCTGCACGAACACCCAAGGCCATGCCCTTGCGCTGCATTACGCCTGGTCCGGCGGCCACCGCATGGTGGCCGAAGAACTGCCCGATGGCCGCCGCCAAGTGCAATTCGGCGCTCCCTTGGGCGCAGAAACCACCCCCGGCACCCGGTTTGAAACGGCTGAGCTGATCGCCGCCGCCTCGACCACCGGTCTGAACGGCATTGCGGCCACCTTCCAGAAAGACATCCGTGACCGCGTGGTGCAGTGGCCCGATGCCACCCGCCCGCGCCCGGTGCATTACAACTGTTGGGAGGCGGTCTACTTCGATCACAAGCTGGATACCCTCGCCGAAATCGCCACCCGCGCCGCCGCACTTGGCGCGGAACGCTTCGTCCTGGATGACGGCTGGTTCGGAAAGCGCGACGACGACACGACCAGCCTTGGTGACTGGACCATCGACCGCGCCAAATGGCCCGATGGCCTGCACCCCCTGATAGCGCACATCCACAGCCTTGGCATGACCTTCGGCCTGTGGTTTGAGCCTGAGATGGTCAACCCCAACTCAGACCTCTACCGCGCCCACCCGGACTGGCTGCTGGGGCCAGCCGACCAGATCACCGGCCGCAACCAGATGGTGCTGAACCTTGGGCTGCCGCAGGTGCGCGACAACCTCTTTCATCAGGTCTCGGCCATCCTGACCGAATACCCCATCGACTACATCAAGTGGGACCACAACCGCCTGTTGCCCGTTGTCGATACCGCCCAGACCCACGGCATTTATGACCTTCTGGCCCGCCTTCGCGCCACACACCCGATGGTTGAGATCGAATCCTGCGCCAGCGGTGGTGGCCGCATCGACGCGGGCATCCTCGCCCACACCCACCGCGTCTGGCTGAGCGACAGCAACGACGCGCTGGAGCGTCTGCGTATCCAGCATGACGCCGCCCTGTTCCTGCCCGCCGCCGTTACCGGCAGCCATGTCGGCCCGCGCCATTGCCACACCTCGGGCCGTGTCCTGCCAATGGCGTTCCGGGCCTGGGTCGCCGCCCAGCGCCACATGGGGTTTGAGATGGACCTGCGGGAACTGACCGAGGCTGAGGCCCTGACCCTCGCCCGCGTCACGCGCTGGTGGAAGGATAACCGGGCTTGGATGCTGGCGGGCACGATCCACCGGCTGGATAGCGATGACCCCGCCGTGACGGCTGAGATGCAGATTGCTGCCGATGACCAGCGCTTTGTTACCTTCGCGGGGCAAGCTGCGACCAGCCGCCAGATCCTGCCCCGCCCTTTGCGCCTGACCGGGCTTGACCCTGACGCCCGCTACGCTGTCACCCTGATCAACCCCGAAGACGCCCCGCGCCAATCCCGCGGGCCAAACGCGCTTAAATCCGCGCCGCTGACCCTGACTGGACAGGCGCTGATGACGCGTGGGCTCTTGCTCCCCGTGGCGTGGCCCGCCACGATGTGGGTCGTCGAAGGAACACGCCTATGACCGACCCCACCTTTCCCGATCTTCACGGCCAGTCGGTTTTCATCACCGGCGGCGGCTCTGGCATCGGGGCTGCGCTGACGGAATCCTTTCTGCGGCAAGGCGCGAAGGTGGCGTTTTGCCAACGCTCGGACGCGACGCCGTTTTGTGACGCGATGGAGGTGGCCACCGGCAACCGTCCGTTGTTCCTGCCCTGTGACATCGCCGTGACTGACCAGTTGCAGCTGACGCTTTCGACAGCCGCCAAGGCGCACGGGCCCATCACCGTGCTGGTCAACAACGCCGCCAACGACCAGCGCCACACCACGCTGGACACCGACCAGGCCTTTTGGGACTGGTCGATGGCCGTCAACCTGCGGTCCTATTTCTTCGCCTGCCAGTCGGTCATTCCTAGCATGCAGGCTGCAGGCGGGGGCAGCATCATCAACTTCTCGTCGATCAGCTTCATGATGGCCGACACCGGCTATGCCGCCTACATCACCGCCAATGCCGGGATCATCGGCCTGACCCGGACCCTTGCGCGGGAATTTGGGCCAAACCGCATCCGCGTGAACGCCATCGCCCCCGGCTGGGTGCTGACCGACCGCCAGAAAGAGCTTTGGGTGACGCCGGAAAGCCTGGCCAGTCACCTTGCCAAGCAATGCCTGCCAGACCCGATTGAGCCTGCCGATGTCTCGGGTGCGGTGCTTTACCTTGCCTCCAACGCCTCACGCATGATGACCTCGCAGACGCTGGTCCTTGACGGGGGGTTCATCGCCGGATGACCGATGCACAGATCACCCCTGGCTGGATCGCGGTCGACTGGGGCACATCAAACCTTCGCGCCTGGGCGATGGACGGTGCCCGCGTGCTGGCCGAGGCCGTGTCGGATGACGGCATGGGCAAGCTGACGCGTGAGGGGTTTGAGCCTGCCCTCCTCCGCCTGATCGGCCCTTGGCTAGAGCGTGGGTCGGTGCCGGTCTACGCCTGCGGCATGGTCGGCAGCCGTCAGGGCTGGTGTGAGGCGCCCTATCGCGCCGCCCCCTGCACGCCGCTTGACGCCGAGGCCCTTGTGGCCGCCCCGACGACTGACCCGCGCCTGACCGTCCACATCGCCCCGGGCCTGAAACAGACCACCCCGGCAGATGTGATGCGCGGCGAAGAAACCCAGATCGCCGGGGCCTTGTCCCTGATGCCCGGCTATGACGGCATCCTTTGCCTGCCCGGCACCCATTCCAAATGGGTTCAGATCAGCGCCGGTGAGGTGGTCAGCTTCCAGACCTTCATGACCGGTGAGATGTTCGCGCTTTTGTCCGAACAGTCGGTCCTGCGCCACGGGCTGCTGGGCGACGGCTGGGACGACACCGCCTTTGACACCGCAGTGTCCGACGCCCTGTCGCGCCCCGAACGCCTTGGCGCGCGGCTGTTCTCGCTTAGGGCTGAGGGGTTGATCGCGGGCCTGACCCCTGCCGCCGCCCGTGCGCGGCTGTCGGGCCTGCTGATCGGGACCGAACTTGCCGCCGCCCGCCCCTACTGGCTGGGCCAGCGCGTTACGCTGGTGGGCGCGTCCCGGCTGTCCAACGCCTATGCCCGCGCGCTGAAATTCCAAGGGGTTGACGCCCAAAGCCTGTCTGTCACCGATTGCACCCTTGCCGGGCTGTCCAGCCTTGCCCTTCAGCCAGAGGCCGCCAGATGACCCCCCCGATCCTGCACCGCAACCTCATTGCCATTTTGCGCGGGATCACCCCCGCTGATGCCGTAGCCGTGGCGCAGGCGCTGGTGGCCGCCGGGATCACAAGGATTGAGGTGCCACTGAACTCTCCCGATCCGTTCACCTCTATCGCGGCCATGGCAACCGCGCTTGGCGACGGGGCCGAGGTTGGCGCCGGAACCGTCCTGACCGTCGAAGACGTGGCCGCCGTTCAGGCGGCAGGCGGCACGCTGATCGTCTCGCCCAACTGTGATCCCGCCGTCATCCGCGCCACCCGCGACCGCGGCATGGCCAGCTGGCCCGGCGTGATGACCCCGACCGAGTGTTTCGCGGCGCTTCAGGCCGGGGCCACCGGCCTGAAGATCTTCCCCGCCTCGCTGATCGGTCCTGACGGGTTGAAAGCCATGCGTGCCGTCCTGCCAAAGGCCTTGCCGGTCTATGCCGTCGGCGGCGCGGGTCCGTCCAACTTTGTCCAATGGGTAAACGCCGGCGCCAGTGGCTTTGGCATCGGCACCGCGCTTTACACCCCCGGCACCACCCCGGCCGAGATCACGTCCCGCGCCGCCGCCATCGTCGCCGCCCATGATGAGGCGTTTCGATGACCCTCAAGGCCACAGTCTTTGATGACCGCCCTTGCAATCTTGGCGAAGGCCCGCTGTGGCACCCCCTGCGCCAGCAGCTGATCTGGTTTGACATCACCGGCAAACGCATGCTGTCGCGCACCGCCGATGGCCCTCTGGACTGGGCAATGGACGACATGACCTCTGCCGCAGGCTGGATCAACCGGGATGAGCTTCTGCTCGCCTCGGAAACCGGGCTTTACCGGTTCAATCTGGAAACCGGCACCAAGGCCCTGATCGTCCCGCTAGAGGCTGACCTTCCCGACAATCGCTCCAACGACGGGCGGGCCGACCCGCAGGGTGGCTTCTGGATCGGCACGCTTGGCAAGGCCCACGGTGGCGGCCTGCCCGCAAAGGGCGCGATCTACCGGTTCTACCGGGGCGAACTGCGCAGGCTTTTCGCGCCCATCGGCATCTCCAACAGCATCTCCTTTGCACCGGACGGCAAAAGCGCCTGCTTTGCTGACACCGAAACCGGTCGCGTGATGCGCGTGGGATTGGACAGCGCAGGCTGGCCCAAAGGCGAACCCGAGGTCTATCTTGACCTGACCGCCGAGGGGCTGAACCCCGACGGCGCGGTCATCGACACGACCGGTGTGATGTGGCTGGCCCAATGGGGCGCCGCCCGCGTGGCGGCCTATGCGCCGGATGGCCAGTTTCTGCGCGCCGTCGGCTTTGACGCGCCCCACACCTCCTGCCCGGCCTTCGGGGGCGACACGCTGTACTGCACCACCGCCCTGCAAGGCATGGACGCCGCCGCAAAGGCCGCCCATCCCCAGGCGGGCAAGACTTTCATGGCCCGGGGCATTGCCACCGGCCAGACCGAACATCAGGTGATCCTTTGAAACGCACTTTAGGCGTCTGCTACTACCCCGAACACTGGCCCGAGGCGCAATGGGCCGAAGATGCCTCCCGCATGGCCGCGCTTGGCCTGACCTGGGTCCGCATCGGCGAATTCGCGTGGAGCCGGATGGAGCCCACCCCCGGCACCTATGACTGGGCTTGGCTGGACCGTGCGATTGAGACGCTGGGTTCCCATGGCCTCAAGGTCGTCCTTGGAACCCCCACCGCCACGCCCCCGCGCTGGATGCTGGAGCGTCACCCCGACATGCTGGCGCTGGATCGCGACGGCAAACCGCGCGGCTTTGGCTCACGTCGGCACTACTGTTTCTCGCACCCCGGCTATCGGGCAGAATGCGCCAAGATTGTTTCCGCAATGGCCGAGCGTTATGGCAAGAACCCCCATGTCGCCGCCTGGCAGACCGACAACGAATACGCCTGCCACGCCACGACCCTCAGCTATTCCAACGCCGCCAAGACCGGTTTCCGCGACTGGCTGGCGCAGAAATACCAATCCCCCGATGCGCTCAACCGCGCCTGGGGAAATGTATTCTGGTCGATGGAGTATAGCGATTGGAGCGACATCGGCCTGCCGAACCTGACCGTAACCGAACCGAACCCGTCCCACGTCATGGACTTCTGCCGCTTTGCCAGTGACGAGGTTGTCAGCTTCAACCGTCTGCAAACGGACATCATCCGCAAACACTCGCCTTCGCCCGTCGCCCACAACTACATGGGCGCGGTGACCGAGTTTGACCATTTCGCCGTGGGCGCTGACCTTGATATCGCCAGCTGGGACAGCTACCCCCTCGGCTTCCTCTCTGATCGCATCCCCGCACCTGCCGATCACAAGCTGCGCTTCGTGCGCCAAGGCGACCCGGACTTTCAGGCTTTCCACCATGACCTTTACCGCGCCGTTGGCCGGGGCCGCTGGTGGATCATGGAACAGCAGCCGGGCCCCGTGAACTGGGCGCCCTACAACCCCGACCCGCTGCCCGGCATGGCCCGGCTCTGGGCGTGGGAGGCTTTCGCCCATGGGGCCGAGGCAGTGTGCTATTTCCGCTGGCGTCAGGCGCCTTTCGCGCAGGAACAGATGCACGCCGGCCTGCTGCGCCCGGACAGCGCCCCCGCTCAGGCCTTTGGCGAGGCAGAGCAGGTCGCCCGCGAACTGGCTGCAATGCCGGATGTGGATACCGCTACGGCCAACGTGGCGCTTATTTTCGACTATGCCTCGGACTGGGCGTGGGAAATTCAGCCGCAGGGCCGCAGCTTCAGCTACTTCTGGCTGGTGTTCCACCTGTACAAGGGGCTGCGCCGCCTTGGCCTGAACGTCGATATCCTGCCCCCCGATACGGCTGACCTCTCGGCCTACAAGCTGGTGCTGGCGCCGGGCCTGTTCACCCTGTCAGACCCGCTGAAGGCCGCGCTGGCCGCGTATCAGGGCACGGCGATCCTTGGGCCCCGCACCAACTCCAAGACCGCGAATTTCTCGATCCCCGTTCCCCTGCCGCCCAACCTGCCCGGGCTGGACGCCCGCGTGATCCGCGTCGAAAGCCTGCCGCCCGATGTTCCGGTGCCGCTGGCCATGGGCGGCGCGCTGGTGCATTGGCGCGAAAAGCTGGAAGGCTCGGCGACCGTGACCGAGGTGGCCGAGGATGGCTGGCCCGCCCTCGTCAGTGCGGGCCGGATGCACTATCTGGCCGGCTGGCCCGACGATCAGGCCCTGACCCGCATCCTGCATCGCGCCTGCCTGTCCGAAGGGATCGAGACTGACCCCCTGCCCGAAGGCCTGCGCCGCCGCGACACGGCGACCCATAGGTTCATGTTCAACTACAATCCGGTGCCGGCGGAATGGGGCGGCGTCAGTATTCCCCCGGCTGGGGTGCATTGGACGGCTTTGTAGGGTGGGCAATCCTGCCCACGCGCCTTTCCGCGCCCTGATCAGTCCTGCAGGATGACGGCCCCGGTGACCGTCAGAAAGGCCGCCGCGTTGGGGCCAAGGGTCAGCCGGTCCCCCGTCAGCAGCGCCGAAAGCGACGGCCCGGTGACTGCCCCGACACCCGACAGGGTCAGCGAGCGCGTCACCGGCGACAGGTTGAAAAGGCAAAGGATCGCATCCGCACCCTCCCCCCGCTGAAAGGCCAGCAGCGGCTCAGCCAGTTGGAAAAACCGGGTCTTCCCATCCTTCAGCGCGCTGGCTTTGCGGAACGCCAGCATCGCCCGGTATGCCTCAAGCACTGACCCTTGCGCGCCCAACTGCCCCTCGACATGCCGCGCCGCCTGCTCTGGCTTGACGGGCAACCATGGGGTACCGGTCGTAAAGCCCCCTTCAGCCGATCCATCCCAAACCATCGGCGTGCGGGTGTTGTCACGGCCCACCGGTTCGGGCCAGAAGGCGATGCCCTGCGGATCGGTCAGTTCGTCCAGCGTGAGGGGCGTGTCGGTCTGCCCCAGCTCCTCGCCCTGCCACAGGCAGATGGACCCTTCAAACGACAACAGAAGTGCTGCGGCCTGTTTGGCCACGGCCTCCACGCTCTCACCATGCTTGGCCCAGCGGGTGGCGTGGCGCACCACGTCATGGTTGGAAAACGCCCACATCGGCCAACCCTCTGGCGCGCCGGTGAGGAACCCCTCTACCCGGCTGCGGAAGAACGCGGCCGAATAGTCATAGCCCATCAGTTCAAACGAATAGCACTGATGCAGCCGCCCCGGCGCGGTGTAGTCGCCCATCATCCGGATGGCATGGTGGCTTTCGCCCATCTCACCCACGCTTGCCGCGCCGAATTCGTCCAGCACGCCGCGGATACGCTCCACCCAGGGCAGGTTCTCGGGCTGGTTCTTGTCGAACAGGTGGTACTGCATGCCGTAGGGGTTGCCCTCGGCCTCAACCTTCACGCGGTAATCGGCGGGGTTGTCGCGCATCAGGGGATCGTGGAAGAAGTAGTTGACCGTGTCAAAGCGGAACCCGTCCACCCCCCGTTTCAGCCAGAAGCGCAGGACCGACAGCGCCCAGTCCTGCACATCCGCGTTGTGATAGTTCAGGTCGGGCTGGCTGGTCAGGAAGTTGTGCAGGTAATATTGTTTGCGGCGCGCATCCCAAGCCCAGGCAGACCCGCCGAACACCGAAAGCCAGTTCGACGGCGGGCTGCCGTCATGGCGTGGGTCGGCCCAGACATACCAGTCAGCCTTGGGGTTCATCCGATCCACCCTACTTTCCGCGAAAGCGGGATGCTGATCTGACGTGTGGCTAAGGACCTGATCGATGATGATCTTCAGCCCCAGATCATGCGCCCGCGCCACCAGCGCGTCAAAGTCGGAAAGGGTACCAAAGACCGGGTCCACGTCGCAGTAATCGCTGACATCATAGCCCATGTCCTTCATCGGGCTGCGAAAGAAGGGCGAGAGCCACACCGCCTCAACCCCAAGATCGGCCAGATAGGGCAGGCGCCGCGTGATCCCCGGCAGGTCGCCCACCCCGTCGCCGTTCGAATCCTGAAACGATCGGGGATAGACCTGATAGGTCACGGCACCTCGCCACCAGTCCTGCATCCGATCCTCCCGCCCCAGCGCCGTAGGGTGGGCAATAGTGCCCACGCCCCCCAAGCGCCAATAGCCACTGGACCCTATCCACAAAAGCCCCGCCAGCCAAAACGCCTGCCTTGCGGCACTTCCGCCACGGGCTGCGCAGGAAACGGGCATCCGCGCCCGCGCTCTATCCATCACAATTCTTCAATTGACGCACCCGGCCGCCCGGCGCACCTTCCGCGCCTGACCCATGAGGCAACCGATGACCAAGACACCACTTCTGACACCGGTCTTGATCGCGGGCTGCGTCATCTTGATGTTTTCCTTTGCCGTCCGCGCCAGCTTTGGCGTGTTCCAGATCCCCATCGCCGCGGAGTTTGGCTGGCTACGCGCCGACTTTTCCATGGCGATTGCGATCCAGAACCTGGCCTGGGGGATCGGCCAGCCGATCTTTGGCGCGCTGGCAGAACGCTTTGGTGACCGCAAGGCGATCATCTGCGGTGCGATCCTGTATGCGGCGGGGCTGGTGCTGTCATCTTACGCGGTGACGCCGGGGCAGCATCAGCTGCTGGCGATTCTGGTGGGATTCGGCATCGCGGGCACCGGGTTTGGCGTGATCCTTGCCATCGTTGGCCGCGCGACCAGCGCAGAGAACCGGTCGATGTCCCTGGGTATCGCAACCGCTGCCGGGTCTGCCGGTCAGGTCTTTGGCGCACCGACAGCCGAATGGCTGATGCGGTTCATGCCCTGGCAATCAGTTTTCGTGATCTTCGCCGTGGTGATCTTGCTCACGCTCTTTGCGCTGCCATTCCTGCGCAGCCCCAAGCTGGCATCACGGCAGGAACTGGAGGAATCGCTGGGCACCGTCCTGGTCCGCGCCTTCAAGGACCCGACCTATACTCTGATCTTCCTTGGCTTCTTTTCCTGCGGCTATCAGCTGGCCTTCATCACCGCCCACTTCCCCGCCTTCGTGACCGAGCTTTGCGGCCCGATAGACCCCAACGGGATGCTGGCCGGGATCGGGGTGACCACGACCTCGGCCCTTGGGGCCGTAAGCATCGCGGTGATCGGGTTCTTCAACATCGCAGGCACGCTTTACGCGGGCTGGCTGGGCAAGCGCTATACCAAGAAATACCTGCTGTTCGGGATCTATGTCGGGCGCACCATCGCGGCGGCGGTGTTCATCCTGATGCCGATCACGCCGGTCAGCGTGCTGGTGTTCTCGGCTGTGATGGGGTCGCTGTGGCTGGCCACGGTGCCGCTGACCAGCGGGTTGGTCGCGCATATCTACGGCATCCGCTACATGGGCACGCTTTATGGGTTTGTGTTCCTAAGCCACCAGATCGGCGGGTTTCTGGGGGTCTGGCTGGGGGGGAAGATGTATGACCTGAACGGCGATTACACGCTGGTCTGGTGGATCGGCGTCGGCGTTGGTGCCTTCAGCGCGATCGTTCACCTGCCAATCCGGGAACGTCCGATGGTGGCGCAGGCGGCGTGATCCGCCGCCTGCAAGCCGTTAGCCCTTTTTCAGGCACTTCTGGCCCAGAAGTTCCGCAATCTGCACCGCGTTCAGCGCGGCCCCTTTGCGCAGATTGTCGGACACGCACCACAGCGACAGCCCGTTGTCGATGGTGCTGTCCTGCCGGACCCGGCTGATATAGGTCGCATATTCGCCCACACATTCGATCGGGGTGATGTAGCCACCCGGTTCGCGCTTGTCGATCAGCATGATCCCCGGCGCTTCGCGCAGGATGTCCTGGGCTTCCTGCCAATCCAGGAACTCTTCAAACTCGATGTTGATGGCTTCCGAGTGGCCGACGAAGACCGGCACCCGCACGCAGGTCGCGGTGACCTTGATCTTGGTGTCGAGGATCTTCTTCGTTTCCGCCACCATCTTCCATTCTTCCTTGGTCTCGCCCGAGTCCAGGAACACGTCGATCTGCGGGATCACGTTGAAGGCAATCTGCTTTTGGAACTTCTTCGGCGGCACTTCCTGTACCGGGTTGTAGACGGCCTTGGTCTGATCCCAAAGCTCATCCATCCCTTCCTTGCCCGCACCGCTGACCGACTGGTAGGTTGCCACCACCACCCGCTTGATCGTCGCGCGGTCATGGAGCGGCTTCAGCGCCACCACCATCTGCGCGGTGGAACAGTTGGGGTTCGCGATAATGTTCTTTTTCGTGTAGCCAAAGATCGCGTCCGCGTTCACCTCTGGCACGATCAGCGGCACATCAGGATCATAGCGGTAGAGGCTGGAGTTATCGATGACGACGCAGCCCGCAGCGGCGGCCCGGGGGGCATAGATCTTGGTCGCATCCGATCCGATGGCGAACAGCGCAATGTCCCAGCCAGTGAAATCGAACGTTTCCAGATCCTTGCATTTCAAGGTCTTGTCGCCAAAGCTGACCTCGGTTCCCAGCGACTTGCGCGAGGCAAGCGCAGTGATCTGGTCCACCGGGAACTCACGCTCCGCCAGGATGTTCAGCATTTCGCGGCCCACGTTACCCGTGGCACCCGCGACGACGACCTTGTAGCCCATCGGGGTTCTCCTTGTGTCAGCCCCGACCTTCGGGACAGGGCCTGTTATCCCAAGGGCGGGCCGGGGGGAAGGGGGGCCCGTACGTCCTGTCGTCAGTCGGTGCGGTCGCGTGACATCAGGTAGACCGCCAGCCCGATGGCCGTGGTGACGGCAAAGAACAGGAACACCGCCTGATAGGGCGCGGTGGCGGGGTCCGCCGGGGTGGCCGCATGGATGCGCCCGGTAATGATCTGGGCAAGGCCGATGGGCGCGATGCCGAACAGGTTCAGAAGCGTCACCCCCCGCCCCATCATGTGCGCAGGAATGAAGGCGCGGCCATGCGCCACGACCATCGGAAAGCTGGCCCCGAACAGCCCCGCCGCCACCAGAAGGCCCGCCGCCACCGCCGGTTGCCCACCCGCAAAGGCCCACAGGCCCAGCAGGCATAGCACCGTCAGCGCGTTGCCGGTGAAGATCACCCATTTCCGGCTGCCAACCCAGCGGTCCAGCGGCCCGTAGGCGAAGTTGCCCGCCACCATCGCCAGACCCATCCACAGGCTGATCTGGCCGATCTGCCCCGCGCCATAACCATGCACATCCGCGAAGTATGGCCCGACCCAAAGCCCCCGCAGGCCCGCAACCGGCATGTAGCAGACCGTCATCATCGCCAGGATCGGCCAGATTGCGGGCATCCGCAAAAGGTCCATCAGGGACCCGCGTTCCTCACGCCCAAGGCTTGGCGGGTCGCGCACCAGCGCCAGGATTGCCAGCGCCACCACCGCGGTGAACCCCGCCAGCCCCCAGACCGCGCCGCGCCAGCCCAACACCTCGACCGCGGCCGACAGGGGCAGCGACGCGGCCACATTGCCCAGCGAGCCTACGCCGATCGTCACCCCGGCCAGCGTGCCGAACAGCGCCGGCGAATAGCTGCGGGCAAAGATGTAGTAGCAGGCCATCAGCACCGGCGCGCAGCCCACCCCGATCAGCGCCATCGCCACGTTCAGCTGCCACGGCGCACTGGCCTGCGCAAACAGCGCCGCCCCCGCCGCCCCGACCAGCATCAGCCCCCCTGCCGTCCGCCGGGGGCCGTGGCGATCCAGCGCCACGCCGATGGGCAGTTGCACAGCCGCAAAGGCCAGGAACCACCAGCCCGATGCATTGGCAAGGTCTGCCGCCGTCGCCCCAAGCTCGGTCTGCAGGACCGGGGACAGCACCGCCAGAAAGGCGCGGTAAAACTGGCTTAGAAGATAGCCGCAGACTAGCGCCGCAAGTCCGACCCGCATGCATACCCCTCCCAAGGTTGGCCAAAGCAAGGCCGACCAGCCTTGTCGCAGCGCCCCTTGGCAGGTGCAACACCCCACTTGCGGGAATCCCTCTCAAGGCGTCAGATGCCGTCATTGCCCTGTCGGAGGATTTCATGCGGCTTTTCCCGGCTCTTGCCCTTTTGGCCACCGCCACCCTTGCCCCCCCGGCCTTTGCCCCCCCGGCCTTTGCCAATGACGGCTTTGGCGGCCTGTCCGCCACCGGCCTGACCTTCAGCCAGACCGACGCCATCGCGATGGAGAAAGAGGATCTTTTCATCGGGATCGACCGCATCACCGTCGATTACACCTTCCGCAACACCACCAGCGCCGATGTGACGGGTGAGGTGATCTTCCCCCTGCCCCCGGTCCATGTGGGTTTCATTCTGGAAAGCCAGTGGAACCTGCCCGAAGACCCTGACCGCCCGAACCTTGTCAATTTCACCGCCACGGTCGATGGGGCGCCGGTCACCCTGACGATTGACCGGATTGCCGTGGTTGAGCCGCCTTATGATGAGGCCCGCCCCCTCTCGGAGCAGTATGATACCCCCGGTCGGGATGTGACGGCTGACATGGCCCGCCTTGGATTGCCGCTGTCGCTGAACGCCGAAACCGTGATCGCCGCCATGGCCGCCCTGACGCCTGCCCAGCGCGATGAGGCTGCCAGCCTTGGCCTGGCTGAGTTTTCCGAAGGCTATGCCTACCCCAACTGGTCCATTGTCCTGCGCTATCACTGGACCCAGACCTTCCCCGCCGGCAAGGTCATGCAGATCAGCCATGCGTATGAGAACCGGTCGGGCGGGGGCATTTTCGGCTGGTCGCACCCACCCGAGGACTATCAGCAATACACCGTCGATCAGTATTGCATCGATGAGGGCACCTCAAAAGGGCTGGTCAAGGCGCTGACGCAGACGCCAGAAGATGCTGGTGAGCCTTATTCGATGGGGATGTCATGGAACATCGCCTATGTCCTGCGCACCGCCAACAGCTGGGCCGGGCCGATCGGCCGGTTCAAGCTGACCATCGACAAGGGCGATGTGCGCAACATCCTGTCGCTTTGCGCGGACGGGATCACGAAGACCGGGCCCACGACATTCGTGATGGAAAAGACCGACTTTACCCCAATGCAGGACCTGCAAATCCTGATCGCCATGCCGATGGTGAACTAGGACCTGGTGGCTTTGACGCGGCAGGGTGCATCGCCCTTGGCGCGCCCCCGGGGTGGGTTTCGCTGACTTGCCTGGCCGCGCAGGCCGGCCCTAGCTTGCTGCCAGCTCCAGCCCGAAAGGCCCCGTTCATGCGCGCTCTGTTGACCGTTCTCCTTGCCTCGACTGCCCTGCCAGCGCTGGCCGACACACTGCCCGCCACCAGCCGGATCACCGCCGTCACCGTCTACCCCGAAGGCGCGAAACTGACGCGAGAGGTAGTCTTTGCCGCCCCCAGCCCCGGCACGCATGACCTTTTGGTCACCGATCTGCCCGCCGACAGCGACCCCGGCCTGATCCAGATCGCCCCCGGCGATGGCCTGCAGCTTGGTGCCTTCACCTTGCGCGATGACCGCCTGCCGCCACGCGAAGACCCGCTGACCCCCGACCAACAGGCCGCCAAGATCAAGGTTGAGCAGCTAGAGGCCGGCGAACAAACTGCCATCCTGGCCCTTGACGCCGTGCAGGCCCGCGTGGATGCGGCTGAGGCACAGGTGCGCTTTCTGTCGTCCTTCACCGGGGCGCTGCCGGATGCCGCGACGCCCGACAGCATCAAGGCCATGGCCGCCATGATCGGCACCGAGACCCTTGCCGCGCGGCAGGCCGCCCTTGCCGCCCGCGCTGACCTTTTCCCGGCGCAAAAGGCGCTGGTCGAAGCGCAAGAGGCGCTGGCAAAGGCCCGCGCCGCCTATGATGCGCTGCCCTCGGCCGATATGGCCTATACCGCGCTGTCTGTTGCCGTCACAGCCGCTGCCGCAGGGGAACAGACCGTCACTGTCACCCAGTACATCCGCGGGGCCAGCTGGCGGCCGTTCTACGACCTGAACCTGACGCGCGACGGTGACGATGCGCTGGCGATTGGCCGGTCGGTTCTTGTGACGCAGTATACGGGTGAGGATTGGTCAGGGGTGGCGCTGACCCTGTCCTCCTCCGCCCCCAGCCAGCAGGCGGCACCGTCAACCCTTTGGCCTGAATTGCGCAGCATTGGCGCCGAACTTGAAGACGAGGATCTTCGGCGCAAAAGTCTGGGCGCGGTTGAGTCCGAGATGTCCGATATGCTGCTGGAAGCCGCCCCCGCCCCGATCACCGCCGCCGCCGGGGTTGAGGGGGATACCGTCGTCTACCGCTATCCAACCCCTGTCACCGTCGCCTCTGGCGCAGAAGACCTGCGGCTTGCGCTGGACAGTCTGGCCTTCACCCCGGTGGTCAAGGCCGTGGCCGTCCCGCGCATCGACCGCACCGCCTTTGTCATGGCCAGCTTCACCAACGCCAGCGACGAGCCCCTGCTTCCCGGTGAAGCGATGCTCTTTCGCGAAGGCGTTCTGGTCGGCACCATCTGGCTGGACGTGATCGCGCCGGGGGTTGAAACCGATGTCGCCTTCGGGGCGCTGGAAACCCTGCGCATCAAGCGTGAGATGCTTGTGGCGGCCGAAGGTGAAACCGGGGTTTTCACCACCTCAAACGAACGCAGCGAAAGCGCCGTCATCACGGTCGAGAATACCGGGGATGAAGCCTGGCCAGTGCGCCTGCTGGATCAGGTGCCCTACAGCGAACAGGATGATCTTGAGGTTGAGGTCACCGCTACCCCCGCCCCGACAGAAACCGATGTCGACGGCCAGCGCGGCATCCTTGCATGGGAGATGGACCTTCCCGCCGGCGGCAAAGCGACGATCACCCTTGAACACAAGCTAAGCTGGCCCGAGGGGATGATCCTGCGCTGATCCGGGCCCCCCTTGCAGGTCCCCCCGTGCAGCTCCCCCGGTGCGCCTTGGCCCGGCACCTGGGTCACGGCCACCGACATTGCACCCGCACCAGCCAGCTAGACCGGAACAAACCCGTCCCGCACCGGTTCATACTGCTCCAGCCCGCCTTCGCCGGTGTCGGTCCACAGGCCATGCAGCGTCAGGCGGTCATCCTCAACCGCTGTGCGCACAAAAGGAAAGGTCAGCAGGTTCGCCAGGCTGATCAACACCGCCTGCTTTTCCAGGGCTTGCAAGATCTGATCCTCGGGCAGGTGGGCGACAGTCTGGAAACCGGGGCGCAGGATATCCATCCAGCGGCCCACAAAGCTGGACTTCGCCTCAAGTTCCGGCGCGTGGCCCAGGCACATGTCATGGCAGCCCTTCACCCCGCCGCAGTTGGAATGGCCCAGCACCACGATATGCGCCACCCCCAGGCTGCTGACGGCATACTCCACCGCCGCCGAGGTGCCGTGGTATTCGCCATCCGGATTATAGGGCGGCACCAGATTGGCCACGTTGCGGTGAATGAAGAACTCCCCCTCATCCGCGCCAAAGATGCTGGTCACATGCACCCGGCTGTCGCAGCAGGAAATCACCATGGCGCGCGGATGCTGGCCGCTGGTTGCCAGCCGCCGATACCAGGCGCGGTTGTCCTGATAGGTGGTGGCGCGCCAGCCGTGAAAGCGCTGGACCAGATAGGTTGGCAGGGGGCGGATCTCAGTCATCATCAGCGTCCTTGGTCAGGGGCCTTTGTCACAGCCCCCTGCCTATGCGGCATTCAATGTAAATTCGAGAGGCAATTCCCGCAGATACCGGGGGGAAGGCAACCATTTCTTCAGCATGCGCCCTCAGGATCAGAGCCGGGTAGTGTTGGATGATCGGGTGTTGAAATGACAGAAGTGGCCGTGCTGCGACCACATGAGGTGGTCCGTCAGAACGTTGAGGCGGTGGCGGAAATCTACCGCAATCTGGGTGCCCCAACCGCTGAACAGGTGGTGACGCGCGCGCTGGGGGACCTGGCGCTGACGATGGCGGGCATCGTGGAAAAGGTGAAGGCGCAAGACCTGCGCGATGTGGCGCGCCAACTGGCGCGGCTGCGACGGCTGGCCGATGACATCGGCCTTGTCAGCCTGGCCAAGGTGTCCGGTGACGCGCAAACCTGCCTTGAGCGGGCGGATGGTACGGCCTTTTCAGCCGTCTGGGCGCGGCTTTTGCGGGTCGCGGAACGGTCACTTTCGCCAGATCACGGGCTGGCGGATCAGTCAGGATAGGGCATCGGTGCGGGGGGTCTGGTCGGCCGGACGAATCATGTGACGATACAAGCATTGGTTGTGATTATCGAAATTCCAACCATCCTGAGTAGTCCTTGATTAACGGGCTTGAGTGCCACGCGGCGGCCAATTGCCGCAATCCGGGGAAATTGGTGCAAAACTAGGTGTGCCCCGGCATGGCAAGCTTGCGCTGCGGGGAATTCCTCTTTCACTGGGGGGTGATGACACCAAGATCATGGCCCAATGTGACTTTAGCGATTGACCCAAACATGACCGCTGCCACCCGATTTGCCTTTGCCAGCCCGACCGCCCCGGCGCGCGCGCTTTTCACCATCCGGGCCGAAGATCTGGCCGCGTTTCTGGCCGGACCCGGGGCGCAATGGGCGCAGTGGCTGACCGCCACCGGATTTGAAGCGGGTCTGGGCGATGCGCGCGCCTTGCCGGATGCACAGGGTGCAGTGACAGCGGGCGTGGTCGGGCTTGGCAATGCGCAGGCGCGGCGGCGGGTGCGGTTCGGGCTGGCAAAGGCCGTCGCCAGCCTGCCGGCAGGAAACTGGGCCCTGACCGGCGACCTGACGGTTGCGGAACGGGGTGAGGCCGCGCTTGGCTGGCTGCTGGCAGGCTACCGCTTTGACCGCTATCGCCCGGGGCGCAAGGCGGCGGTTCTGCCCACGCTGGTCTGTCCTGAAGGCGTGAATGCCGCCCGGCTGATCGCCATGGCAGAGGGTGAGGCGCTGACCCGCGACCTGATCAACACCCCTGCGCAAGACATGGGCCCGGATGAGCTTGAGGCCGCGTTCATGGCGCTGGCCGCCCGCTTTGGCGCCAAGACCCGCGCGATTGTGGGCGATGCGCTGTTGGACCAGAACTTTCCGATGATCCACGCGGTGGGCCGCGCCAGCCCGCGCGCGCCACGCCTTTTGGACATGCGCTGGGGCACGGATGGCCCGGCGCTGACGCTGGTTGGCAAGGGGGTGTGCTTTGACACCGGGGGGCTGAACCTCAAGCCCTCCTCCGGCATGAACCTGATGAAAAAGGACATGGGTGGTGCTGCCACCGTGCTTGGGCTGGCGCAGATGATCATGGCGCTGAACCTGCCCTTGCGGCTGCGCGTGCTGATCCCTGCGGTTGAGAATGTGATTGCAGGCAATGCCCTGAAACCAAAGGATATCCTGACCAGCCGCAAGGGCCTTACGGTTGAGGTGAACGACACCGACGCCGAGGGCCGCCTTGTGCTGGCCGACGCGCTGGCCCTGGCCTGTGAGGAAGAGGCGGATCTTGTGATCTCGATGGCGACGCTGACCGGGGCTGCACGGGTGGCGGTGGGGCCGGACCTTGCCCCCTATTACACCGACGATCCCGGCCTTGTCGCCGCGTTGGAGGCGGGGGCTGTGGCGGGCTGCGACCCTGTCTGGCGCCTGCCGTTCCACGACGCCTATGAGCCGGTGATCGAACCCGGAATTGCCGACCTGGACAATGCGCCGGGCTTTGGCTTTGCCGGATCAATCACGGCGGCGCTGTTCCTGCGCCGCTTTGTCGATGTCCCGCGCTACATCCACTTTGACATCTATGGCCACACCCCCGCCGACCAGCCTGCCCGCCCGAAAGGTGGCGCAGGCCAGGGCGCGCGCGCTGTGCTGGCTGCCCTTCCCGCAATGCTGAACCTGAGGACCCTGTAATGGACAAGCGCACCACCCCGTTTTCAGGCCGTGTCGCCCATGTCAGCCTGCAGGGTCAGGTCTCGGCCCGCTTTACCGAAGGCGAACGCGCGCAAGTGGTCATGCACATGACCAACCTCTTGGACAAGCCGGGGGGCGCGCGGAGCCGCCAGCTTTTGCTGGGGGCCGACGTGCTGCTGATCGACCGCGATCAGGGCCATGTCTTCGTACAATCGGTGCGCGACGGCTATTGCGGCTGGATCCCGGAAAAGGCTGTGGGGCGTGGGCCTGAGGTGACGCATTGGGTCGCCGCCCCCGCCACCCATATCTATTCCGAACCCCTTGTGCAGTCGCCGGAAAAAGGCAGCCTCAGCCTTGGGGCGCGGCTGGCTGTCACCGGGGCCTGGGGCGCCTGGGCAAACACGCCCCACGGCTATGTGCCGATGTGCCATATCCGCCCGCTTGACCATGAGGCGCCGGATGCCGTATCGGTGGCCGAAAGCCTGCTTGGGACGCCCTATCTTTGGGGCGGCAACTCCAGCTTCGGGATTGATTGTTCCGGTCTGGTGCAAATCTCAATTCACGCCACGGGCCGCGATTGCCCAGGCGACAGCGACATGCAGATGGCCCTGGGGCGTGGTCTGTCCCCCACTGATGAGTTGCAGCGGGGCGACCTGATCTTCTGGCGCGGGCATGTGGCGATGGTGGTCAACGAAAAGCTGCTGATCCACGCGAATGGCCATACGATGTCCGTCTCGTATGAAGGCATCCGTGAGGCGGTTGCCCGCATTTCCGCGGGCGGTGGCGGGCTGGTGCAGGCGCGGCAGCGGGTGGTTTAGGGCCATAGGGATCAGACGGGGCCGATCAGCCGCCGTTCAAGCACCTTCAGCACCTGCTCCAGATCCTGACCCCGGCGCAAGATCCGGCCGTCCATTGCTACCACGGCATAAAGCCCCTGCCGCGCCCGCAGCTTCGGGCGCTTTTCGATCCGGTAAAGCGCGTGTTCTGCGGTTCGGCGAAAGACGCTGAACACCGCCAGATCGCGCAGGGCGCTGATGGCGTAATCCCGCCATTCCCCTGCCGCGACCATCTGGCCATAGACCCGCAGGATCAGGTTCAGCTCTTTGCGGTCAAAGCGGACAACCTCATCAAAGCTGAGGTTGAGGGCTGGAAACGGTATGGGCGCTTCGGCGTTCATCGGGAAAGTTTACCGGCTTCGGCTTTCAAATCAACCAGGAAACCCCGGGGCAAGGCGCGTCTCACCGGTGTAAAGGCCGCGCCAGTTGGTCTGCGGGCCGCCCAGCCGCTTTCTGGCCGCCGGGTGGTTTGCGTCCAGAACCCCGGCGCGGATCAAAAGGGCGGTGATCGCAGCCTCGGCCCCGCGGGTACCGCCATCGGTGATCTTGAGAGCGATGCCCAGCTTCTGCTCGGGCAGGATGGCCACAAAGACCGCCTCGGCCCCGGTTTTCAACGCCACACGGCCGCCCATCGCGCGCATCAGTTCGGTGCAGGCGCGGCCTTCGCCCGCCACCAGTTCCGGATAGGTGGCCATCGCGCGCGTCAGCCGGTGCATGGCGCGCGACCGGGTGTCGCCTGCGTCACTGGCATTGGCAAAGCGGGCCATCGCGCGGGCAAGGCCCGTCACCGACATTGCAAAATTCGGGGCCGAGCAGCCGTCAATCCCGTAGCCGGCGACGGTTTCATCGGTCACTTCCTCAGTCGTCTGGCGGATCAGGCGTTGGAGGGGGTGGTCCAGCTCAACATATTCCGGCCCCGCCTTCAGGTGCTGCGTCACGGTCAGGAACCCGCAATGCTTGCCCGAGCAGTTGTTGTGCAGCTGGCACGGGCTGGTGTCGGTCTTGATCAGGCGGTTGCGTTCATCGCGGTCATAGGGTTCATGCGCACCGCAGCGTAAGGAAGGTTCGGCCAGACCAAGCGTTGTCAGCCAGTCACCGGCCAGCTTCACATGCCGCCCCTCGCCCTGATGGCTGGCGCAGGCAAAGGCCAGATGGGCATCGGTCAGCCCCGCCGCCGCAGCCGCCCCGGTTTCCAGCAGGGGCAGCGCCTGGATCATCTTGCACGACGACCGCGGAAAGATCACCGCCGCCGGATCACCCCAGCAGTCGACCACGCCCGCGCCATCACAGATCACGGCATGACCGGCATGGCTGCTTTCCAGAAGTCCCCCACGCCAGAGATCGGCCATCGGTTGCGGTCTGGTCATCGGTAGCATCCCGTAACATCTGCGCGAATTGTCGCCCACAGGGCTTTCGCGGATTGGTGTTTTTGTCTAAGGGTGGGATATCGGGTAGAGACGTGCCGCGCCAGTCAAAAGGGTTGCAAAGACCCGCTGGCACCGGCGCAAAGGCACAAGACAGCTTGGAGGCTGCGTCAGACATGACTTCCCTTTTCGGTCGCACGCTTGCGGTAGCCGCGATCAGCTTTGCCGCCACGGCCAGCTTCGCACAAGAATCCACCAACCGGGTCGCCACCATGACCGATTGGAACGTCTTCACCGAGGAAACCCCCAAGGAGTGTTGGGGCGTGTCCAAGCCGAAGGAAATGAACAACACCCGTGACGGTGCGCCGGTGTCGGTGCGGCGTGGCGATGTGCTGCTGTTCGTTACCTTCCGGCCCGGCAAACCCGGTGAGATCAGCTTTACCGGCGGCTACCCCTTTGCGGGCGGATCAACGGTCGATGTGACCGTCGATGGCCAGCCCTACCAGCTGTTCACCGATGGTGAATGGGCCTGGCCGGGCAGCGCCGAGGATGATGCAGCCCTGCTGGCCGCGATGAAGAATGGCACCACCGCCGTGATGACCGCGCGGTCAGGTCGTGGCACGCAGACGGCCGACACGTTCTCGCTTCGCGGCTTCACTGCAGCCATGACCGACGCCGAAGCGCGCTGCAAGTAAAGCAGCCGAAAGGCCCGCAAAGAGCCCCCCTCGCGGGGCGCTTTTGTTTTGGCGGCGGATGGCCTATAGCGCTGCCAACCCCACCAGATCGCCTGTCGCAAGGCCCCAAGCAAGGATCTGCCCCGATGACCGCCCCGATCACCCAAGACGTGCTGACCCTGCCGCGCAAGCTGCCTGTGTCGGACAAGACCAACATCGTCGGCCTGACCCGCGACCAGCTGCGTGAGGCCCTGATTGCGGCGGGGACGCCTGAAAAGCAGGCCAAGATGCGCCTTGGGCAGCTTTGGCAGTGGGTCTACCACTGGGGCGTGCGTGATTTCGCGCTGATGACCAACCTTGCCAAGGACTACCGCGCGCTGCTGGCCGACCACTTCACCATCGAATTGCCGCAGGTCGTCACCCGTCAGATTTCCGAGGATGGCACCCGCAAATACCTTGTCCGCATCGCCGGCGGGCATGAGGTTGAGGTGGTCTATATCCCTGAAACCGACCGGGGCACGCTGTGCATTTCGTCCCAGGTTGGTTGCACGCTGACCTGCTCCTTCTGCCATACCGGCACGCAGAAACTGGTCCGCAACCTGACCGCCGGTGAGATTGTGGGGCAAGTGATGCTGGCCCGCGATGACCTTGGCGAATGGCCGGTGCAGGGCGCGCCCAAGGTGGAAACGCGCCTGATCTCGAACATCGTGCTGATGGGCATGGGTGAGCCTTTGTACAACTTCGACAACGTCCGCGACGCGATGCGCGTGGTGATGGACAACGAAGGCATCGCCCTTGGCCGCCGCCGGATCACCCTGTCAACCAGCGGCGTCGTCCCCGAGATTGCCCGCACGGCGACGGAAATCGGCTGCTTGCTGGCCGTCAGCTTCCACGCCACCACGGATGAGGTGCGCGACCAGTTGGTGCCGATCAACAAGCGCTGGAACATCGCCACTCTCCTGGAGGCGCTGAAGGCCTATCCGGGCCTGTCGAACAGCGAACGGATCACCTTTGAATACGTGATGTTGGACGGCGTCAACGACACCAAGGAAGACGCTCACCGGTTGGTGAAACTGCTTGAGGGCATCCCGGCGAAGGTCAACCTGATCCCGTTCAACGAATGGCCCGGCGCGCCTTACAAACGGTCTTCCGGCAACCGCATTCACGCCTTTGCCGACATCATCTACCACGCCGGTTACGCCAGCCCGATCCGCACGCCGCGGGGTGAAGATATCATGGCCGCCTGCGGCCAGCTGAAATCTGCCACCGAGCGCGCGCGCAAGTCCAAGGCGCAAATCGCGGCTGAGGCGGGGCTTTGATCTAAGGGTTCGGTGCCGCGGCGGGCGCTTCACTTGTAGCCGGATCTGGCGAAGCTGCATTGCGCGCCAACCTTCGGTCCAGCAGGTGAAACAGCAGCGGGTTCACCAGAATCGAGATCATTGCCCCCGCAACCACCAGATCCCGCGCCTCATCCGGGACGATGGCCAGCTTGACGCCCATGGTAATCAGGATGAACGAAAACTCGCCTATCTGGGCCAGGCTGGCGGCGATCGTCAGCCCCATGTCGCGGTCATGCCCGAAAGCCCGCACGAGGTAGTAGGCCGTCGCCGCCTTGACGCCGACGATGATCACCACCGTCGCCAGCAAGGCGAGGGGGGAGGTCAGAACGACCTCGGGGTTGAACAGCATCCCCACCGACACGAAGAACAGCACGGCAAAGGCATCGCGCAGGGGCAGCGTCTCACGCATGGCCTGCGACGAGAGCGTTGATGACGACATCACCATCCCGGCAAAGAACGCACCAAGGGCGAAGGACACGCCAAAGAAGAACGTCGCGCCATAGGCAACCCCCAACGCAATCGCCAGCACCGCCAGCCGAAACAGCTCACGCGAGCGGGTTTGCGACACGAAATGCAGCACCCAAGGGATGACCCTGCGGCCAATGACCAGCATGAAGGCCACAAAGGTCGCGGCCTTTGCCAAGGTGATCAGCACGGTCGCCGCAATCGGCCCGATGCCAATGCCAACCTCGGCTACAATCTCGGCCTCTTCGACTACGGGCATGGCGATGCCGCCCAACAGCCCGGCCAGCGGCGGAATCAGGACCAGTGCCAGAACCATCACCAGATCCTCGACGATCAGCCAGCCCACGGCGGCGCGGCCCTTTTCGGTGTGCACAAGGTCGCGGTCCTGCAAGGCCCGCAGCAGCACCACGGTGGACGCGACAGACAGCGCCAGCCCGAAGATAAGCCCCGCACCGAGCCCCCAGCCAAGCGCCCAGCCCATCGCCGTGCCGAATGCGCTGGCCACCGCAATCTGCGCAACCGCGCCGGGCACCGCAATCGCCTTTACCGCCATCAGGTCCCTGGGCGAAAAGTGCAGACCCACCCCGAACATCAGAAGGATCACCCCCAGTTCCGCCAGTTCCGTGGCCAGGCCCATGTCGGCCACATAGCCCGGTGTAAACGGCCCGATCACGACACCCGCCAGAAGATAGCCCGCAATCAGCGGCAACTTCAGCCGCTGCGCCAGAAGGCCGAACAGGAAGGCCAGGCCAAAGCCCGCAACAAGGGTGGTGATCAGGGGCGTGTCATGTGGCAATGGCGATTGTCCTTTCCAGCCCGATGCCCAGATCGGCAAACGCGCCAAGCGGTGACATGGCCTTCATCTCCGAAGGCCATGTCACGCTAAGTCCAAAGCGGGAACTTTCCAATGCGTCATGCAGGCTAACATGGGTATTTCCCGCTTCTGTCGCAGGCCTGCGCAATGCTAGGCCTTGCAAATGTCAAAGCTGATCGCCAACCCCGATGCCCGCCGCCTGTTCCTGCACCGCCATGCCTTGGCCGAGGCGCCTGTCGGCCCCGTCACGGGCCCGGCCTTGCACGACCTGATCAGCCGGATCGGCTTTGTGCAGGTGGACAGCATCAACACCGTCGCCCGCGCGCATGACATGATCCTGTGGTCGCGGCGGCAGTCCTACCGGCCCGAAACCCTCAAGCAGCTTCTGGAACGCGACCGCAGTCTTTGGGAACACTGGACGCATGACGCCTCGATCCTGCCGGTGCGTCTGCACGGGGTCTGGCAGCACCGCTTTGCCCGCGACGCTGACCGGCTGCACGCCAATTGGCGCCGTTGGTTCCGTGAGGGGTATGAGGCGCAGTTTGACACCATCCTGAACCGCATCGCCAAGGATGGCCCGGTGGGCACCGGCGATGTCGGCAAGGATGAGGTGCGCGGCAAGGGCGGCTGGTGGGACTGGCATCCGTCGAAAACCGCGCTGGAATGGCTTTGGCGCACCGGGCAGGTCGCCATCACCCGGCGTGAGGGGTTCCGCAAGATGTTTGACCTGACGGAACGCGTGATCCCGGCTGCCCACCGCGCGCCTGCGCCGCAAGAGACGGTAACCGACTGGGCCTGCACCAGCGCGCTTGGCCACCTGGGCTTTGCTACCTCGGGTGAGATTGCGGCCTACTGGAACGCCATCACCCCCGAAGACGCCCGCGACTGGTGTCGCACAGCCCTGTCCCGGGGTGAGATACTGGAGGTTGAGGTGGAAGGTGCCACCGGGCAGCGCCGCCGGGCCTTTGCCCGTCCAGACACGCTGGACGAAGTGCCGCCCCCGCCCAGCGCCCGCCTGCGGATTCTGTCACCCTTCGATCCCGCCCTGCGGGACCGCAAGCGGACCGAATTCCTGTTCGGCTTCGTCTACCGGATCGAGGTTTTCGTCCCCGAACCGCAGCGCGTCTTCGGCTACTATGTCTTTCCGGTGCTGGAAGGGGACCGGCTGATCGGCCGCCTTGATGCCAAGGCCCATCGTGATGTCGGGTCGCTGCGGATCAAGGGATTCTGGCCCGAACCGGGGGTCCGGCTGACCAAGGCCCGTCAGCGCGCACTTGAAGCCGAGCTTGACCGCCTGGCGGCCTTTGCCGGCTGCAACCGGGTTGAGTTTCTGGAGGGATGGCAGCGCCAGACGGCCTGATGTCGTCAGGCCTGACCGCCGCGGATCAACACGGCTCCACCCAGCCGTCAATCACCGCAACTGCCTCTTCCGCCGTTTCCACCATGGAGAACAGGCTCAGATCCTCGGGCGAGATTACCCCCGCCTCGGCCAGCTGGTTCCAGTTGATCACACTTTCCCACCACTGCCGGCCAAACAGCAGGAACGGGATCGCCTTCATCCGTTTGGTCTGGATCAGGGTCAGGCTTTCGAACATCTCGTCCAGCGTGCCAAAGCCGCCGGGGAAAACGCAGACCGCGCTGGCGCGCATCAGGAAATGCATCTTGCGGATGGCGAAGTAGTGGAAGTTGAACGACAGGTCCGGGGTCACGTAAACGTTCGGCGCCTGTTCATGCGGCAAGACGATGTTCAGGCCGATCGACTGCCCGCCCGCATCATCCGCACCGCGATTGCCTGCCTCCATCACGCCGGGGCCGCCGCCGGTGACGATCACGTTCTGCCGCCCATAGGTTGCAAGGCTGCGCTCTGTCATGATCCGAGCAAAGCGCCGCGCCTCGTCATAGTAGTGCGACAGGTCGGCCAGGGTCTTGGTCCGTGCAGTATCCCTGTGTTCGGGCGCCGGGATCCGGGCGCCGCCGAACATGACAACGGTCGACTCGATCCCCCGCTCGTCCATGATCAGCTGCGGCTTCAGCAGCTCTAGCTGCAACCGCACCGGGCGCAATTCCTCGCGCGTCATGAAATCGCGGTCGGCAAAGGCAAGGCGGTAGGCCGGCGCGCGGGTCTGTGGCGTGTCGGGAATGCGCTTGGTGGCGGCGATATCCTCGACAGAGTCGCGGAACGGGTGGGCGCGGGGTTCGTCTTTCATCACGGCTCTCGGATTGCGTGGGGCTGGCATCAGCTTTATAGGGTCGCCACGCCCGTGACCAACCGAAAAGGCCCTGCACATGTCCAACGCCGCACTTGAAGCCGCCATTGAGTCCGCCTGGGACGCCCGCGACAGCATCACTCCCGCCACCAAGGGCGAGGCGCGCGACGCGATCGAGGCGACATTGACGGCGCTGGATACTGGTGCCTTGCGGGTGGCGGAAAAGCGGGGCAGCGACTGGCATGTGAACCAGTGGGCCAAGAAGGCGGTGCTGCTGTCCTTTCGCCTGACCGACATGCATGAGATTTCGGGCAGCAATGGCGGTTCCAACTGGTGGGACAAGGTGCCGTCGAAGTGGCACGGCTGGACGGCTGAGGATTGGCGCAAGGCTGGCTTTCGCGCAGTGCCGGGGTCCATCGTGCGGCGTTCGGCGTTCATTGCCAAGGGTGTGGTCCTGATGCCATCCTTTGTGAACATCGGGGCCTATGTCGGCGAAGGGTCGATGGTCGATGGATGGGCCACGGTGGGCTCTTGCGCGCAGATCGGGAAGAACGTCCACCTGTCGGGCGGCGTCGGCATCGGCGGGGTGCTGGAACCCATGCAGGCCGGCCCCACGATCATTGAAGACGACTGCTTTATCGGCGCACGCAGTGAAGTCGTGGAAGGCTGCATCATCCGCGAAGGGTCGGTCCTTGGCATGGGGGTCTTCATCGGCAAGTCGACCAAGATCGTCGACCGTGAGACGGGCGAGGTCATGTATGGCGAGGTTCCGGCCGGGTCGGTCGTTGTCGCAGGGTCAATGCCGTCGAAAGGCGGTATCAACCTTTACTGCGCGGTGATCGTGAAGAAGGTTGATGCGCAGACCCGCTCCAAGACCAGCATCAACGAACTTCTGCGGGACTGACATGCACCCTTGCCGTCCCCTGATCCTCTGTCTGGCCGTCGGCCTTGCCACCCCCGGTCTGGCCGGGCCGTTTGATGGGCTTTACCGACCTGACCAACCTTGGGCCGAAGGCTGGGATTGCCAAAGCGTCGGCTCTGACGGGGGCGCCCTCGCGATCGAGGGTGACCTCTTCAAGGGCGTCGAAAATCAGTGCAAGCTGACCAATCCGGTGCCGGTCACCGGCATGGATGCCATCCTCTATGACGCCGAATGCGCCGCCGAGGGCGAGACGTCTTCTTACCGCATGATGCTGATGCGCCTGCCCGAAGGCCTTGCAATCATTGAAGATGGCTTTGTCAGCCCGCTGAAACGCTGCCCCTGACCAACGGCCGTCAGGCCAAGGCCAGCAGGCGCACCGCCTGTGCCGTCGCTTCGGGGCGGGCAATCGGCCCATAGCCATGCGCGGGGTCCGTCGCCAGTTCCGGGAACAGCGTCAGCAGTTCGTCCAGCGTGTCGGGATCGTGGTCGGCCAGCGTGGCCGGGCCTGGGTGGTAGCTCTCGCTCCACAACCCTTCGGCGCGGATGATCTGGTGGCGGTCAAAGAGAAGGTGGTGATAGGATACCGCCGTGTCAGGCCCGTCCTGTCGCAGGCGGCCCGCCCGCACCAGATGCATGGCCTTCACCAGCACCTCGCCTTCACCGCAGTAAAGTTCGGCGCGCCAGCCGGTCAGGTACAGCCGGTGCTGTGGAGACACTGCCAGCGCCCCATGGTCACCGAACGCTCCTGCCGGAATGCGGATCGCGGCCAGTGATCCGGGCTGCGCCACCTGCCGCCGCCCGTGCCAGCGGACCGGCTGAAACCCGTCGTCCAGCGTCAGAACCAGATCGCCAACGCGCACGTCTTCAACCCGGACCGGCCCGCGCGCCGTCTCGATCCGCGCGCCTTCGACAAAGCACGGTATGATCTGGCCCGAGACAAAGCCGACGTCCGTCACACCTGCCGCGTTCTCTACCTCATAGGAAAAGTTCGCCGTGCCGGGCAGATCGGAGTAATCGCTGATGACGGTGATCGTGCCATTGGCGTTCACCACAATTTCAAGCCCGGACGGCAGGGTGATCGTCTGGCCTGCGAAAACATCGACCCCGTTGATCTTGGTGATCGTCAGCGTCCCGCCGCCGGTATTGATGTCATTGGCCAGCAGATTGACCTGCACCGTCCCGGCTTGGGTTACGACAAAGCTGTCATCCCCCGCCACCACCGCCGTCTGGACGGAATCGCCCGCGATCAGCAGGTTGCTGTCCCATGCCGCGTCGCCGCCATCGGCGATGCCGATCTTGATCGTGTTGTTTACACCCGGATTGACCGGCGCCTTCAGTGTCAGCGTGACGGTAAATCCGTCCATCTCGGTGTTGTATTGGTCGTTGGCGTTATCACGGTAAAGGTTGCCATTCGAATTGGGGTTGATGTTGTTGATCGAGATGTCGCCGTTGCCGACCGTCAGTTCGGCCTTCTGGCCATTGACCCAGACGCCGACCGCATCGTTGAACCCGCTTCCGACGTATTCCAGATACTCTTCCGAAGAAAAAGTGATCTGCATGGTCAGGACAGACCCGGCAGGCACAAAGGTGGCCTGAAAGATCGCCGCGTCGTAGGTCTGGACGCCCGCGATAGCATTCAGGTCCGTATCGCCGTTGGCGCCGGTGGTGTCGGTTGACCGGTTCCCAACCTGGTTTACCTGGCCGCTGCTGTTGGTAAAGTCATCGACCCTGCCCGTGGACAGGATCACCCCGCTGTCCGACGGCACCGCCCCCGGTGATGTGGCGAGGCCGTTCGTATAGATCCCGGCTGATCTGGCGTCACCACTATAGGTCGCGTCGACGATGGTGATGCTGGGGCCGAACATGGCATTCGCCATGTCCATTGCGCTGACATTGGTCTGGATCGGCAGTTCTGCTACAGTCGCCAAGATAGACCCCTACGCCCAGGCCCGAAGCCCAGCCCTACACCCAAAAACACGTCACATTGTTTGCAGCCACAGTCACCGCAAGGTTCTTTAGCACTGCTAAACCACCCCATAATTCTAATGTGAAATTGAGACAAACTTTTGGCTCCTATGTGGCCCTTTCGTCCGGATAGTGGCCACCATTGACAAACGCATGCGCCCCCGCCACTTCGACAGGGGGCGTTGGGGGTAAGGCATGGACAACGGTAGCGAAGACAACGATGAGGCGGCCTTGACCGCCAGTGATGCGACCGCCAGTGATGCGACCGCTGGTGATGCAACGGGCACCCCACGCCTCAAGCGCCCCCAGCAGGTCTACACCCTGGTGGTCGAGGTTGGCCGCAAGGCCGGGGATGGACTGCCAGAAAAGGCCACGGGTGCCGGCCTTCTGATCTATGCCAGCGGCGTGGATGAGGCCGAGGCGGTGCGCGAAACCGTTGCCATCCTGAAAGAGGCCGATCTTTCCCCGCTTGAGGTGACCGGCCACGGCACCCTTGAGGAACGCCTTAAGGCCGGCGATGAGATCGACCCCGAAGAACAGGCCCTGATGCAGCGCGCGCTGGCCGAAAACTCGGTCATCGTGGCCGAGATGACACCCTTCTTCGATTGACCCCCACCCCTGCCCTGCATGGGGGCTGGCCACCCGTTCCGGTTGCAGCCCGCTGTCGAAGCCGCTACGGGTCCCAAATCAAGAAATTGCCTGGAACACTGCATGCCCCCATCCTTGCTTGACCCCGTCGATCTGACTGCCCGACTGATCCGCTGCCCTTCGGTCACTCCGGCCGAAGGCGGGGCGATTGCCTTGCTGGCGGACGTTTTGGCAACGGCGGGGTTCAGTTGCACCCGGGTGGACCGGGGTGGCATTGCCAATCTCTATGCCCGCTGGGGCAAGCCCGGGGCAAACCGGTCCTTCGGCTTTAACGGGCATACCGATGTGGTCCCGGTGGGCGATGCCGCCGCCTGGACGCATGACCCCTTCGGTGCCGAGGTTGAAGACGGCGTGATGTATGGCCGTGGCGCCTGCGACATGAAGTCTGCCGTGGCGGCCTTTGTCGCGGCAGCGGTGGATTTCGTGCAGACCACGCCCCCCGACGGCGCAGTGATCCTGGCGATTACGGGTGACGAGGAAGGCGAGGGGCGGGATGGCACACTCGCCATTCTGGACTGGATGGCCTTCAACGGCGAACGGATGACCGATTGCCTGGTCGGCGAACCGACCTGCCCGAACGAGATGGGCGAGATGATGAAGATCGGCCGCCGTGGGTCGATGACCGCGCAGATCACGGCGACGGGCGTGCAAGGGCACAGCGCCTATCCGCACCGGGCGAAGAACCCCTTGACCGCGATGGTCAAGCTTCTGGCCAAGCTGGATGCCGAACCGCTGGACCGGGGCACGCAGCATTTCGACCCCTCGACGCTGGCGATCACCACCATCGACTGCGGCAATCCGGCCAACAACGTCATCCCCGCGCGGGCGACGGCAACGGTCAACATCCGCTTCAACGACACCCATTCTGGCGAGACCCTTTCCTCCTGGCTGCGCTCCGAGGCCGAGGCCGTGGCCGAAGCGACCGGGGTCGAGATCGCGCTGAAGATCAGCATCTCGGGCGAGGCGTTCCTGACCCCGCCCGGCGAATTGTCGGCGCTGGTCGCGGCGGCGGTGCAGGCGGAAACCGGGCGCAAGCCGGTGGCGTCCACCAGCGGCGGCACGTCGGACGCGCGCTTTGTCAAGGATCACTGCCCGGTGGTGGAATTCGGGCTGGTCGGCAAGACCATGCATCAGGTGGATGAACGCGTCGAGGTGGCCCACATCCACACCCTGAAAGCGATCTATGGACGCATCCTGCAGGATTACTTCGCGTGACCGAGCCCGCAATCCGCATCGAAGTCACCCGTGACATCGCCACCTGCCGCGCCCTGCGGCGTGAGGTGTTCATCCAAGAGCAAGGCGTCAGCGAGGCCGATGAGGTGGACGGGCTGGACGATACCGCCATACACCTTCTGGCCTATGTGGGCGATGCCCCGGTTGGCACCGCGCGGCTTTTGCTCAAGGGTGACACCGGCAAGATCGGCCGGGTCTGCGTGCGCGCCACCGCGCGGGGCACCGGCCTTGGCGCAAGCCTGATCCGGGCAGCGATTGACGTCCTGCGCGGTCAGCCGGCGGTGACCCTTGCCACCCTTGGTGCGCAATCCCATGCGACGGGGTTTTACGAAAAGCTGGGGTTCCGCGTGGTCGGCGATGCGTTCACCGACGCCGGAATTCCGCACCGAGAGATGGTTCTGGACCTGTGACATGGTGTAGCGCCGGATAGCCGAGGTCCGCGCCTGCAGCCGCTGGCTTTTGCGGCCGCCGCCGGGTATCTGGGAACCATCGCCACCTTTGAAGGACCTGACATGCAACTGCCGGTTTACACCTCGCTCGTCACGCTGCTGATTGCGCTTTATTATCTGTGGGTTGCGATCAACGTCAGCATCGTCCGGGGCAAGGTCAAGATTTCCGCCCCTGCCGTGACCGGCGACCCGCTGTTGGAGCGTGCCTTGCGCGTGCAAATGAATGCGGTCGAAACGGCGCCTGCGATCCTGCCCGCGCTGTGGATGGCCGCCCTGTGGATGAGCGATCTTTGGGCTGCGGTCGTCGGGCTGGTCTGGGTTCTGGCGCGGGTTGCCTATCTGACGTTGTACATGGCCAATCCGGCATCCCGCGGACCGGCCTTCGGGGCGCAGTTCTTTGCCATCGTCATCCTGATCGGAATGGGCCTTGTCGGCGCGGTGATGGCGCTGCTGTAGGTCCGCCATTGGCTGAGGGGATGGGCTTTGGGCTGGCACCATGCTAGGGGGGATGGATGAAAAATCTGCCCTCCAAAGACCAGATCCGCCAGTGGATCAGTGAAAACCCCGGCCTTTCGGCCAAGCGCGACATTGCCAAGGCCTTTGGCATCAAGGGCGATGGCCGGATCGAGCTGAAGCGCCTGCTGCACGAGCTTGAGGGCGAAGGCGTGGTCGAAAAGACCATGCGCCGGTTCCACGAGGCGGGCGTGCTGCCCCCCGTTGCCGTGCTGCAAGTGCTGCCACCGGACAGTGCGGGCGATCTTTACGCGCGGCCGCTGGAGGAAGGGGTAGATGACAGCCCCCGCATCCTGATTATCGCAAAGAAGGGCGATCCGGCCCTTGGGGGTGGCGACCGTATTCTGGCACGGCTGGCGAAGGTGGATCTGGACGACTACGCGTATGAAGCGCGGCTGATCCGCAAGCTGGGGTCGAACCCGGCCAAGGTGCTGGGGGTCTTCCGGGTGAATGCGGAAGGGGGCCGCATCCAGCCGATCGAGAAGGGGTCAGACAAGGAATGGCGCGTGTCATCCGACCTGACGATGGGGGCCAAGGACGGTGAGTTGGTCGAGGCCGAGGCCATCGGTGCCCGCCGTCTGGGCCTGCCTGCGGCGCGGATCGTGGCCCGGCTGGGTGACCCTTCGGGCCCCCGCGCGGCCAGCCTGATTGCAATCCACCAGCACGGGATTCCCGACCAGTTCCCTGATGCAGTGATCCTTGAGGCGGACCGCGCCGAACCCGTGGACCTGAAAGGCCGCGAAGACCTGCGCAACCTGCCATTGCTGACCATCGACCCCGCCGATGCCCGCGACCGTGATGACGCCGTGCTGGCCGAGGCCGATACTGATCCAGGCAATCCCGGTGGCTTTATCCTCTGGGTCGCCATCGCCGATGTGGCGCATTACGTCACGCCGGGGTCAGCCCTGGACCGTGAGGCGCGCAAACGCGGCAACTCGACCTACTTTCCCGACCGCGTGGTGCCGATGCTGCCCGATATCCTGTCGGGCGATCTGTGTTCCTTGCACGAAGGCGTAGATCGCGCCTGTCTGGCCGTCCGCATGGTGATTGACGAAGGTGGGGCCAAGCGCAGCCACCGGTTTGTGCGAGGGCTGATGCGGTCGGCCGCCTCGCTAAGTTATGAGCGGGTGCAAGCGGCGATTGACGGCAGCCCCGATGACGTGACCGGGCCCTTGCTGGAACCGGTTCTGCGCCCGCTTTACGCCGCCTACGCCGCCCTTGTGCGGGCGCGTCAGCTGCGCCAGCCGCTGGAACTGGACCTGCCCGAACGCAAGATCGTGCTGGATGAGGCGGGCCGCGTTGCCTCGGTCGCGTTCAAGGACCGGCTGGATGCCCACAAGCTGATCGAGGAATTCATGGTGCTGGCGAACGTCGCCGCCGCCGAAGAGTTGATCCGCCTGAAGCGGCCCTTGCTGTTTCGCGTGCATGAAGAGCCGTCCCCGATGAAGCTGGATGCGCTGCGCGAGGTGGCCGAGGGCGCCGGGATGACGCTTGCCAAGGGGCAGGTGCTGAAGACCCAGCATCTGAACCGGCTGCTCTCACAGGCGCAGGGGACAGAGTTTGACGAACTCATCAACCTGTCGACCCTGCGGTCGATGACCCAGGCCTATTACCACCCCGAGAATTTTGGGCATTTCGGTCTGGCCTTGCGGAACTACGCGCATTTCACCAGTCCGATCCGGCGCTATTCCGACCTGATCGTCCACCGCGCGCTGATTGGCGGGCATGGCTGGGGGGCGGATGGTCTTTCCCACTGGGATATCGAGAACCTTCAGGAGACCGGCAAACTGATCTCGGACGCCGAGCGCCGCAGCATGGCGGCAGAGCGGGATACGACCGACCGCTATCTGGCCGCCTATCTTGCAGACCGGGTGGGGGCAGAATTTGCCGGGCGCATCTCGGGTGTGCAGCGGTTCGGTCTTTTCGTGCGGCTGGATGAGACGGGGGCAGATGGCCTGATCCCGATCCGCGCCATCGGGCGAGAGTTCTTCCACTACGATGAGACCAGCCAGACGTTGACCGGATCGGAAAGCGGCGTGACCCTTGGCATCGGGCAAAAGGTGCTGGTGCGGCTGGCCGAGGCGGTGCCGGTGACCGGCGGGCTGATCCTTGACCTTTTGTCGGTTGAGGGCGCCACGCTGCGACCAGCCGGGCGCAAGCCGGGGAAGTATCAGCCGCGCAAGCCCGCCCAGGCCGAGGCGAAACGGCGGGTGCTGCGTCGGCGGAAATGACGGAGCGGGGGTTTCACACCCCCGCACCCCTGTGGGATACTTGTGCAGAAAGGAAGCACGATTTCAGGTGAACTTTGGCGAACAGGTATGGGGCAGGCGACGGAATGAAGCGGGCTTTCAGGGCAATCCTGTGCGGAATGCTGGGCATGTCTTCGGCATCGGCGCAGACGATCCTGCCCGATGCCCCGCAGGGAGAGGCGAAGATGGGCACGCAAACGGGGCTTGAGGCCTGGGTGCGGGGGTTTCGCCCGCGCGCCTTGGCGGCAGGGGTGCCTGCGGCGGTGTTTGATGCCGCGCTGCGCAGGGTGGACTTCAACCCCAAGGTCGTAGAACGCGACCGCAACCAGAACGAATTCTCCAAGACCATCTGGGACTACCTCGACACCGCAGTGTCCGAAGACCGGGTGGCGCTTGGCATCAAGGCAATGGCGCAGCACCGTGACCTGCTGGACGCGATTGCCGCCGACTACGGGGTAGAGGCGGAAATCCTTGCCGCCGTCTGGGGGCTGGAAAGCGCCTACGGCACCTATCGCGGCGATCTGCCAGTGTTGGGGTCCCTTGCCACGCTGGCCTATGACGGGCGGCGTGGGGCCTTCTTCGAGGCAGAGCTGATTGCCGCCCTCAAGATCGTGGACGGCGGTCATGTGAAGGCATTTGCCGGCTCATGGGCGGGGGCAAGCGGGCATACCCAGTTCATGCCCTCCAGCTGGGAGGCTTTCGCCGTCGACTTTGACGGTGACGGCAAACGCAACCTCTGGGGCGAGGACCCGGGCGATGCCCTGGCCTCGACCGCCAACTATCTGCGGCATTGGGGCTGGACGACGGGCCAACCCTGGGGGCTGGAGGTCACGCTGCCGCAAGGCTTTGACTACGACCAGACGACCGAGCGTGTGGTAGAGCCCGTGCCCGACTGGCAGGCGATGGGCGTCCGCACCGCAACCGGCGGTGACTTGCCCGATCATGGCCCCGGGTCGATCCTTCTGCCCGGCGGTCACCGGGGTGCGGCCTTCCTGATTTTCCCGAACTTCCAGGTGATCGAAAAGTATAACACGGCCGACGCCTACATCATCGGCATCGGCCATCTGGCTGACCGGCTGAAGGGTGGCCCTCCAATCGCCGCGACCTGGCCGCGTGACTTGCGCGCCCTCACCCTCGACGAACGCAAAGAGCTTCAGGACCTGCTAGGAACGGCCGGGTTTGACCCGGGTGGCGTCGATGGCCGGATGGGCCCCAAGACCATCGCAGCCGTCAAGGCCTTCCAGACCGCGCGCAGCCTGGTGCCCGACGGCTACCCCAGCCTTGAGGTTCTCAGCCTCCTGCGCTGAGCCTTTGCCCTTTCACATTTGCCCAAATATCCCCGCCGGAGGCCCTGACCGAGCGTTTTGTGCGTCCTTCACGCACAAAACGCGAGACAAAAGGCATGCGCGGCACGCGCTCAATTTCACAACCGTCCGGGCCCCACGATGCCGCTGGCCTGAAGGGCGCGGACATGACAAAATGTTCTTTCTTTGTTCCGGAACTGAGTCGCCGTATCCCCAGCCGCCATAGACCTGAATCGCCCATGCCCTTCGTCGAACTTTCTGCGCTCACGAACTTCACCTTCCTCACCGGGGCCTCCCACCCCGAAGAGATGATGACCCGTGCCGCCGAAATGGGCATGCCTGCGCTGGCGGTGGCGGATGTAAACTCAGTCGCCGGGATCGTGCGCGCCCATACCCGCACGCGTGAGCTTGCCCGCGATGGCGGCCCGCGCATCCGCCTCATCCCGGCCGCGCGGATCATCCTGGCCGACGGCTTTCAGCTCACCTGCCTGCCGCGTGACCGGACGGCCTGGGGGCGGCTCTGCCGTCTGCTCAGCCTTGGCCGCCTGCGCGCCGCCAAGGGCGATTGCACGCTGCACCTTGCCGACCTCTTGGACTGGGGCGCGGGGCTTGAGATGCTGATCCTTCCCCCCGGCCAGCGCCTGACCCTTGCCGAAGCGCCGCCCGAACCGATGATGGACAAGGCCCGCTGGCAGTCCCATGCCCGCAGGCTGGCGCAGCACTTTCCCGGTCAGGTCAGCCTGCTTTTGGCCCCGCGCTATGATGGCCAGGATCAGGACCACTTCCGCCGCCTTGCCGCCCTGGCCGACCATATCGGCATCCCCACCGTCGCCAGTGGCCTGCCCTTTCTGCACCACGGGTCCCGCCGCCGTCTGGCCGATGTGCTGACCGCCATCCGCCTTGGCGTGCCGGTCGACAAACTGGGCCGCCGCGCGCTGCCGAACAACGAAGGCCGCCTGCGGTCCGGGGCCGAGATGTTGCGCATCTTCAAGGGCCACGCCTCCGCCGTCACCCGCGCCGAAGAAGTGGCCACCCGCGCCGCCTTTTCGCTGGATGAGTTGCGCTACGACTACCCGTCCGAAAATGCAGAGGGTGAGACGGCCCAACAGCGCCTTGCCCGTCTGGCCGACGCAGGCCTGCACTGGCGTTATCCCGAAGGCCCACCCGACAAGGCTCGCGCCCAGATGGCGCATGAGCTGACCCTGATCGGCAAGCTGCGGTATGAACCCTACTTCCTGACCGTCCACGACATCGTGGCCTTCGCCCGCTCACGCGGCATCCTGTGTCAGGGGCGCGGGTCCGCCGCCAATTCGGTCGTGTGCTACGCGCTTGGCGTCACTTCGGTTTCCCCCGAGATCGGCACCATGGTCTTTGAGCGTTTCATCTCTGAGGCGCGGAATGAACCGCCCGATATCGACGTCGATTTCGAACATGAACGCCGCGAAGAGGTGATCCAGCACATCTACGAAAAATACGGCCGCCACCGCGCGGGCCTTTGCGCCACCGTCATCCACTACCGGGGCAAGCGCGCCGTGCGTGAGGTGGGCCGCGCCATGGGCCTTTCGGAAGACACCCTTGCCGCCATGTCCAGCCAGATCTGGGGCTGGGGCGGGCCGGGGGCGGTGACGGACACACGGCTGGCCGAAATCGGACTGGACCCCAAGGACCGCCGGTTGCGCCAGACCATGGCGCTGATCGACGAAATTCAGGGCTTCCCCCGCCACCTGTCGCAACACGTCGGCGGCTTCATCATCACCGAAGGCCGGCTGGATGAGCTTTGCCCCGTGGAAAACGCCACGATGGAGGATCGCACCATCATCCCCTGGGACAAGGACGATATCGACACGCTGAAGATCCTCAAGATCGACATTCTGGCGCTGGGGATGTTGTCCTGCCTGCGCAAGGCCTTTGACCTTCTGGACCAGCACCACCATCAGCGCTTTACGCTCGCCACGTTGCCACCCGAGGATCCGGAGACCTACCGGATGCTCTGCCGCGCCGACAGCCTTGGCGTCTTTCAGGTGGAATCCCGCGCCCAGATGAACTTCCTGCCTCGGATGCGGCCGCGCTGCTTTTATGACCTGGTGATCCAGGTCGCCATCATCCGGCCAGGGCCGATTCAGGGGGATATGGTCCACCCCTTTCTGCGGCGGCGCAACGGGCAGGAACAGGTCAGCTTTCCGTCGGATGAGCTTGGCAAGGTGCTGGGCAAGACCCTTGGCGTGCCGCTGTTTCAGGAACAGGCCATGCAGATCGCCATCGTCGGCGCGGGCTTCACCCCCGAAGAGGCGGACCGCCTGCGCAGGTCCTTGGCCACGTTCAAGAAACACGGGTCGGTCAGCGAGTTTCATGACCGTTTCATCGGCGGGATGCTGGCGCGCGGCTATGATGAGGATTTCGCCCGCCGCTGCTTTGCCCAGATCGAAGGCTTCGGCAGCTACGGTTTCCCCGAAAGCCATGCGGCAAGCTTTGCCCTGCTGGTCTACGCCTCTGCCTGGATCAAGTTCCACCACCCCGGCATCTTCGCCTGCGCGCTGCTGAACAGCCAGCCGATGGGCTTTTACGCCCCCGCCCAGATCGTGCGCGATGCGCGCGAACATGGGGTCATCGTGCTGCCGCCCTGTATCCAGTCCAGCGAATGGGACAACCGTATGGAATGGCTGACCCCACCGGACGGCGCGCCCGAACTGGCCCTCCGCCTTGGCTTTCGCCAGATCAAGGGCATGGCCGAGGAAGAGGCGCATTGGATCGCATGCGCCCGCGGCAACGGCTACCACACCGTGCAGGATGTCTGGCGCCGCGCCGGGGTGGCGCCCGATGTGCTGGCCCGCCTTGCCGAGGCTGATGCCTTCGCCGCCCTTGGCCTTGCGCGCCGCGATGCGCTTTGGGCCGCCGAGGCGCTGGCCCCCGGCCCCGCCCTGCCCCTCTTTGCCACCGACATGGAGGGGGAGGCCATCGCCGAACCCGCCGTCACCTTCCGCGAGATGACGCTGGGCGAGGCGGTGGTTGAAGATTACCTCGCCATGCGCCTGACGCTGCGCGCCCACCCGATGCAGCTTTTACGCCCGGTGCTGGACGCTGCCTGAACGGGGGCGCTCTGAACGGGGGGCGCTTGGGCTTGACTGCGCGCCCTAGCGGGCGAGGGATTTCAGTTTGCTGACGGCATCCACCGACAGGCGGTAGTGGCCGGTCATCGGGTAGGTGAAAAGAATATCCTCTTCACGCGCGCCGGCGCCGATGTTGTGCAGGATCAGGGGCGTGCCCTCAGCCGTGTGGCGGTCAGAGACGATGCCGATGTGGGCAAGGTTGCCAGGCAGGGTCCAGGTGATGATGTCGCCCGGCAGATAGGGGGTCGGGGCCTCGGTCACGGGCAGGTCAGCGCCGATGCGGGTCAGAAGGGTGGCCAGGTTCGGCACGCGGCGGTGGTCGATGTTGCGGTCCGTCGTCGCAAGGCCCCAAAGTGCGGGATAGGCATCGAAGTTCGCCTGCATGTCGCGGTTGACGGCCAGTTGCAGATCGATCCCCCAGCCATCGCGCAGGGCGCGGATCACCACATCGGTGCAGACGCCCCGGTCACGCGGCAGATCGCCGCCGGGAAAGCCAAGGGCGGTGTAGGCGGGATCATAAGCCACGGTGACGCCGACCTGCGACCGGGCAGCCTCGGTCAGGCGCGAAGGCTCAACCCCGGCAAGGGCAGGGGTGGCAAGCATAAGGACAAGAAGGATCAGACTGCGCATCGGGCAATGATGCCTTTTTGACAGCAGCCTGACGAGAGGGGAATTCCGGGCCTTGCCAAGGGGTGGCACCTTTCCGCCGGGTTCTGTAAAGATCGCGTGATGGCGATTACCCTTGCATCCCTGGCCGACCTTGCCGCGCACGGCTTTGATGACATCATCGACGTGCGCGCCCCGGCCGAGTTTGCCGAAGATCACCTGCCGGGGGCGATATCCCTTCCAGTCCTTAGCGACGACGAGCGGGCACGGGTCGGAACAGTCTACAAGCAGGTGTCGCCCTTCACGGCGCGCAAGCTGGGGGCGGCGCTGGTGGCCCGCAACGCAGCGGCGCACCTTGAGGGCGCGCTGGCGGACAAGCCCGGCGGGTGGCGGCCCCTGGTCTATTGCTGGCGGGGCGGGCAACGGTCGGGGTCGTTTGCGACGATCCTTTCGCAGATCGGCTGGCGGGTTGAGACGCTCGCGGGCGGCTACAAGGCCTGGCGGTCGCTGGTGGTGGATGCGGTCTATGACACCCCCATCGCGTCGCGGGTGGTGGTGCTGGATGGCAATACCGGGTCGGCCAAGACCGAGGTTCTGAACCTTCTGCCGGGGTTGGGCGTGCAGGTGATCGACCTTGAGGGGCTGGCGCGGCACCGGGGGTCGCTGTTCGGGTCGGTGGGGGTGCAACCGTCGCAAAAGGCGTTCGAGGGGGCCTTGGCACAGGCCTTGGCCGCCCTTGACCCCGCACGGCCTGTGGTGGTTGAGGCCGAGAGTTCCAAGATCGGTGAGCGGCGGTTGCCGCCTGAGATCTGGAAGGCGATGGTCGCAGCCCCCCGCGTGGCGATTGCCGCCCCTCGCACGGTGCGGGCGACGTATCTGGCGCGGGCCTACAGTGACCTGACGGCCGATGCGGCGCGGCTGGCAGCGACGGTCGAGATGCTGCGGCGGATGCAGCCGGCTGAGGTGATCGAGGGCTGGCAGGCCCTGGCCGGGGCGGGGGCCTTCGTGACACTGGCCGACAGCCTGATGGAGTGGCACTACGACCCGCGCTACGGCAAGCACCGGGCGCGGATGGAGGTGCCGATGGTCGAGATCGTGGCCGAGGACCTGTCACCCGCAGCCCTGCCCGAGGTGGCCGCGCGGGTGGCGGCCGCGGTGCGCGGGCTGGCCGGGGCGTAGCCGGAGTTTTTGAAAACTCCGGTCCGATTTCTTGAAAGAAATCGGCACTGCGCGGCCGTCAGGGCACCACGGTCAGATGGGGCGCACCTTCGGTCACAGTGCCGATGATCGCTGCGTCGTGGCCTGCGATGCGCAGACGCTGCACGAGATCTGCGGCCTTGTCGGCCGGGACAGCGGCAAGCAGCCCGCCGCAGGTTTGCGGGTCGGCAAGAAGGCTCGCGCGCGGGTCATCCGGCGCGGTCATCCGCCAGCTGACGGCCGCAAGGTTCGCGGGTTGCAGCGAGGACGCCTGCCCCATCGCCGCAAGCTCGGCCGCGCCGGGCATCAGGGGGATAGCGGACAGCGTCAGGGTGGCGGCGGTCGTCAGCATCTCCAGCAGGTGACCGGCAAGGCCAAAGCCGGTCACGTCTGTCATCGCATGCGCGCAGGGGCCAAGGATCGCGGCGGCGGTGCCTTGGGGCCGGGTCATCTGGTCGATGCAGGCGGTCCAGACCTCACCCAGCAGCAGACCCGTGGGCTGGGCCATCGCCATCTCGGCCGCAAGGATGGTGCCCGAGCCAAGGGGCTTGGTCAGGATCAGCGCGTCGCCGGGGCGGGCGCCCTGCTTTGAGATCGCACGGGGGGCGGTGCCGGTCACGGTAAAGCCGATCGTCAGCTCTGAACCTTCGGTTGAGTGGCCCCCGACGATATCGGCCCCGGCGGCACGGAAGATGGCGGCGGCTTCCTCCATCACCTCGGCCAGCATGCGGGTCTGCAGGGTGGGTCCAAGGCGCGGCAGGGTCACTTGCGCCAGCGCCACCTGCGGGGTTGCCCCCATGGCCCAGATATCCCCCAGCGCGTGCAGGGCGGCAAGCCGGGCCATCAGGCGCGGGTCGTTCGTGAAGGCACGCAGGTGGTCGGTCGTCAACACTTGCACGCCGGTGGCAGTGGCAAGGATCGCGGCATCATCGCCGGGGCCGGACAGAACCTCAGCCCGCCGGGGGGCGGGCAGGGTGCTTAAGGCCGCCGACAGGACACCCGGTGCAAGCTTGGCCCCACAGCCGCCGCACAACGGGCGCTGGGCAAGGAACGGGCCAAGGCCCGTGGTCGCGGGCGCGGGCACTGGCACAGTGGCCATGGCGGGATAGACGCCGAACTTGTCCATGAAGGCGCGGTCGATCCGGTCCTTCATCCGCCAGAAGCGCGGGCCAGAGAGGGTAACCCCCCACTTTTCAGCCACGGCAGACTGCGCGCCAAGCGAGATCAGCTTGAGGTAATCCGTCTGCGGCTTGAACTGGCGCAGCGCCTGGCCCGAAAGGGTGGCGCGAAGGTTATGTAGCAGGATCGGTGCCGCGCGCACCGCGAAAACGCCAGCCTTGGGGCGTGGGTCATCGGCAAGCGTGGCGCAGTCGCCCGAGGCGAAGATCAGCGGGTCTGACGTGCGCAAAGTGGCGTCGGTGGTCAGAAAACCGTTGGCGTGCGCCAGACCAAGGGTGGAAAGCCAGGGTTGCGGCCGCGCACCGGTGACAGTCAGGGTAAAGTCGGAGCCGATCTTGTCACCGTCTGCCAAGGTCACGCTATCGGGGCCGATGGCGGTGACATTGGCCCCAAGACGCAGGGTCACGCCCAAAGTGGCAAGCGCCTGCAAGACGGCGCGGCGGGCGCTGGCAGAGAGGCCCGGCAAGGGGCTGTCGCCCCGGTCCAGCAGCGTGACCTGCGCCTTCACCCCCTCGGTTTTCAGGCGATGGGCCGTGGCAAGCGCCAGCTCCACCCCGCCAAGGCCCGCGCCAAGGATCGCCACACGGGGAAAGGCAAGGCGGCGGGCCAGAAACGTCTCCCACCGCGCGGCATAGGCGCCAAGGGGTTTGGCGGCAACGGCATGATCCAGCGCACCGGGAAGGCCGGGCAGGTCCGAGGTGATGCCGATGTCGATGGCGGCAAGGTCGTAAGCCAGGGGCGGGCGATCTTTCAGGTGGATCACGCAGGCCTCCCGGTCGATGCCGGTCGCGCGGTCCAGGATCAGGCGGGCATTGGCGAAGCGGGCCAGGCGCACAAGGTCGATCATCAGCGCGTCGCGCCGGTAATGCCCGGCGATCAGGCCGGGCAGCATGCCGGTATAGGGGGCAACAGGGTCCGGGTTGATGACGGTCAGCCGGGTACCGGGCAAGGGGTCCATCGCCCACATCCGCAGCACAAGCGCATGCGTGTGCCCGCCCCCCAGAAGGACAAGATCGCGGATCGGGGGATAGGTGGCCGGGGTCATGGGCTGCAGGTCCGTAGGGTTGCGACGGCTTACCCCGCGCAGGCCGGAATGGCGAGGGGTGCGCCTGTTGCACCGTTTGCCATTCCGGCCTCGCGTCACGCCGCAAGCGATATGTCGCCGGCGCAGACGCGCCGCGGGGTTGGCCGTGCAGTGTTTGGGGTGTCGGTCTGAACGGTTCTGTCGAGGGGCGCGCGGGGGCCTGAGCGATTGGGCCTGAGCGATGTTATCTTGATCAATCGCAATGGCTTGTGCTGGTGTGGTGCATCCCGGCCAGTCACGAGGGCGTGCGGCCCACTCGCCCGCCAAAGCGCCCCCAGACCCGCCGCCCACCCCGGACGGTGGGGTGGGCACTAAAACCCCGCCTCCAGCCGCTGGATCAATGCGCCCAGCATCGCCTCGCACCGCTCCAGCTGCTCCACGGTCACGAACTCATCCGGCTTGTGCCCCTGCGCCATTGACCCCGGCCCGCAGATCACCGTCGGAATGCCAAGCCGCTGGTCAAAGAGGCCCCCTTCCGTCCCGAAAGCCACCTTGATCGTCCCGTTCGCCCCCGTCAGCCCCTTGACGAAGTTGACCACCCCCGCATCCGATGGCGTGCCAAGGCCGGGGTAATTCCACAAGCGCTCCACCCTGATCGCGGCCTCTGGAAACTCTGCCCGAAGTGGTGCCACGATCCCTTCCGCCGCCGCCTCCAGCCGGGTGATCAGGCCCGCCACATCCTCATCCGCCAGCGACCGGATCTCAAAGTCCAGGCTCGCGTGGTTGGGCACGATATTGACCTGCACCCCGCCCGACATCTTGCCGACATGCAGCGTGGTATAGGGCACGTCATAGTCACCATCGCGCAGGCCCGTCGCCGCCACCTCAGCCTGCAAACCCCTGACCGCCACCAGAAAATCCCCCGCCAGATGCAGCGCATTCAAGGCCAGCGGGGCCAGCGCCGAATGCCCCTCACGCCCCACGCAGGTTGCCCGCAGCGCGACCTTGCCCTTGTGGCCGGTCGCGACCTGCATCCCCGTGGGTTCCCCCACGATGCACATCCTTGGCCGCACCGGGGCCGCATCCAGCATGTCGATCAGACTGCGCACCCCCATGCAGCCAATCTCTTCGTCATAAGACAGCGCCAGATGCAGCGGCACGCGCAACGGCCGGTTTGCGGCGTCAAGCATCGCCGCCACCGCACAGGCAACGAAGCCCTTCATGTCTGCCGCCCCCCGCCCGTAGATGCGGCCGTCAGCCTCGGTCATCGCGAAGGGGGGCTTGGTCCAGGTCTGCCCCTCTACCGGCACCACATCGGTATGGCCTGAGAGCATGACCCCACCCTGCCCCTGTGGCCCCACGGTGGCAAAGAGGTTCGCCTTCCCGCCCCCGGCATCCGGGATCAGGGTCACGGCAATGCCTGCCCCCTCCAGCAAGTCCTTCACATAAAGCATCAGCCCCATGTTTGGCTTGAAGCTGACCGTGTCGAAGGCCAAAAGCCGGTCCAGAATGTCGCGCATGCATCACCTCCGTTTCCCTTCTGCTAGCCGGAAATGCCGGGTACGGAAAGGTTTCCGCACTTGTCCCTTGCACCTGGCTTTGCCACAGTTCGCCGCAGCCCCGGAAAGCCCGAAAATGATCCGCTCCCCAGCCATTGGTGCCGCCCTTCTTGTGACGCTTCTTGCCGCCCCCGCCGCGCTGGCTGAGGCGGCAAACCTGTCCGCCACCCCCGGTGGCACGCCCGGCACGGCCCAACGCCTGATCCTGGCGCAGCGCACCTGGCAACAGGCCCTGACTTCGGGCGAGGTGCTGCCCATGCTGGTGGCCATTCGCCTGGCGCGCGGCGTCACCCTGCGCCCCGCCCCGGCCTGGGCGCGCACGACCAGCGGTGATGCGGTCCCTGACGCCCCCACCGGCCGCACCGCCGCCCCCGACCCGGCCAGCGAGGCAGCCTTGGCCATCGTCCGCAACCTGGTCGGCGACGATCCCGCCTTGCAGGACCTGGCCTATGACCTTGACGCACAGTTGCCGCGCGGACCCACCGAAACCGCGACCGAGGCGAAGGCCGACCTTGGCCCCGGCCAGACCGATACATGGCGCCTCCCCCTCTTTGGTGAGGTCACAGCCGAGATCGGCGTGATCGGCGATGGCGACACCCCCTTGTCCCTGACCCTGCAAGATGCGGCGGGCAACATCGTCTGCGCCACGCCGCCGTCGGTTGATCCGGCCCTGTGCCGGCTGACCCCGGCCCGCAACGACTTTTTCACCGCCACCATCCACAACCCCGGCAGCCTGCAAAACAGCTACCGCCTGATCGGCAACTAGGGTGGCATGACGGTATTTGTCACGCCATGCTCTCTTCTCAAAGGGCGGGCTGCCTGCCAAGGTTGATCCACGTGGTTCCCATTCCGGGCCCCTGTTCCGGGCTCCCATCTCACAGGATCAGACATGACGCTGAAATCCCTTTCGCGCGCGCTGGCCACGACCACACTGGTCGCGCTGGCCATTCCCGCCTTTGCACAAGACAAATCGGGCACCAACATCGACCCCGCGGCCACCGCCACCGCTGCCGGGGGTGCCACGACCATGGGCCTGGCCCAGGACCTCTATGACGTGGGCCTTGCGCAAGGCGATGCGCTGACCGTGCTGGCCGCGGCCAAACTCGCGGCTTCGGTCAGCGTCACCACGGCTGAGGCTGCGGCACTCGACCCTGCCACCATCGCCTTCGCCGAGGGGGATCAGGAATCCTTGCGCAAAAAGGTTGCCCCTTCCGCAGCCCCTGCCGCTCCGGCCCCGATGATGGCTGACGGGATGCGCCCTGCCGCCAAGGCCAGCTTTTTTACCGCCACATCAGAAGAGGAAGGCGCCGCCGACGCCCCCGTGACCGCAGAAGCGATGTTCGCCAAGGCGACCGAGCTTGCCGCCGGAGATGAGGCGATCCTTGGCCTGATCGAGGATGCGATGGCCGAAGGCTCCCGCGGGCGGATCGGCGGCGCGGTGCAGTGGCTGTCCCGCCTGCCCGCGGGCCAGACCGATGTCTGGGAAATCCCGTTCTACGGCAATTCCTACGGCGAAATTGCGGTGGTGGGCGACGGCGACACCGATCTTGACGTGGCGATCACCGATGAAAACGGCAACGTCTTTTGCTATGATGTCAGCTGGTCAGACTCGCTTTACTGCGACTTTACCCCCGCTTGGGATGGCTATTTCTACGTCACTGTCCAGAACATGGGCAGCGTGCGCAACAGCTACCACCTGATGACGAACTAAGACCGCAAACCCGGCTCGCAGCCCAAAGCTGCGGGCCGTTCTGCAGGAAGATCCCGTCTTCCTGCCCTTCCTCTTCGCCAAATATCCTCGGGGGAAAGGCTGCAAGCGTGCTTGCAGCCTTTGGGGGCGAAACGCCCCCACGGGGCCCCGGCTGCGGCCCCTTTGGCCGCGGCTGGGGGGCAAGGCCGTGCCGCAAAATGCGGCGCCGCAAGGTCAGCGCCAGGTCAGGGCCAGGTCGGCGCCAGGATAGGGCGACCGCTCAGGGGTTCGCCGCGATCACCTCGTTCAGCCAGGGCACGAACTTCGAAATGTCGGTATAGGCGGAAAACAGCGCCGTCTCCTCGCAGCCCTGACCCGAACTTGCGCTCAGCCCCCAGCTGACGATCCCGGCCTGAATGTAGCTGCCGTCGTCCAGGGGAACCACCAAAGGCCCGCCGCTGTCGCCGTTGCAGCTGGTCTTGCCGCCCTCGAATGTGCCGGAACAGATCATGTTCTCGCTGACCGGCATCGGCGCGCGCGCCACCATCTGATCCCACAGCGCAAAGGCATCGTCCTCGCCAAGGCCCAGCGTCTGCGCCGCATAGGAAAACCCGCCGGCCGCATCTTCCGCCCGCGCCTCCAGCATCGAGGCGTTGCAGAGGTCACGGTCCAGCACCTGAATCTCGGCCTGCCGCAATTCGGTTGACGGGGTCGCCCCTTCCTGCAGACCCCAGCCAGTGACGATCGTCGTCACCCCCTGCTGGTTCAAAAGACCGCCAAACTCGGCGTCCGGCACCTCGATCAGCGCGTAGGGCACATTCGGCGCGCGCGCCAGTTGCACCAGCGCTAGGTCAAAGTCGAACTTGGCGCCATCGTAGGACGGGTGGCGAAAGATCGCCGCGACCGGGATCAGATCCCCCCTGCCCGGCACCAGCGCGTTCGTTCCAACCAGGATCGACAGGTCCTGCGGTGCCAGATCGGCAAAGCTGCCATCCCCCTGGTCCATATGGATGCAATGCGCCGCCGTAAGCACCCAGCGGTCCATGACCAGCGACCCGCCACAGAACTGGCTGTCAGAGCTGACCTCTGCCCCGCCGACCAGCAGTGCCACCTGCCAGGGCCAGGCCCCCTCGGCCGCAACCTCGCCGCCGATGACCTTTGCGCCTGCCGCCTCGGCCGTGGCCGCCCGCGCCGCCTTGGCCCCGGACTTTGCGTAGGCGAAGGGTGAGACCGTCACCCCGCCGGCCTTGACAGCAAAGCCCGGCCCCTCTTCCGCCAGCGCGGTTGAGGCGAGCAGCACCGCAAGAAACGCGGCCTTGGGCAAATGGGAAAGCGTCATCTCAATTCTCCATCAAGGGATCGGCGGGGAAGAACTCTGGGGGGGTCAGGCGCACCATCTGACGGATCATCGTCAACACGGCGGGTTTCAGGGAAAAGCCGCGCGTCGTGCCACCGTCCTTGGGCAGGCGGCTTTCCAGCCACTGCGTCATGGGGTCTGCGCCCCCAAGGTCGCGCGCGGTTTCCGGCGTGGCAAGGCGCGTCAGGTCCACGCGGGGGGTGTCGGGGTCTGCCGGAACGGCCAGAACCCAGATTTCCTCCAGTCCTGCCGTGCTGTCCGCCTCGATCATCAGGCCGACGCGGGTGCTTTCCCCCGGTGCCAGGCGGTTGGCAAGGTTCTGCGCGGGCCAGATCGGGGCCACGCTGAAATCCGCCGCGAAGTACAGCACGCTGACATCCTGCGCCTTGCCGCCGGTGTTGGTCAGCGTCAGCCAAAGCTGGTCACAGGGGGCAACCCCCTGGGCCGGGTCATGCGACACGCCCCGGCCCACCGCGCCACAGTCCGGCCCGGCCGCCCGGCGTTCAACCACCATGGAGAGCGCAGCCTTGCCGGTCAGCGACCGCCCCGCCGCCCCCGCAAGGACCGCGCGCAGGCCAAGGCCATGGGCGGCAGCCTCCAGCACCCGCGCCACGGCATCCGCCTCTGCCTCGCCCTCGCGCAGCCTGATCCGCGGGGTAGATCCCGGCCCCTCAGGGTCCAGCACCCCGTCCGCCCCGGCCAGCGCCACCGCGCCACCGGTCAGGATCGGCACAAGGTCGGGCGAAGGGCCGGTGGCGGCTCCATCACGCAAGGCCGCTTCCCAGGCCGCATACTCAAACCCGTCTGCCCTATCGGCCCGCACCGGGGCCGCCAGCACCAGCGGCGCGGGGGGCGGGGCGCTGACCACCTCGGCCCAAAGCGCCGCGTCGGGGAGTGCGCCGATCAGAACCGCCTCACGCGCGCTTACTGTCCCAAGGGTAAGGACAGCCAGCGCCTCCCCCCCCGCAGCATCGGCATAAACCGCGACCTCTGCCCCCGCCGCCAGCCCCTGAAACAGGCCCGCCGCCAGTTTGCCCCCCGCCACCGGCACCCGCAGCGCGGCTTGCCCGGTCCCGAAAACCGGGGCTTGCAACAATGTCCCCTCGCCATCCGGCATCTGCCGCGCGGGGCCTTGCACCATGCCTTCGGTCGTGGCGGCAAGCACCTGCGCCCAGCTGGCCTGCGGCGCGGTCTGCAAGGTTTGCGCCAGCCGCAAGGTGAATTCTCCCTGCCAGGTGCCATCCGCCATCGGGTATTCAAACGACCGCTGATCGGATTGAGAGGAGTAGAGGAACACGAAACTTCCCGTCAGCGGCGGCACGGGGTTGCCCGTGACCGGCACCACATCCGCAGGGATGCCCAGCGCCGCCGCATCAATCACCCGCGCCACGCCCGCGCCCCCAGCCGCGCGAAAGCCCGTGGCTGAATGGCAGGCGTCGATCAGCCCCACCACCTGCACGCCGCGCGACAGCATCCCTTGCGCCCAGACCTGCAGCTCATCATCCAGAATCGCGTTTTCCACCGCGCCGATGGCGCCTCTCCACCCGGCAGCATCGGCGGGCAGCAATATCTCATCATAGCCACCGCCTTCGTCGCCGCTCATGTCCGGGGCCTGCGCGCCGTGGCCGGAGAAGTAGAAAACCACCGTATCGCCGGGGGCTGACGCATCGGCCACCGCCGCCATCGCCGCAAGGATCGCGGCCCGCAGCGGGGCTGCCGTTTTCACGCCGGGTGGCAGGCCTGCAGGATCAGCCGTCAGCACGGTCATCGCGCCGGGATCAACGCCGCGCAAGGCAAGCGTCTCGGCCATCAGGCGCACGTCGTTTGCGGGGCCTTTCAGATCGGCATCCAGCACCAGATAATCGCTGACTCCGACCAGCACTGCCCGCACCTCGGCCAGCGCGGGCGGGGCGATCATCAGGGCCAGAAGGCCCGCAAGGGCAGACAGAGGCTTGCGCATGACCTGCCCAAGATAGCCAAGGGCCCGCATGGAACAAGCGGCTTCCTGCAGCTAACCGGATTTGTCACCTGACCCGTCAATTCCCCAAGGGCATCACCCGCCGCCCGCCTGCGGCGATGCCGTCCACGATCCGCCCGTCCACATTATTTCCAGCCAGCGAGGCGAGGAAACCGTTGAACTCCGGCGTCATGCGGGTGGCCAATCGCCCGGCTTCAATCACCATGTCCACCTCAGCAGGCGGCAGTTTCAGACGGGTCGGCACATTGTTCAGCTTGTCGCGCAGCGCCGGGGGCAGGCTGGCAAAGCTGGCCTCACCCACGAACAGCTTTACATCCTTGCAGTCCCACCCTTCGGTCGATCCGCGCAACCGGCGCACTTCAACCATCGGCAAGGCGCAGCGCCAGTCGATCAGCTCTGCCTCCCACACGCGCAGTTCACCCCGCATGGAGTCATAGCCAGACCGTGACGCCGCCGACATGGCGCTGGTGGCAATCGACATCGCAAGGTTGACCCCACCGGGACCGGCCACTTGCTGCGTCCAGTCATAGTCTTCCTCAACCCCGGCGTTGGCGACAAGGAACAGCATCCGTTTCAGCTTGACCGCCTCTTCCGCCGTCAGCGGCGCATAGGGCACCTGCGCGCGGGCGCGCTCTACCGCAAGACCTGTCGTGCCGAAGTTGTCGGTGATCCCGCCATCCAGCAGTTTGACGAACTTCACCTCATCTGGGTTGGTATAGCTTTCCAGCGCGCGGGCATGGGCGCGCATTGCGGCCGTCGCCTCGGGGTTATAGCGCGCGGCTGTCAGCCAGTCGGGCTCAACGTAGTTGCACTTGCCCTGATGCGCCTTCAGCACGATGGGGGTGAAGACAAGCGGGAAGGCGGCGCTGGCAGCCACCGCCTCGGACAGGCGCACCTGCGACAGGTCGGAACACAGCGCATCAAACGTCTCGGGGCTGAACAGAAACGGCGTGTTGTTCGCCATGTCGGTGGCGTTGATCCAGGTCTTGATGCGTGAGGATTTGCGCAGATCGCCGAAGGTGGCGCCGTTGAACAGCGTATCATCCAGATAGCGGCCAAAGGTATCGCGCCCGTTCACCCCGCCCGCCACGCCCTTGGCGATGGTCAAGGGGTTCAGGCCTGAGGTGACCATATAGGCCTCACCGTCGGTCAGAAGGAACTTCTCCCGGAACCCGGTCAGCCCCTCTGGCCCACGCAAGCCAAACTGCGCCGCCATCACCGACCCGCCAGAGACACCCGACACCAGCCGCACCTGATCAAGCAGGCCGTTCGGCGTGCCGGTTTCCACCCCCGCCGCGCGCAATTCCTCAAGCATACCGTAGGCGAAGGACGTGGCCCGGAACCCGCCGCCTGAAAAGGCCAGACCGATGTAAAGCTCTCCATCGCCCACGACCGCCGGTTCAACCAGACTGGCGTTTTCCCCCTGCAACGGCTGGTTCAGCGGCGAATTCCACGGCGCGCAGCCCAGAAGCAACAGCAGGGGAAGGACAGCGCGTTTCATGCAGGGTCCGGAATGAGAGGGTCAGTCCGATTGCTGCAGCCTGGGCCAGTGGATTTCAAGCGTGAATCCGCCAGCACCGTCAGGCAGCACCAGCCGCGCGCCATGCCGGGCGGCAATGGCCCGCACCAGGGCAAGACCAAGGCCATGGCCGGGGGTGGACCGGTCACGCTCGGCCCGGACGAAACGCTCAAACGCCTCGCCGCGCATCTCGGCGGGCAGGCCGGGGCCGGTGTCCGATACCCGCATCAGGTGCCGGTCGCCAAAGACGACCAGCGTCAGGGTAAGCAGGTCACCCGCCGCGCAATACTTGATGGCGTTGTCCAGAAGGTTGGCCAAAAGCTGCGCAATCAGGTTGCGGTCACCCAGGATCTGCAGGCCGGGGGCAATGTCAGAGGTGCAGGCAAGCCCCTTGTCCTCGGCCAAGGGCTCATACAACTCCCACACTTCCGATGCCACGGCAGACAGGTCAACCGGCACCAGACCGCCGCCGGTGCCTGCGTCAGCCTCGGCGCGGCTGATGTCCAGAAGGCTGTCAAACATGCGGATCGCTTGCCGCATCTCGGCCTTCAACTCGGCCGTGACCTCTTCGTGATCCTCGATCCGGCCCAGCTTTTGCAGCATCCGGTTCAGCGGTGTGCGCAATTCATGCGCGATGGTGTCGGACAGGCGGTGCGTGGCGCGGTTCAGGTTCTGAATACGGTCCAGCATGGCGTGGACGTGGGTTTCCAACAGGCCGAACTCATCGTCAGACCGCGCCCCCGGCAGCCGCGCGTCCAGCGCCCCTTCGGCCACGCGGTCGGCCAGATCATTCACCCGCCCGATCCGGCCCATGACCGACCGCGCCGCCAGCCAGCCGACCCCACCCCCCGCCACCAGCAGCGCGGCGAGCAGTCCCAGCATCCCGCGCCGCAGGGCCGCCAGCGTGTCATCAACCGGGTCAAGCGATCGTGCGACAAGCAGCGGAAACCCCCCCGGCAGTTTGCGCGCCACAACCAGCCAGCGTGTGCCGCCTTCCACAAACACCGTTGCGGGTTCGACGGTGAAGGCATCCCCCTCGGCGGTAAGGCCGGCCGGCCAGCCGGCGCGCGTGCCAGCCAGCTTGGCGCCGCTACGGTCCAGCAACAGCAGCATCTCTTCGCCCGTCGCCGCCGCCGCACGGTAGTCGATGGCCTGCCGCAGGGCGATGATCCGGCGCTGGTCATAAAGGGCTGCGAACCCGTCCAGGTCGGCTGACAAAAGCGCGCGCTGCGCTTGCATCAGCCGCACCTCGACCAGCCGATATTGCAACCCCATCGCCAGAAGCGACAGAACCGTTACCGCAAGGGCCATCACCGCCGCCAGCCGCAACGTGGCCCGCGCCGCCAGGGGGCGGGCCTGTGTCACCCGGCGGGCCCCAAAGTCGGGGCAAGCGGGGCAAAGACATACCCCTCCCCCCGCGCGGTCTGGATCGCGGTGGAGCCTGCTTCTTCCAGCTTGCGGCGCAGGCGGCCGACATGGACATCAACCACATTGGTGCCGGGGTCGAAGTGCAGGTTCCAGACGTTTTCCAAAAGCTGCATCCGGGTGACGATCTGCCCGGCGTTGCTGGCAAAATAGGTCAACAGCTCAAACTCTTTCGGGCTGACCGCCACATGGGCGCGTTTGACATGCACCGTCCGCGCCTTCAGCCGGATTTCCAGATCACCGAAGGCCAGAAGGTCATTGTCCAGCACCTGCATCGTGCCGCGTCGCAACAGGGCGCGCACGCGGGCGCGCAACTCATCGGGTTCAAAGGGTTTCGGCAGATAGTCATCCGCACCCTTTTCCAGCCCCTCCACCCGGTTGGCGGCGCGACCCAGCGCCGACAGGATCAGGATCAGCGCGGTTGACCCACCGGCCCGCAACCGTGCCATCGCCTCGACCCCGTCGCCGCCCGGCAGCATCCGGTCCAGCACGATGACCTTGTAGGGCGTGGCGATGGCAGCGGCGATGCCGGCCTCAAGCGTGTCGTGATGGTCGACGTGGCAGCCCAACCCCTCGACCACCGCACGCACGGCGGCGGCAGTCTCACTATCGTCTTCGACGATCAGGATCCGGTCGTTCATGCCCCCACCTTCCCTTGGCCCCTCATTCAGAACACCACCACGTCCGGGTCAAGGACATTCGCCCCGCCCAGAGGCCGCACCCCGCCTTGCGCGCGCCAGGGGTCCAGATGGATGTGCCGCGTCAAACCGCCCGGGGCCTGCACCAGCAGCAACACCGGCTCGGTCACCTCATAGGCCGACAGGTCCACCTCTGCGCCGTTCACCGTCAGGATGCGGTCACCCAGCGCCAGCCCGGCGAACAGGGCGGGCGAGCTTTCGGTGACCGCCGTCACCCGGCCCGCAGCGTCCAGCACCACGCCAAGGGCTGCCAGCCGGTAGGCCTGCACCGTTTCCGGCATGCCCCCCGACACCTGCCGCAGGCGCAGGCCAGCCTCCTCGGCCAAAAGCGACACGGTCAGGTTCAGCTGCGCCCCGCCCCGCAACACGGTGATCAGCGTTTCACCCGCCACAGCCGCCCGTTCCACCGCAAAGGCCAGATCGCCCGGTTGCACCAGCGCAGTCCCGTCCACCGCCACGATCACATCGCCACCGCGCAGACCCGCCGCCTCGGCCAGCCCGCCCGCGGTCACCCCGTCGACCAGCAATCCCGCCACCGCAACACCCAGCGCTGCCGCCACCTGCCGGTCCACCGGTCGCGCGGTCACGCCAAGCGACGGGAACGGCGGCAGGGTTTCCTCGATCAGGCCGGTGACGAAGGCCGCAAGGTCAGGCGCCGCGATGGCATAGGCGATGCCGACAAACATCCGGCTGCCATCGGCGATCTGGCTGTTCATCCCCAAAAGCCGCCCGTCAGCATCGACCAGAGGCCCGCCCGAAGACCCCGGATTGACCGCCGCATCATGCTGCAGCATCAGCAACGGCACGGTGATGTCCACCTGCCGCGCGGTGGCGGAAATCCGGCCCTCGGTCAGGGTGAATTCCACCCCAAGCGGTGCGCCAAGGGCAAAGACCTCATCGCCCAGACCGGGGGACGTGGTCACAAGGTCCAGCCCGGCCCGGCCACCGGCAAACCTTGCGCTGACCGCGATCACTGCCACATCGCGCAGCGCATCGCGCGCGATGACCAGCGCGGTTTCCTCTGCCCCGTGGCGGCCCACCAGACGCACCTCGCCTGCGGTGCCGACCACATGGGCGTTGGTCACGGCAACGTCCCCCGCACCCCACAGGAAGGCCGACCCCAGAAACCTGTCCTCGGCGTCGGCACTGCGCACCGTGAAGACGCGGTCCATCGCATCATCAAGCGGGGTGGCATTGGCCGGCCCGACCAGCGCCACCAGCACGATCACGACCAGCGCGGCCAGCACCTCACCCAGATATCGCTGTGGCCAGATGCGCCGTTGCCCGCGCCTTTCCTTTTGTCCCGTCTGCATCGTGCACCTTTGTTCCTGCCTGCTTGCCGCCTTGCTAACAGCGGCCCAAAGCCTTGGCACATGACAAAGCCCGTCATGAAAAATTCCAGCATTTACAGCCGAAGCACCCGGACGCATGGTCACCGGCAAGACAATCCCTTGTGTGAGTTTTCCGATGCGCCGATCCCTGCTTGCCGCCAGCTTTGCCCTGGCCCTTGCCTCCAGCGCCGGGGCTGAGACGGCCTCGCCCGTGCAAGTGGCCGCCCTTTCCGCGCGGCTTTATGACACCGGCGTCGCGGCGGCTGACCCCGTTTTGATCCTGTCGGCCGCCCGGCTGCGCAAATCGCTGGCCCCGGTTGCGGGCGACCGTCTGCCCTTGGGTGGCCAGCCCACCGAGGGCGCCCCCCTCACTTGGCAAGAGATGCTTGCCACCGCCGAGGCGCTTGCCGCAGACGATGCCACCCTGCTGGGTCTGATCGAGGATATCGCAGTTGAAACGACCAAGGGCGTCGCCTCTGGCCCGGTCTACAACATCGGGGCGCTGGCGAACGGCGGCAACGACACCTACCCCCCGATTGAGTTTCGCGGCGGTGAATACGCCGAGGTTTACGTCGAGGCGAAGGCCGCCACCAACGTCAACCTGACCGTGCTTGACGACAAGGGCCGTCTGGTCTGCACCGATACCGACATCAGCCACATCGCCTATTGCGGCTGGACCCCGGCGGCTGGCGGGACCTTCACGCTGAAAGTTGACAACAAGGGGCCCGCTGCGGCCACCTATGCGTTGATGACAAACTGATGTGGCGCAGCGCCCTCACCCTCGCCGTGATGACGGCCGCCTTTCCGGCGTTGGCGGAAAACCACGCCATCCTGATCGGCGCGAACCAATACCAGAACCTGGAGGAGCGCTGGTGGCTGAAAGGCCCCGCCAATGATGTGCAGCTGGTCGCGGGCTACCTGACCACCAGCGCGCCGGTGCCCTTTGCCGCGGAAAATCTGACCATCCTGACCGATGGCGTTGCGGGGTATCAGGCCCCCACGCTTGCCGCGATCCGCACGGCCTTTGCCGATCTGACTGCGCGGGTCCAGCCCGGTGATTTCGTCTATCTCCACTTTTCCGGCCACGGCACGCAGGCCCCGGCCCTTGACCCCACGTCCGAACTGGATGGCTTGGATGAGCTGTTCCTGCCGGTCGATATCGGCACCTGGTCAGACGGCGTGGGCACGGTGGAAAACGCGCTGGTCGATGATGAGATCGGCACCCTGATCGACGGCCTGCGCGCCAAGGGGGCCAATGTCTGGGCGGTGTTCGACAGCTGCCATTCCGGCACCGCCACCCGGAGCCTTGATGGGGCAGATGAAGATGTGCGCACCCGCCAGATCCCGCCCGAGGCTTTGGGGATTGATCCCATGGCGATGGAGGCTGTGACCACCCGGTCGCTGGGTGATCCGCGCGAGGGGGTCGAAGCACCGTTTGACGCCGGCGCGGGTGAGGGCAGCTTTGTCGCCTTCTTCGCCGCGCAGACGAACGAGGTGACCCCCGAAAAGAACCTGCCCAAGGGCAAACCGGGCCGCAAGCCGCAGGGCGTCTTTACCTTCACCCTGATGGAGGTGCTGGCCGAATACCCCGGTGCGACCTATGGCCAGATCGGGCAAGAGGTGCTGCGCCGCTATTCGGTCAGGAACCTCGCCCGCTCTACCCCGCTGTTTGAGGGCGATCTTGATCAGGTGGTGTTCGGGGCCAGCCCCGGCACCCGCGTCGCCCAGTGGCAGGCTGACGTGACTGACGCGGGCCTGACCATCGCCGCGGGGTCGCTGCATGGCCTTGCGACCGGCGCGGTGATGGCCGTCTTGGCAAGTGCCGCCGATCCGACCGATGCCGCGCTGGGATATGTGGAACTGACCACGGTCGGCACCTTCGCCGCCACCGGCCGGCCTGTGGTGCGCGACGGCAAGACCCTTCCCGCCGACCTGCCCAAGGGCATGACCCTGCGCAAGCTGGATGAGGCGCTGGATTTCACCCTGACGGTGGCCCTGCCCGCCCCGGGAAGCGCGCCCGCCGACAAGCTGCTGACGGCACTGGTGGCGCTGACCGAAGCCGCAGGTCCCCGGCTGATCTTCGTTGACGCAAGCGTTGAGGCCGACCTTCGCCTTGCCGTCCTGCCCGACAGCCCGCGCCCCGATGCAATCTGGGTCTTGCCCGCAACCGGTCTGGCCGAAGACCTTGGCACCACCCCGTCCGTCCTTGCCACCGACAAGGATGGCGCGACGCTGGCCACGACCCTGGCCGACACTTTGACCACCATCGCCCGCGCGCAGAACCTGCTGAAACTCGGCGCTGCCGTGGGGTCCGAAGGGCTGGATGTGTCAGTTGCGCTGCAGACCCGCACGCCCGAAGACCGCACGCTACGCGCCTTGCCCTTCGCACCGGTCCCCACCCTGCTGCCCGAGGACGAGGTGCATGTCCTTGCCCGCAACAACACGGACTGGCCGGTTGACGTGAACGTCCTTTACATCGCGGCGGATTATGCGATCAGCCACTGGTTTTCGGGCCGCCTGCAGCCGGGGGATGAATTGAAAAAGGGCCTCTTCAAGATCACCGATACGGTCCTTGGGCAGGAACGGATGCTGGTCGTCGTGACGCCCGCCAAACCGCAAAGCCCGGTTGAGGATCTTGGCTACCTTGCGCAAGACGCGCTGGACACCACCCGCAGCCTGGGCGGTTCCGCCTTTGGCGACGCGCTGGCCGAGGCTGGTTTCGGCCAGACCACGCGCGGCGCAATTGGGCTGACGGAGGAAGGCGATGACACCGGCCCCAGCCCCATCATCCTGCAACTGGAATTGCGGACAGTCGCTCGGAACTGACCCGCCAACCCACTGAAAACGCATATTTGCTGCGCAGCATTTCCCGCAGCATTTTCTGCCGTCAGACTCCCGGACCGGCACCCGCCCCAAGTGCCTCCCTCCCCCTCGTGGGGGAGGGATGGGGTGGGAGGGGCCACCCAAAGCCTTAAAGTCAGAGAACCTCGCTGACCTTCACCATACGCCCTTCGGCGACCGATTTCAGCGCTGCTTCTGCCAGTGCCAGCGCCGCAAGCCCATCTTCGCCCGAGGGGCTGGCCTTGGACTTGCCGCCCATCGCGTCGATGAAGGCGGTGATTTCGGCGGCGTAGGCTTCGGTGTAGCGGGTCATGAAGAAATCATGCAGCGGCGGGCGGGTATAGCCCGCGCCGGTCGCCACTTCGATGCTGACCGGCCGCTGGTTTTCGGCACTCACCGCACCCTTCGATCCGTGCACCTCAATCCGCTGGTCATAGCCATAGGTCGCGCGGCGGCTGTTCGAGATGACGGCCATCTTGCCCGTGGCCGTCTTCAGCATCACCTGAACGCTGTCACTGTCCCCCGCCTTGCCAATCGCCGGATCAACCAGCACGGCGGCCATGGCCGAAACCTCGGTCACTTCTTCGCCCAACAGGAACCGCGCCATGTCGAAGTCATGGATCGTCATGTCGCGGAAAATTCCCCCAGACCGTGCGATGTAGTCCACCGGCGGCGCGCCGGGGTCGCGGCTGGTGATCACCACCATCTCAACCGCGCCGACGGTGCCCTTGTCGATCTCGGCGCGGACTGCGGCGAAATGGGGGTCAAAGCGGCGGTTGAAGCCGACCATCAGCGTGCCTTTGGCGGCGCGCACCACCTCAAGGCATTGCTTCACGCGGGCCAGCGACAGATCAATCGGCTTTTCGCAGAAGACCGCCTTGCCCGCCTTCACGAACAGCTCGATCAGGTCGGCGTGGGTGTCGGTCGGCGTGCAGATCACCACGGCGTCGATGTCCTTGGCCGCCGCGATATCGGCAATGCTGCGCACATCGCAGCCATACTGATCCGAAATCGCCTGCGCGGCGGCTGGCATCGCATCCGACACTGCAACCAGCCGCGCGCCGGGATTTCCCGTCACAGCCTTCGCATGCACCTTGCCAATGCGCCCTGCGCCCAAAAGCCCGAACCTGATCGTCATGGTAGCCCCCAAAGCCAGCGTTTCGCGAACCTCATGCCACCAGCCGCGCCCCCGCGCAATGGGTCAGCAGTGGGGGGTCAGAGGCGGGTCAGCGTCGGCGGTCCGCCCACCACAGCGCCAAGGCCCCAAACAGCGACACCGCCACCCCCAAAGCCGCCACCAGCCCATAGCCCGCCAGCACCGTGCCAAGCGCAAAGCACAGCGCGGCGATGACCTCGCCCGCCAGCCGTTGCAGCGCCATCAGGCTGGCCCCGGCACCCGGCCGGTCGGAAAGCAGATCCTGCAGATAGGCAATCGGCACCGTCAGCGTGATCGCCCCGCCCACTGCCGCCGGCAGCACCAAAAGCCACACCAGCGCCGACCCCGCCAGCACCGGCAACAGCGCGACATGCACCGCATAAAGCGCCGCGCCGATCAGGATCAACACCGTCCGGTCCATGCCCCGCGTCAGGCGCGGCAAGGCCAGCATGAACGGCACCTCCAACCCGGCAACCAACCCGACATACAGCGCCACATCCGCCACGCCGCGCCCGACATCTGCCACCAGGACCAGCGACACGATGGCGATGTAGATCGTCGCGGCCGCGTTCACGGCACCCAGCGCCAGCACCCGCGCAGCCAGCCGGGGTTGCCCCATCTCGGCAAGTGCTGCGCGAAAGCTAAGGCCGCTTGGCCGATCCTCCCACGCGGTCGCGCCATCCTTGGGCCAGTGCCGCAGCACCACCAGCAGCATCCCACCGGCCATCAAAAGCCCGACCGGAAAGATCGCCGTAACCTCATATCCCTGCGCAAAGGCCACCGCCCACAGCGGCAAGACCACCACGAAGGGCAGCGCAAACAGCGCCCGGATCACCGCCATGATCCCGTCCCGCTGATCCTCGAGGTGGCGCGTCGCCGCCATCCGCGTCAGCGCAAAGACCTGGCCAAAGGTTACCGACCCCACCGGCAGCAACACAGCCGCCACCAGCGCAAAGACCCATGGCCCGGGCACCACGGTCATCAAAAGCATCCCCAGCCCCAGCGCCACCACCGCCGCCAGCGTCACCTGCCGCCGGTTCGCCGTCTGGTCCGCCCGGATGCCCCCATAGACCGAGGCGGTGACCGACACCACCGACGACAGCGCCAGCAGAACCGCAAACCCCCGGTCGCCAAAGCCATAGGCATTGACGGCCAGGGTGCTGAAATACGGGCCGAAACTGCAAACGATCGCCCCTTGCAGGACAATCACGATCCCTGCGGCGCGCAAGGCGGGATCGGTCAGGCACAGGCGGATTGCGGACATGGCCTCTGGCTACCCCTCCGCCCAGCCCGGCGCAAGCGGGCGCCGTCAGCCCGCGGGAATGACCTTGCCGGGGTTCATCCGCCCCTCGGGGTCAAGTGCTGCCTTGACCGCCCGCATCACATCCAGCGCCACGGGGTTCTTCCGCCGCGCCATTGAGGTCAGCTTGGACAGCCCCACCCCATGCTCAGCTGAAAAACTGCCGCCAAGGTCGGCCACCACATCCTCGACCACCTCCATCACCCGGTCCTTCAACACCGCATCATCCAGCGTGGGAAAGGCGGTGAAATGCAGGTTTCCGTCGCCCAGATGCGCCACGGTCAGGCTTTTCAGTCCGGGGTCCAGCGCCTCAAGCCGAGCCAGAACTTCGGTCAGAAAACCCTCCACCCGGTCCAGGGGCAGGCAGACGTCGGTATCCACGGCAGGGGTCAGACCCATGGTGATCTCGGCCGCCGCCTCGCGCCGGGCCCACATCGCGCGGCGTTGCTGTTCGCTGCGGGCAAGGACGGCATCGGTGATCAGCCCGGCCTCCAGCATCTCGGCCAGCACGGTTTCCAGCAGGCCGACCAGCGGCACCTCACCGGTCTCATCCGGCGCAGCCTCTTTGGCAACCGTCGTCGCCGCCTCGATCAGGATGGTGACCTCGGGGATGGTGTCGAAGGGCAGCCCCAGATCGGGCCGCGCCACCGCCAACCGTTCCGAATAGGTGCGCGGCATGAACTCGAACGCCTCAACCCGGCCCCCCGTCGCCTCTTGCATCCGGTTCAGCAGCACCAGCGCATCGGGCAACGACCGCGCCGCCACTGTCGCCGTGGCATGGGCCTTCGGGGCGGGCACCAGCTTCATCACCGCTGCCGTGATGATGCCCAGCGTCCCTTCGGCCCCGATGAAAAGGTTTTTCAGATCATAGCCCGAGTTGTCCTTGTGCAACTCTCCCATCAGGTCCAGCACCCGGCCATCGGCCAGCACCACCTCAAGCCCCAGACACAAGGCGCGGGTGGAGCCATAGCGCAGCACGTTCGACCCGCCCGCATTGGTGGACAAAACCCCGCCCAACATCGCCGACCCCCGCGCGCCGAACCACAGCGGGAAGCACAGCCCCTCGGCCTCGGCCGCATCATGCAGGCGGGTCAGGATCACCCCGGCCTCGGCCACCACCAGCCGGGCATCGCGCTTGACCGCGCGTATGCGGTTCATCCGTTCAAGGCTGATCATCAACCCGCCACAGGTCATCGTGCCGCCGACCAGCCCGGTATTGCCGCCAATCGGCACCACCGCCACCCCCTGCGCCGCCGCCAGTTTCACGACCGCCGACACCTCGGCTGTGGACGCAGGCCGTACCACCACCAGCGGGGCGCCCTCATACTTGCCCATCCAGTCGCGCGCATGGCGGGCCATGTCAGCCCCGGTCAGCACATGGGCCGCCCCAACCACTGCCTGAAGATCGTCGATCAAAGCCATGCCATCCCCCGTTTCGCGCAATTCACCAAGAACTGCGGCCCGAGGGAAGGGCCAAATTTCTTCAAAGAAATTTGCAAAATCCTTCGAAGGATTTTGGCGCCTAGCCGTTCAGGACAATCGCGTCTTTGCCCGACAGGCTGATTTCTACCTCGGTTCCGGGGCGTGGGGGCGGCTGGTCGGCGCGGTTGAAGGTGTCCAGCACCACAGCCTCACCCGCCACACGCGCGCGCAGCCGGATGATCGACCCCATGAAATGCACCTCTTCCACGGTGCCCGGCACCACTGTCTCATACCCCGGCTCACGCCCCAGCCGCAGCGCCTCGGGGCGCAGCGCGATATGCATGGTGCTGCCGGTCACAAGCCCTTGCGGCAGGGTCAGCGCCGCCCCGCCAAGCCGCACCCGGCCCGTTGCCGCATCCTCGACCGTGACCGCGAAAGTGTTCAGCGTGCCGACGAAGTTGGCCACGAACCGCGTCGTCGGACGGTTGTAGATTTCAAACGGAGTGCCCACCTGATCGGCGATCCCGGCGTTCATCACCACGATCCGGTCTGAAATGCTCATCGCCTCTTCCTGATCATGGGTCACGAAGATCGTGGTGATCCCCAGTCGCTGCTGAATCTCGCGGATCTCGTTGCGCAAGGATACCCGCACCTTGGCATCCAGCGCCGAAAGCGGTTCGTCCAGCAACAGCACCCTTGGGCTGGGGGCCAGCGCCCGCGCCAAGGCCACGCGCTGTTGCTGGCCTCCCGACAGCTGGAACGGATAAGACCCGCCCTTTTCGGCCAGGCCGATCAGCGCCAGCATCTCGGCCACACGGTCGTCGCGTTCGGCCTTGGCCACGCCCTTTACCTTCAACCCGAAGGCCACGTTGTCGGCCACCGTCAGGTTCGGAAACAGCGCATAGGCCTGAAACATCATCCCGATGTTGCGGGCGTTGGCCTTGAGGCCCGTCACCTCTTGCCCGTCGATGGTGATGCTGCCCGCGGTCGGCCGTTCAAACCCCGCCACCATGCGCAAGACCGTGGTCTTGCCGCAGCCCGACGGGCCAAGAAGCGAGATGAACTCACCCTTCTCGACATCCAGATTGAAGTCCTTCACCACCAGGTTTGACCCAAAGGCCTTTTCCAGATGCCGGATCGCAAGGTAACTCATCAGGCCTTGGCCCTTTCGTGTTTGGAAAACCGGGTGACCAGTTGCATCAACCCCATGCAGCCCCAGGTGATGGCAAAGGCAATCACGGCCAGCGCCGGCGGCTCATAGGCGCGGTTGGCCCCCAGGATCTGCATGTAAGGCCCAAAGGCGGGGCGGTTGAGAAGGGCCGCCATGGTAAACTCGCCCAAGACAATCGCCAGCGTCAGGAACGCCCCCGACAGGACCGCCACCATCACATTCGGCAAGATGATCCGCCCCAGAATGGTGATCCACCCCGCACCCAGCGACTGCGCCGCTTCGGTCAGGGTGCCCACGTCGATGGTGCGAAGGCCGGTATCCACGCTGCGGTACATGTAGGGCAGCGCCAGCGTGGAATAGCCCATGGTCAGCAGGAAATCCGTGCCCAGAGCCGACCCCGTAAGGGGCAACCAGCTTGAGGTGTTGTAAAGCCGGATATAGCCAAAGACGAGGACGATGGCCGGAATGACCAGCGGCAGCAGCGTGACAAACTCAACGAACGGCCGCGCCTGCGGCAGTTTCAGCCGCACCCAATAGGCCGTAGGCACCACAAGGAAGATGCCCACCACAATGGTCGCGCCCGCCAGCACCAGCGAATAGCTGAAGGTGGCCCAGAAGGTCGGGTCCTCAAACACGCGGCGGTAGGCATCAAACGAATACACCCCCCGCCGCATTTTAAGGCTGAACTCTGCCATGCCAACCAGCGGCAGCAGGAAGTAGAGGCAGCCAAAGATCAGCGCGAACCAGGCCAGGAAGCGGGTCATTTCAGCCACCTCTCTGACCGGACACGCAGGACGATGTAGACGGTGTTGGCGATGACGGTGATCACGATCATCCCGAAGGCCAGCGCAAAGCCCAGGTTCGGGTTGCCCAGCACATCACCCCGGATTTGCGCGAAAAGCTTGATTGGCACGATGTTCAGCTGCGGCCCGGTCAGCGCAAAGGCGGTTGCAACCGCGCCAAACGAATTGGCGAACAGCAGCGCGAACGTCCCCAGCAGTGACGGAAACAGGATCGGCAGCGCCACCATGCGCCAGTATTGCAGGCCGGTGGCACCCAGAACCTCAGCCGCCTCACGCCACTCACGCTTCAACCCGTCGAGGGCGGGGATGATGATCAGGATCATCAGCGGGATCTGGAAGAAGAGGTAAGTGATCACCAGCCCCCAGAACGACAACAGGTTGAACCCAAGGGCGCGCAGGTTGATGCCCACATCGCGCAGCTCCATGGTGATCAGGCCCGCCGGGCCGATTGTGGCGATGAAGGCAAAGGCCAAGGGCACACCGGCAAAGTTTGACGCCACGCCCGAGAATGTCAGAAGCGGCGACCGTATGCCCTTTGGCAGCCCGCCAAACACCACCGCCGCTGCCATGGCAAAGCCGATCAGACAGCCCAGACTGGCGGAATACAGGCTCAGCTTGATTGATGTCCAATAGGCCGCCCGGATTGACGCGGTGTTCAGGTCCAGCAGGTTCTGGAAGGTGAAAGCACCCGTCTGATCCTGAAAGGCGCCAGTGACGATGCGCAAGGTGGGCAGGATCAGGAACAGAAAGGCAAAGATCGCAAAGGGCAGGATGCCCAGCCATTCAAGCGGCAGCCGTCGGGTTGACCGGCGGTTCGGATCACTTGACATGGTTCCCCCTGCGAAACAGCGACTCTGACGGTCGCCTGAAGTGGCCTGCCCCGGAATGCTCCGGGGCAGGCAGTCGGATCACTCGACGTTGGCGCCGACGACGGCATCCCAGCCACCGGTGACGGCGGCCTTGTTGGCATCGACTTCTTCCAGCGTCGGGAAGTAGGCGGCCTCATACGACGCAGCCGGAGGCAGCGCATCCAGCAGGTCCTGCGGGATCTTGCCAGCAGCGGCCATCGCGTTGAAGCGCGCCGGGTGGCAGTAGCCCTTCAGCCAGCCCAGCTGACCTTCGTCGCTGTAGAGGTATTCCATCCACAGCTTTGCTGCGTTCGGCTGCGGTGCGTAGGCAGAGATCGCCTGCACATAGACGCCAGCCAGAACGCCGGTCGCCGGAACCACAACCTCAACCGGGGGGTTCCCGGCCAGCGTGTCACGGGCGGCAAGGGCGTTGTAGTCCCACATGATGATGATCGGGGTGGTGCCCTGGGCCAGCGTGCCGGCCTTGCCGATAACCGGGACGAAGTTGCCCGCATCGTTCAGCGCCTTGAAGAACTCCAGGCCCGCCTGGCCCGCAGCTTCACCCGGCGCAGCGCCGGTTGACAGGCCAGCGGCCAGCACACCCAGGATCGCCTGGTTCGAGGCGCGCGGATCACCCGCGAGTGCCACCATGCCCGCATATTCCGGCTTGAGAAGGTCAGCCCAGTCCTGCGGGACGTTCTCGACCATGTCGGTGTTCACGATGAAGGACATCACACCGTAATAGTCGCCGTACCAATGGCCTTCGGCATCCTTGATGGTGTCGGGGATCTCGGCCCAGGTCGCAACCTTGTAGGGTTGGGTCAGACCCTCAGCCTTGGCCTGCGGGCCGAAGGCAAGGCCCACGTCCAGAACGTCGGGTGCCTGCGGGCCCTTGTTGTCCTTGTTGGCCTTCACGGCCTCAAGCTCATCTGCGGAACCGGCATCGGGGTTCAGCTCGTTCACGGTGATTTCGGGGTACTTCGCCTTGAACCCGGCGATGACTTCGCCATAGCCGCACCAGTCGTGCGGCAGCGCGATGGTCGAGAGCATGCCCTCGGCCTTGGCGGCGGCTTCAAGTTCGGCCATGTGGGCTTCGGCGAAGACGGCACCGTTCGACATCAGCACAGCAAGGCTGGTTGTCAGGCAAAGAATGTTTCTTGTCAGCATTTCACTTCTCCCAGTTGGAACGTCAGCCCAGGCTTTCGAAGACCAAGTGCTTTCGCTTGTTCGGTCAGTGCCTGCATTTTGTAACGATCAGGTAACAGCGACATGAAACTTCTGACAAGCGGCAATCGCCACTGGGAGGGGTGTTTACAGCCCCGTGCCCGCGCTGCCTGAAACGGGCGGCCGTCCTCGGGGGCATCGAGCCCCACTCGGACGGCGTTGCCACGGAAAAGACGGGACAGTGGGCACCCTTTGGGGCAAGGGTGCCGGTAAAAGCACATCCACGATATGTGGCACTGCGCCTAATGCCATGGAATATCGCCTTGAATCGCACAGCCCATACCCCTGTCAGGGGTTGTGGGGATGGCCCCCCTTTCCCCGGCAATCCGCGCATGTTAGGCGCAAGGCGTCATGACCACCTCCCGCAATCCCGCTAAAGGCATCTGGCTGATGGTTGCCGCCGTGGCAGCCTTTGCAGCGCAGGACGGGTTCTCAAAACACCTTGCCGGCGAATATTCGACCCAGATGATCATCATGATCCGCTACTGGGTCTTTGCCGGATTCGTCACCGTCCTTGCGCTGCGCAGGCCCGAGGGCCCCCGCGCCGCGATCCGGTCA